>JAJQBG010000258.1 GCA_021203405.1 Bacteroides sp.
GTTTATTTTCAAAAAAACTTAGTGAATCGTTGGGCACTAATAAACTAATTTTTTTTACGATTCACTAAGTTTTTAATACAAGGCGGGCGGAAAAAAATCACCGGCGGGTGACTATCCATCCACCGGCGGGTGGTTTTAATTTACCGGCGGGTGAAAAAAATTCATCCGCCGTCTGTTTTAACTATGACAGAAACCCATATTGCGTCTCCTTATTTGCGTCTCGACGATTGTAAGGTGGGAGATATGGGAGATGGTGGGAGATGTTTTTTATATCTCCCACCATATTAACACGTTGATTTACAAATCAAAAACTATACCTGGTGGGAGAATGGGAGATTTTTTTCATTTTTAATTCGTATGAGAGTTTATTCTCCATTCCAGTAGGTACCACCCAGGGAGTAGTGGCAGACATTCCTTCTCTTCCCCAACCCGGCAATACGAAACACCTGGTGGCTTATTTACAAATACCGGGAAAAAAGTGAGGGTGGGTAAAAAGTAGTTTATTAATGATTTACTTTTTACCCACCCTCACTGACAGGGAGTTCTCTTCAACGATCAGAAATAGAATCCAAAGCCGATCTTTACCCCAAATTTGCTAAAGTCACTGTGGTGATTAAAACTTTGATTGTAATAGACAGCCGGTTCGACGGTTACGGTTTTGGAGAGGAAATAGGCATATCCTACCTGGATGCCCAGGTTGAAATCGGTTGCACTTATCGTACCGGTATATCTTTCCAGGTTAAGGCCGCCTCCCAGGTAAATACCTGAATCATTGATGTAATAACGTCCGCCTACACCTAATCCGTAGGTACCGCCCCCGCTTTTCCAGTCTCCTTTCAGGTTTACCAGAACAGCTACATTATCGAGCATAAAAGTACCTACCTGGGCCTCCAGGCCAAAATGAGTTTTTTCGGCTCCCGAATAGCTAAGACCAAAACCGGTTAATCCCGGATTGACGAAATGGGTTCCTTTTTCGAACTGTGCCTGGACAGTGAGTACAGGGATCACTAAGCAAATAATCAATAAAATCTTCTTCATACCTCTGTTTTTCTGTTATTTATTCCGATTTATATCTTCTTCTCTGCGTTTTTTATACTCTTCTTTTTTCCGGAGTACCCACCATAAGATCAATACGATCACATAAGCACCGCCCAGGGTCACCCATTTTTCGGTATCTCCCATCTCCTGATTCTTGGGTAACAGGTAAATGGCAGTACCGGTCACATACAGGAGTAGTACCACTGTCAGCCAGGTTGACTTTCTTAATTTCTTCATATCCATAAATAATTTATATGTTTTGTGACCGCTTTTTCCAGCAGATAAACCAGATCAAAGCGATCAGTAATGCCGCAGCCCCGATGGTATAGGATACCGGCTGTGAAAGAGCGGCTCCTTCGGGAGCAATAAATATATAGGTTACACAGATACAGGTCATAAAGAGAGCCGGTACCAGGGTAACCCAGTAGTTTTTACGGGCCAGTACCAGAAAGACGGTAATGGCCCAGAGTGTAAATACGGACAGCGTTTGATTGGTCCAGGTAAAATAGCGCCAGATCCTGTCAAAACCGGCAGCATCGCTCAGACTGTAGATCAGGATACCAAAGGCAGCTAAAAAAAGCGGTACGGAGATCAACAGGCGATTCACGATCCGCTTCTGGTCGAACTTCATAAAATCGGCTACGATCAGCCGGGCGGAGCGGAAAGCAGTATCGCCGGTAGTGATCGGAGCAGCCACAACGCCCAGAATAGCCAACAATCCACCGACAGCGCCTAACCAGTCTTTGGTAATGGCCTCTACGATCACTGAGGCATTGATCTCACTCATACTGTTCTCGTGGTAGAACCAGGTAGCGGCAGCGGCCCAAATGAGGGCTACAATCCCCTCTACGATCATAGCTCCGTAAAAGACCGGCTTGCCGTACCTTTCGCTCTTCATGCAACGGGCCATCAGGGGAGATTGAGTGGCATGAAAACCGGAGATGGCTCCGCAGGCAATGCTGACGAACATGATCGGGAAAATGGGAACGGTAGCAGCAGCCGGGTGGGTATTCCGAAGTCCGTCCCAGAGTTCCGGCAGGGGAGGATGTTTGACAAATAGCATTCCCAGGATACCGATAGCCATAAAGATCAGGGCTATGGCAAATATGGGATAGATACGGCCAATGATCTTATCGATCGGTAAGAGCGTGGCTATTATATAGTAGAGGAAAATAATCACGATCCACCAGGTGATATCCATGTGGGAGGGTGTCATATTAGCCAGCAAGCCGGCAGGACCTACTACAAAGACCGCTCCGACCAATATCATCAGAAGGACGGTAAAGACCCGCATGATCTGCTTGGTGGTAAATCCCAGGTAACGTCCTGTTATCTCGGGCAAACTCTCTCCCTCGTTCCTCAGGGATAACATACCGGCCAGGTAGTCGTGAACGGCGCCGGCAAAGATGCTTCCCAGTACGATCCAGAGGTAGGAGGCGGTTCCGAACTTGGCTCCCATAATGGCACCGAAAATAGGGCCCAACCCTGCAATATTGAGGAACTGGATCATAAAGAGTTTCCAGGCAGGCATGGGTATATAATCCACACCGTCTGCTTTGGAGACGGCAGGGGTGATCCGGGCCGGATCGGGGCCGAAGATCCGCTGGATATAGCTACCATATAGAAAGTATCCGGCCACAAGGGCAACCAGACAAATCACAAATGTAATCATAGAGGGGTGCTGTTTTTTTAATTTACGAACAAATGTAGTATAATCCTATTAATTTTCAATAGTTCATATTTATTCTTTTCCTACCTTTGCCTATATTATGACGAATAAAACCCTCCTATATTTTATTTTTTTGCTGCTGGGAGGATGGATCTATATTCATTCTGTCGCTGCGCAACCGGCTCTCCCCAAATATGAAGTACGGGCCGCCTGGGTAACGGCTGCCTATGGCCTGGACTGGCCGGATACCCGTGCAGTGAGTGAAGCGACGCTGATACACCAGCAGGAAGAACTGACCGATATACTGGATAAACTCCGGGAAGCTAATTTCAATACGGTACTTTTCCAGACACGGATGCGGGGCGACCTGGTATATCCCTCTTCCATCGAACCGTTCAGCTATCCGCTGGCAGGAAAAACGGGAAGAGATCCGGGATATGATCCGCTGGCTTTTGCGATTGAAGAGTGCCACAAACGGGGCATGGAGTGCCATGCGTGGATCGTAGCCATTCCCCTGGGGAACCGGAAACATGTGGCCAATATGGGGGCTCAGTCGGTTACCCGCAAACGTCCGGCTATTTGTGTGCAGTATAAGAATGAGTGGTTTTTAAACCCGGGGCATCCGGCTACCAAAGAGTACCTGATGGATATTGTGCGGGAAGTTATTACCCGTTACGATATTGATGGGGTGCATTTTGATTACCTGCGCTACCCGGAACGGTCTGAAAAGAGATTTCCCGATACCCGGGAGTTCCGGGCGTATGGAAAAGGAAAAACGGAGGCTGAATGGAGAAGAGAGAACCTGACGGCTATTGTCCGGCATCTCTACCACGAGACCAAAAAGATAAAACCCTGGGTAAAGGTGAGCACCTCTCCGGTGGGAAAACACAGTGATACCTCTTTTTATAGTTCCAAAGGGTGGAATGCTTTCCATACGGTCTATCAGGATGTAGACTGGTGGCTCGCAGAAGGGATCCAGGATCAGGTATACCCGATGCTCTATTTCCGGGGGAATAATTTTTATCCGTTCGTACTCGACTGGCAGGAGCGTAGCCGGGGCAGGCAGATTGTTCCGGGGTTGGGTGTCTATTTTCTGGACCCGAGGGAAGGCAACTGGGAGTTTTCGGATATACAACGGCAGCTGAGTTTTCTGCGGGAACACCACACGGCGGGTGCCGGTTTTTACCGGGTACGCTACCTGATGGATAATACCCAGGGAGTATACGACCTGGTGAAAGAGAACTTTTACCGGGCGCCGGCTCTTCAACCACCCATGACGTGGTTAGACAGTATTCCTCCGGGTAAGCCTGAAAAGCTGGAGGTAAGTTTCTTAGAGGAGGGAAAAGTGGAGTTGAGATGGTCTCCTTCTATGGATAATGACAGCATCCATTCCCCTTATTATATTGTATATGGTTCTGCCTCAGGCCCGGTAGACACCTCTAATCCGGAACATATCCTGGCCCAACGCATCCGGTCGGCGGAATACACCTATATACCGGTATTGCCCTGGGAGCGGAAATATGAGTTTGCCGTCTCTGCGGTAGATCGTTACGGCAACGAAAGCGAGCCTCTCTTTTTAACGGATAAAGACCCAGGCACGAAAGCGGGAAGCGGCGGTAACGGGGGTGAGTGAGAGATAACCGCCGGTTATTTTCCCTGTTCTACCCGCAGGGGATAACTCTCTTTTAACTGTTTGTGCAACAAGGCTAACTGAGCCGGATCTTCGAAAGAGTCGACAAAAAATTCGCCGGAATGTCCTGGTTGGACGAACCGGTCGCAAAAGGTACGGGTGAGCATACCCATATTCATGCGTAAGTTTACTTCTACGCAGGGGAGTATACGGAAAAAAGGTTTTTCGTTGAACCGGCAGATCATCATATCGACTCCGAAAGGGCCCTGGTAATAAGGACCGATCTCCGCGGAGAGGAGCGGTACGATCTCCTGATGCAAAAGGCGGAGGTTTCTCTTTCCTACATACCCGGCCAGCCACGCTTCGATCTGTTCGCTGGCGAGTAGCATATTCCCTACATACGCTCCCTTACCATCGGTCATAAAGAAAGAGTATCCCTTAAAGCTGACTTTCCCGGCTCCGTCCGACCAGAATTACATGGCAAAATCGTCGGCTTTATCAAATACCGGTTCTCCGATCACCCCTCCCTGTTGCCTGAGAATACGGTTGCTCCAACGCTCCATCCCTTCGGTATAGGTGCCTTTTCCCCAGAAGAGCCCTCTCCCACTACCGGAATAAGGGGCTTTCAGTACGATCGGGGCATACTTGCCGGCAAATTCACGAATCTCCTGCTGAGAGGTTAGCAGAGCAGACCGCCCGCAGAAAAAGGGGTTGAGTTGTAACTTTTCCAGCAAACACACAGCTACGACCCGGTGGGAAAGCCTCCGGATATGGCTGAGCTGGGAAACGGAAGGAAGTGTGGGGGAGTGCAGTCCGGTTCTTTGAAGTTGTTTGACCAGCATCGGGTTCCACCCCCAGGGTTGCGGATGCAAAGCAGGATACTCACCCACCTCCCCGGGAAGCAGGAACCGGCTGTTCACCGGAAAGAGTGCTTCGATCTCCCTGTTCCAGGCGGTATCCGGCAGGGACGGGGCAAGGATATAGTGAGATTCCGGCCTGTACCAGAGGGGTAAGGCGGAAAGGTCCTCCTTCATTTTCCGCACCGGCCGGGGTGGTTCGTAATTCTCGTCACCATTGGCCAGGGCCAGATCATTTTCAGGATTGAATATAGAAAGTATCTGCTGCATGCGTCTTATAATTATTTTGCAAATTTATAGATTAGAACCTATTATTTTGCTATCTCTACTTTACAATTATGAGAATTAATGCTATATTTGTCGGCGAAAATCAAGAGAAGAATGGAAATTTTTTACAGAACCCACAGTTACCTTGTCGAACACACCAACGCCCCCGTCCGTCGTGACCTGATGGATGAGATCGATTGGAACGACCGCCTGATCGGTATCAAAGGAACCCGTGGAGTAGGGAAAACCACTTTTCTGTTGCAATATGCCAAAGAGAAATATGGTACCGACCGTTCCTGTCTCTTTGTAAATATGAATAATTTCTACTTCTCCGACCATTCCATTATAGATTTTGCAAATAATTTCCAGAGACGGGGAGGAAAAGTATTGCTGATAGACCAGGTATTTAAATATCCGGGCTGGAGTGAGGAGCTCAGGGTTTGTTACGAACGTTTTCCTCATCTTAAGATCGTATTTACCGGTTCTTCGGTGATGCGCCTGAAGGAAGAGAACCTGGAGTTGCGGGATATTGTAAAATCCTACAACCTGAGGGGATTCTCGTTCCGGGAGTTCCTGAACCTGCAGACCGGAATGAAGTTTCGGGCTTATACGCTGGATGAGATCCTGGAGAACCACGAACAGATAGCCAAAGGGATCCTTTCGAAGGTAAGACCGCTGGACTATTTCCAGGATTACCTGCACCACGGATTTTATCCTTTCTTTCTGGAGAAACGGAACTTTTCGGAGAATCTGTTGAAGACCATGAACATGATGGTAGAGGTGGATATCCTCCTGCTGAAACAGATCGAACTGAAATACCTGTCGAAAATAAAGAAATTACTCTACCTGCTGGTAGTGGATGGGCTGAAAGCTCCCAATGTAAGCCAGCTGGCAGCAGAGATACAGACATCCCGGGCTACGGTGATGAATTATATCAAATATCTGGCAGATGCACGGTTGATCAATATGATCTATCCGGTGGGGGAAACTTTTCCCAAGAAACCGTCTAAGATCATGATGCACAATACCAACCTGATGTATAGTATCTACCCGATCAAGGTAGATGAACAGGATGTACTGGAGACTTTTTTCCTGAATACGCTTTATAAAGATCATATACTCAATAAAGGAGATAAAAATATTTCGTTCCTGGTAGACGAAACGATCCCGTTCCGCATCTGTACCGAAGGGTATAAGATAAAGAATAATCCGGAGTTTGTATATGCACCGCACAAAGCGGAAATAGGACGGGGAAACATGATCCCGTTGTGGTTATTCGGTTTTTTATATTAATAGAGAATGGAACGGGTCCATATGGCAGTATCCGTT
>JAJQBG010000271.1 GCA_021203405.1 Bacteroides sp.
AAAGAGACTCACAGGATTATTCTTCTTTATCTCCTTGTATGCCGTGCAACTTCCGGCACAGACCATGGAAGAGGCCTTCCGGCAGAGCGAAGAGATCGTAACGAACATTAAAAAAACGACCTTTCCCGACCGCACATTCAACATCAAAGATTTTGGTGCGGTAGAGAACAACCCCGAAATATTATGCCATGAAGCCATTAACCAGGCGATCATTACCTGCAACCAGCAGGGAGGTGGCATTGTACTTATTCCCTCCGGTACTTTCTATACGGGTCCCATCACACTCAAAAGTAATGTGAACCTGCACCTGGCAGAAGGTGCCGAGTTAAAATTTGATACCGACCAAAGCCTCTATTTCCCCGCAGTAATTACCCGCTGGGAAGGCGTGGATTGTTACAATGCCCGTCCCCTTATCTATGCTTATGGTGAGACCAATATTGCTATTACCGGAAAAGGTGTGATTGATGGTCAGGGAAGCAAAGAAGAGTGGTGGTATATGAAAGGAGGAAAAAACCACGGCTGGAAAGAAGGGATGATCTCCCAACTCAAAGGCGGCCGTGACAGGCTTCTGATGTATGCTGAGACATTTACCCCTATCTACAGACGAGTGATGACTCCGGAAGACGGACTACGCCCCCAGCTTATCAATTTCTACTCATGCAACACAGCGCTGATTGAAGATGTAAAATTACGCAACTCCCCTTTCTGGGTCATTCATCCGCTTTTCTGCGAGAACCTTATCGTCAGAGGAGTGCATATTGACAGCCACGGTCCCAACAGCGACGGTTGCGATCCTGAATCAAGTAAAAACGTACTTATCGAGAACTGCTATTTCGGCACGGGAGACGATTGCATTGCCATCAAATCAGGACGAAATGCCGACGGTCGTAAATGGGATATACCCAGTGAGAACATCGTGGTAAGAGGGTGCCACATGAAGAACGGACACGGAGGTGTAGTAATCGGAAGCGAGATATCCGGCGGATACAAGAACCTGTATGTTGAGAACTGTACCATGGATAGCCCGGAACTCGACCGGGTGATCCGTATCAAGACCAGTACCTGCCGTGGTGGAGTGATTGAAAATGTATTTGTACGCAATATCGAAGTAGGCCAGTGTAAAGAGGCCGTACTTAAAATCAATCTGCAATATGAGAACCGGGAAGAGTGTGTCCGGGACTTTATCCCGACTGTACGCAATGTACATCTGGAAAACATTACCTGCCAGAAAAGTAAATACGGCGCCCTTATAGTAGGGCTTAACGACGAGATCCAGGTATATGACGTAAGTATAAGGAACTCTGAATTTAATAATGTGGCTGACGGAAATAACATTACCGGTGCCCGTGACATTACATTTGAGAATGTAACCATCAATGGAAAAAAGGTAAAACTGAAACCATGATTTTTTCTTCCTGAACAGATGTTTTTCTGAGGAGCCGTCCTTTTCTGAAAAACAATCTCAAAGCCTTTCCGGATAGCAAAACCCCATTGCTTTCCCCGGAAAGGCTTTTTGTTCCTGCCCTATTTCTCTTTTTTCACGCTTCAAGTAGATTTTATTTCTAAATAAAACCTATCTTTGTGAACCGATAATCTGATTATCATCAGGAAATGGAGGAACTGGAGACCATACGGACACTTATCGAACAGGGAGATGCGGATACCGCTATCGCCCTTCTGGAGGAGCTCTTACAGAAAGACATACCTCACAAGGATGAAGCCTACTACCTGCTGGGAAATACCTGGCGCAAAAAAGTAACTGGCAAAAGGCGATTAACAACTATCTCTCCGCTATTGAACTCAATCCCCGGTCTCCGGCTGTACAGGCGCACCAGATGCTGCTTGATATCCTCAATTTCTATAACAAAGATATGTATAATCAATAGATAGAACTTAGATATGGCAAAATAAAAGGAGCAGTAGTTGTCAATACAGAACGCTGCAAAGGGTGTAACCTTTGTGTGGTAGCCTGTCCGGTCAACGTACTTGAACTGACCCGGAAAGAGGTGAATATCAAAGGTTATAATTTTGCCCGTCAGCTTCCAGGCGATACCTGTATCGGTTGCGCAGCCTGTGCTATTATATGTCCCGACGGTTACATCTCCGTTTATAAAGTAAAAGCTTAAACATAATCTACGAATATTCTGAACTATGACAGAAGAAGTATTATTAATGAAGGGTAACGAGGCCATTGCTCATGCAGCTATACGCTGCGGAGCTGATGGATATTTCGGGTATCCTATCACTCCCCAGTCAGAAATTCTGGAAACACTTACTGAACTCAAACCCTGGGAAACGACCGGTATGGTGGTTCTGCAGGCAGAGAGCGAAGTAGCAGCGATCAATATGGTTTACGGAGGAGCCGGGACCGGAAAAATGGTCATGACCTCCTCCTCAAGTCCCGGCATCAGTCTGAAACAGGAAGGGATCTCCTACATTGCAGGAGCAGAGCTCCCCTGCCTTATTGTGAATGTAATGCGGGGTGGTCCCGGGCTCGGGACCATTCAGCCCAGCCAGGCCGACTACTTCCAGACTGTAAAAGGAGGAGGACACGGTGATTATCGCCTGATTGCTTTTGCTCCCGCCTCCGTACAGGAAATGGCCGACTTCGTACCTCTGGGATTCGAACTTGCTTTTAAATATCGGAACCCTGTTATGATACTGGCCGACGGTGTAATAGGACAAATGATGGAAAAAGTTGTCCTTCCTCCTCAAAAACCCCGCCGTACCGACCAGGAGGTCATTGAGCAATGCCCCTGGGCTTCTACCGGAAGGACCCAAGGACGCTCTATCAATGTGATCACCTCCCTGGAGTTACAACCCGATGCCATGGAACGGAAGAACATCCAGCTCCAGGAAAAATATAAGCAGATCGAGGCGAATGAAGTACGTTACGAGGAGATCTGCTGTGAAGATGCAGAATATCTTATTGTAGCTTTCGGATCCATGGCCCGTATCGGTCAGAAAGCCATGGAAACGGCCCGTGCACAAGGTATCAAAGCCGGTATCCTGCGTCCTGTTACTCTCTAGCCCTTCCCCTCGGAAGCTATCCGTAGTTATAGTTCCAAAGTAAAAGGCATCCTCTCGCTCGAACTTAACGCCGGGCAAATGATCGAAGACATCCGCCTGGCTACCCAGGGAAAAGTAAGAGTAGAACACTTTGGCCGTCTGGGAGGGATCGTTCCCGATCCTGACGAAATAGTTGAAGCCCTGAAAGAGAAATTAATCCAGGAAAATATATAACTTCAAAACCGTAAACGTTATGAACCCGGACAAAATAAGAAACATACTCAACATTCTTTTTCTCATCGGAGCACTCTGTTCCCTGCTTACTTATTTTCTGGTAGAGGACAAAAAAGTATTTATCTATGTATGCGGAGCAGCTATTTTTGTGAAAATGATGGAGTTCTTTATCCGGTTCACCAACCGGTGAAAACTCTTCGGCCGGCAATTACCGGTTCTAAAAAAAGAAAATCATGACAAGAGAAGAGATTATACAACCAGCAAATCTGGTTCATACCAAACCCATTCTGATGAACAACACTCCCATACACTATTGCCCCGGCTGTAGTCATGGTGTTGTACATAAACTGGTAGCAGAAGTGATCGAAGAGATGGCAATGGAAGATCGTACCATTGGTATCTCACCCGTAGGATGTGCCGTATTTATTTACAACTATATTGATATCGACTGGCAGGAAGCAGCTCGCGGCCGTGCCCCGGCCCTGGCAACCGCCATCAAACGTCTCTGGCCCGATCGTCTCGTGTTCACCTACCAGGGGGACGGCGATCTGGCCTGCATTGGTACGGCTGAAACCATTCATGCCCTGAACCGGGGAGAGAACATTACCATAATCTTTATTAATAACGCTATTTACGGAATGACCGGAGGACAGATGGCTCCTACTACACTTGTGGGTATGAAGACCTCGACCTCTCCCTACGGACGCGATATTGATCTGCATGGTTATCCTCTTAAAATAACCGAAATAGCTGCTACCCTCGAAGGTACCGCTTACGTCACCCGGCAATCAGTGCACACTGTAGCAGCTATCCGTAAAGCTAAGCGAGCCATCCGAAAAGCCTTTGAGAACTCCATGACCGGTAAAGGCTCTAACCTGGTAGAGATCGTCTCCACCTGTAGTTCGGGCTGGAAACTTACTCCCGACGGAGCCAACAAGTGGATGGAAGAGAACATGTCCCCCTACTATCCTCTGGGAGACCTGAAAGATAAATAATAACCCCGCTTTAAAACTATCATGAAAGAAGAGATCATTATAGCCGGATTCGGTGGACAAGGAGTACTCTCTATGGGGAAAATACTCGCCTATTCCGGTTTGCTGGAAGGCAAAGAAGTTACCTGGATGCCCGCCTATGGCCCTGAACAACGGGGAGGAACCGCTAACGTTACTATTATTGTAAGTACCGAAAGAATATCTTCCCCTATTCTCAGTAATTACGATACCGCCATCATTCTCAATCAGCCCTCTTTGGAGAAGTTCGAGGGTAAAGTAAAACCCAGTGGAACCCTTATTTACGACGGATACGGTATTATCAATCCTCCCACCCGTACCGACATTCATATTTATCGCATCGATGCCATGGATGCTGCCAATGAAATGGCAAATGTCAAAGCTTTTAATATGATCGTTCTGGGTGGACTCCTTAAATTACGTCCTGTAGTAAGTACAGAGAGCGTACTGAAAGGACTCAAAAAGACTCTACCTCCGCGTCATCACCATCTTATTCCCATGAACGAAGAGGCGATCCTTAAAGGAATGGAACTTATAAAGCCCCAATAAAAAATAAGCTTTTTCCAAACAAGAGGCAGTAAACCAGCGTTCCTATAAATAAACGGTTTTACTGCCTCCTGTTTTATACAGGCCATACCATTAGCTATTATGGAAGAAAGAATCACCCCTTTTTGTCCTTCCCTTATCCCAGGCAGATCAGTCGCATTTTATGTAGTGACTTCGATGAAACCTGGCGCCCCCATCTCCCTGCCAATCAACAGGAGAGTGGGATCGGGGAGCTGGAAGACTATCTTCAGACTCATATCAACCCCTTACAACTTGTTGTTGGCTGGATTACCGGTAGTATACTGGAAGCTGTTTTCTGGAAATGTACCGGTTACGCCCGCTACTTCCCACACTTTATAGCCTCCAGTCTGGGTACGGAACTTTATTTTATCCGTAATAACCATATAGCGCCTTGCCAGGAGTGGATAAAGGCAATCAACGATAGTGGTTTCTTACTGGCAAATATTCCCAAAGCCGTTAAGAAAGCAACAGCCTATGGTATTGAGCTCTATCCTCAACCCGAAGACTACCAGGGTAAATTTACCCGTTCTTTCTATTATAAAGACTGTCCCACAAGCCGGGAAGATCTTATCCGTATGGGAGAAATAGCTATAGAATACCGCATGAAGTTAACTTACTCTCTCTGTAATCCCGCGGCAGGCGATCCGGAAGGTTACTATGACCTTCAGTTCCTACCCTCCTGTACCGGAAAAGATAAAGTACTTCAGTTCCTCTGTAATCTCTGGAAAGTGGAGCACCGGAATACCTGGGCTGTGGGAGACAGCTTTAACGACCTGCAAATGATCCGAAATGTGGCTCACGGATACTACCTTTCCAATGCTGATCCTAAAGTACGGGAATATTATCCCACTCAAACCACTCTACCTTATTGCAAAGGGATCAAAGAGATATTATCCCAGATCCGGATTTAACCCATAGCATCACCGGAATAATACAATTCATTCTGTTCAACTAACAGCAGGAACTGAAAGTGATTGGTCGCTCCTGAGCCTTATAGGATCCAATTATCAAACCTCAAGCACAATTTTACTATGCCGGATACTTTTGGCAACCTCTGATTTACCCTCAAACGTTTTCCAGGCCTCTGCAGCAGCCGAAAGCGGATATACCCGCGCTACGTCTGCCCTTACCTTTCCTTCCGTGATCAGTTCTGCAATCTCCTCCAGACTACTTCCATCCGGATGCACAACCATCGCAGTAGCTTTTATATCGAACTCTTTTGCTTTATCATCTATTTTTCCCGTAGTAGTAACCAAACGGCCCCCCTTTCTTAAAACTCCGAAAGAACGGACCTGTGTATCTCCCCCAACGAGATCGACTACCAGATCTACTTCCTTAGCTACCTGAGTAAAATCCTCACTTTTATAATCAATCACTACATCTGCACCCAGCGACTCTACAAACTCTCTGTCTACCCCACCGGCACTACCATAGACAAAAGCACCTGCACATTTGGCAAACTGTACCGCAAACATACCTACTCCACCTGCAGCACCATGTATCAATACTTTCTGATCTCTTTGCAAGGCACCATGCTCATATAAAGCCTGCCACGCGGTAAGTCCTACATGTGGAACACAGGCAGCCTCCGAAAAATCCATGGTAGCCGGTTTACGGGCCAGAAGTTCCCGCTTTACAACAATAAACTCCGCATAGGATCCTCCCATAACATTTAGCATAGACTTCATCACCCGGCATAAACTCATCCTGTGTGTCGGGTGAGCTTTCTACAATACCCGCAAAGTCATACCCTGGTATCCAGGGAAAATCAAGCGATATATTCTTCCTCATCTTTCCCGAAGCGACCATCACTTCAAGGTGATTTACCGAAGTAGCCTTTATCCGGATCAGCAACTCTCCGCACTTTATTTCCGGTTGCGGAATATCCTTATAGCCCAGTTTATCTTCCGAACCATACTGATGTAATTCAATAGCTTTCATTTCCTTTTAATTTTATTCTATATCTATG
>JAJQBG010000080.1 GCA_021203405.1 Bacteroides sp.
ATTATGATTCAATAAAGATCAATCCTAAAGAAAGGTCTCCTTTCTTTGGGATTGATCGAACACCATTCGGCTTTTATTCATCTGTTTAATTACTATCCTACGAAAAATTTCCGGAAAGCGCCCGGAAAAGATTATGCTTCTTTGCAAAGTTGGTTACACTGCGTTTACAGCGGGTGTAACCCTCTTTGTAACGCGGTGCAACCCTCTTTACAAAGAAGTGTAACCAACTTTTTCAACGGCCCTAACCCTTTTTGAGGGGGCAAAAAGGGAAAAGAGTGCTTCGCAAAACATCCGGGCTTGCTGAATTCAACCCCTATTCTCCTGAAAATATCATCTAAAAAAACTTATAAATAAGCAGATATTCACCGTCAAAAGATTCTTTTAATCACGGAAATAATTACATTTGCAAGAATCGATAAATGGAAACACACATAAAAATCTACTATGAGTATAAAGTATAGATTGATCATAATGAATTTTCTCCAGTTCTTTATCTGGGGATCGTGGCTCATTTCGCTGGGAGCCTATATGGGTGGTAAACTGGACTTTACCGGTATCCAGATTGCCAGTATCTTTGGCACAATGGGTATCGCATCGGTATTTATGCCCGGTATTCTGGGTATTGTAGCCGACCGCTGGATCAATGCGGAAAGATTGTTGGGTATCTGCCACCTCCTTGGAGCAGGCCTGCTATTTGCGGCTTCCCGTTTTACTACGTATGAGATGATCTATCCGATCATGTTGCTCAATATGATGGTCTATATGCCTACCCTGGCACTGGCCAATACCGTTTCCTATAACTCCATGGATGTCTATAAAATGGATATTGTCAAGGACTTTCCACCCATCCGGGTATGGGGTACTGTCGGATTCATTGTAGCCATGTGGGTGGTAGACCTTTGCGGATGGGGACGTACCGAGAGCCAGCTCTATGTAGGAGCCCTGGCGGCTTTGTGCCTGGGAGTCTATGCCTTTACCCTTCCCAAATGTCCGCCTTCGCGAAATCCCGGAAAGAGATCGTTGGTTTCTGCCCTGGGACTGGATGCCTTTGTCTTGTTTAAGGAACGGAAGATGCTTATCTTCTTTATCTTTGCCATGCTTCTGGGAGCTGCCCTGCAAATTACCAACATCTTCGGGGGAATGTTCCTGGATAATTTTGCCGATACCTATAGCGATGCCTTTGCGGTACAGCATCCTAATATCCTGCTCTCTGTTTCGCAGATGTCGGAGACGCTCTTTATCCTGGCTATCCCTTTCTTCCTGAGACGCTTTGGTATTAAAACAGTGATGCTGATCAGTATGCTGGCCTGGGTGCTCCGTTTTGCCCTGTTCGGGATCGGAAACCCCGGGAACGGATTTATCTTCCTGCTTCTCTCCATGATCGTCTACGGAATGGCATTCGATTTTTTCAATGTATCGGGTTCCATGTTTGTAGAGAAAGAGACCAATCACTCTATACGGGCCAGTGCCCAGGGACTCTTTATGATCATGACCAACGGTCTGGGGGCCATTATCGGAAGTTACTCCAGCGGTTGGGTGGTAGACTATTTCACCGCGGCCGACGGTACCCGCGACTGGCCTGCCATCTGGTTTGTCTTTGCAGCTTACGCACTGGTAATAGCCGTTGTCTTTGCTATTGTATTTAAGTATAAACACGATCCTGAAAAGATCGGAACTGTATCCCATGGTTGACAGAAAAATAGAATTGAAAGTGTTGGAGGTCACTCAGAGTGACAGGGATGCCAGTGTTTTTGCTATGATATTGGGAGAGGTGTCGGGCGACCGGCAGCTCCCTGTTATTATCAGTGCGCTGGAGGCACAATCGATCCTGATCATGCTGCGCGAACTCTCCGTTCCCCGCCCTTTTACCCACGATCTTTTTTTCAGTGTGGCGGGCAAGTTCGATTTTGACCTCAAAGAGGTACTTATCTACCGGGCCGACGAGGGGATATTTTTTGCCTATACCTGTTTTGAAAAGGATGGAGAGGTATGTCGGATCGACTCCCGTACTTCGGATGCGGTGGCCCTGGCCCTGCGCTTCCGTTCTCCTATTTATATATATGAGTTGGTCCTGGATTCGGAATCTGCTACTGTGGGGCGGGACGATACTATACCGGCAATCAAACCTGCCAGCAATATAAAAATATTACGAAAAGCATTGGAGAAAGCCATCAAGAATGAAAATTATGAACTGGCAGCTATCTTGAGTGACCAGATCAAAAAAATAGAGAGCGGAAGCTCTTCTTCTAACTAAACGTACCTATGCAGCTTTTTTACGTTCCGGAAATAGCAGTAAACCAGGAACTTCCTGAGGAAGAATCCAGGCATTGTATCAAGGTATTACGCCTGCGGCAGGGAGATGAGATCCGGATCACGGATGGACAAGGTTCCTTCTATGAATCTGTTATTGCAGAGATCTCCGGTAAAAAATGCTGGGTAGAGATCAAAAACATCTACCCGCAACCTCCGCTGTGGAAGGGGAATATCCATATTGCCATGGCTCCTACCAAGAATATGGATCGTACCGAATGGTTTGCCGAGAAGGCTACGGAGATTGGTCTGGACCAGCTCTCCTTCCTGAAATGTGACTTCTCCGAGCGAAAAGTTTTAAAATCCGAGCGGGTATTGCGTATCCTGGTATCTGCCATGAAGCAATCCCTGAAAGCTACCTTACCGAAGCTCAATGAAATGGTCAGTTTCCGGGAATTCATTGCCGGCGATCTTCCCGGACAAAAGTTTATTGCCCACTGCTATGAGGGAGAGAAAATTCCCTTGCATAAGGCTTATAAAGCCGGAGAGGCTGCTGTGGTGCTCATTGGCCCCGAGGGAGATTTTAGTAAAGAGGAGGTTGAGGCGGCAGTGGCTAAAGGATTTGTACCGGTTACCCTGGGAAATTCACGGTTACGTACCGAGACAGCTGCATTGGTAGCCTGTCATACATTGAACTTAATAAACCAATAAATAAACGATTATGAAACGTCTTACTTTTATTTGCAGGCAGTTGCTGGTAATATCCCTGCTTGTTGCTGTGGCAGCCTGCTCTAAAAAAACAGCCGGTTATACCCAGGTTATTCCCGCAGATACCCCGTTGCTTTTTGCTTTTGATATAAATTCCCTGGTTAAAAAAAGTGGAGTCGATAGCAATAGTCCGATGGTCAGGGAGGTGATGGGTGGTCTGGAGAGTGCATTGGGTACGGAAGAGTTCTCACACATCAGCCAATTGATGTGGGATCCCTCTTCAGCCGGTGTTTCACTGAGTGATCCGGTTTACATGTATATGGATATAGAGACCGAACAGGTTACCATCGTCTTCCGGGTAACGGATGAGGGAAAAGTGAAGAACCTGCTCCGGACCCTGGGAACTCGGGGCGATATAGAGGTACTGACCTCTTCGGGCGGTATTAACTCCACCGTATTGGGAGGATCGTTGGTGTGTGCTTTTAACGGAGATGCCCTGGTACTCTCAGGAACCGGGAATCCCCGGGAGACGGAGCGTATCCGGGAGCAGGTATTCGCCCAGATGAAACAATCTGAGTCGGCCAGCATCCGTGGTAAAAAGGCGTTTGAAAAGATGAGTGCCCGCAAAGGCGATATGCAGATGCTGGTTGAGATCCTTCCTTTGCTGAAACTTACCAATCCGGAAATAGTGGATCTGCTGCCGGCAGGTAATCCGGCAGAGGCGATGACCGTATTGGGGAGTTTTGTCTTTGAAAAAGGCAGAATGCAGTTAACTGCCGAGACATATGTGAGCGATCCGGCACTCAGGAAGATGTACGAATCCCAGCAAAAAGGGATGGGTACTATCAAAAATACCCACATTGAGAGGTTCCCGCTTTCCTCTCTGTTCTATGTGAGCATGAATGTAAAAGGGAAAGAACTGTATAAACTGATGACAGAAAATGAGCAGAGCCGGGAATATATAGAGATGTACGGCGGATTGGTAGATCTGGAGAATATCATAGGCTCGCTGGATGGAGACATCTCGCTGGGCCTTACCGGACTTTCTATGATGAAAATGTCTCCGGAGATCCTGCTTCTGGCAGAGGTCAGGAACGATGCTATTCTGGAAGCTTTGTTGCAGCTCGAAGGACTGATCGGTATGCAGCCCGGTATGGACCTGCAACAGACCGGCGATCAGGCTTATGTACTGAAAACCCGTCAGGGTAACTTCCATTTCGGTATGGAGAAGAATACCCTTTACCTCACTACAGATGATAAATTATTGAAGAATAAACCTTCCCAAAGCCTGAAAGAGGGTACATGGGTCGCTTCTGCCAAAAAAGGACCTGTCTTTATGGTAGCCAATGTCGATAATGTACTGGAACTACCGGCTTTGCGGTTTGCCGCTTCCTTAGGGGGCAGTATGAAACAGATGTTCGAGCTGGCTTCCAAATTTTCGTATGTAGAGCTCTACTCACCCTCACCGGAGATCACAGAATTCAATATCTATCTGAACGATAAGGAGGAGAACTCCCTGAAAGTACTGGTGGATGCACTTTTTCTGATGGCAGATCATTTTTAAGAGTGTTATATCCCGTTCCGTTTGAAAAATAGTATGGAGAAGATCACCTTACAACATTCCCTGCCGGAAGTCTTTGCCGATCGTACCGCTGTCGTATCAGAGATCTGGCATACGGAGTGTACTTTTGAAAAGGGAAAAAGTTACCTCATTGAAGCCGCTTCGGGTACAGGGAAATCTTCTCTCTGTAGTTTTATCTATGGATATCGCCAGGATTACCAGGGGATGATCCTCTTTGATACAACTAATATAAAATCGCTTTCCGTCAGGGAGTGGACAGAGGTCCGGCGATCCCATATCAGCCTGATGTTCCAGGAACTGAGGCTTTTTCCTGAACTTTCGGCGTATGAGAATATCCAGATAAAGAATCAGCTTACCGGCCATCTGTCGCGTAAGCAGATCCTTTCCTGGTTTGAAAGGCTGGATATTCCCGATAAAGCCGGCCAGCTGGTGGGAAAACTCTCTTTTGGTCAGCAGCAACGGGTAGCCATGATACGGGCACTCTGTCAACCGTTTGATTTTCTCTTCCTGGATGAACCGGTAAGCCACCTTGATCCGGAGAACGGTAAAAAGATGGCCGCACTGGTAGAGGAGGAGATCAGGAAGCAGGGTGCGGGATTGTTGGTGACCTCCATCGGTAAACACCTGGAGTTGTCTTACGATAAAGTATTGAAATTATGAGGCTGATCTGGAAATTACTGCGCAGGCATATCAGTGTGGGACAACTTACCGGCTATCTCCTGGCCAACCTCTTCGGGCTGGCCATTGTACTGGCCGGGTTCCAGTTCTACCGGGATGTGATCCCGCTCTTCCGGGGTTCTGATACGTTGATGAAAAATGAATACCTGATCCTCAATAAACAGGTGGGAACCCTTGGCTCCGGAAAGAGCAATCTTTTCTCTGACCAGGAGATCAGGGAACTTCGCGATCAGAGTTTTGTAGAGAGCGTAGGACGTTTTACCGCCTCTCGTTTTAAGGTCTCTGCCGGAGTAGGAGTAACCGGCCGGAGTGCCGAACTCTATACGGAGATGTTCTTCGAGTCGGTGCCCGATGCCTATATTGATATCAACTTAGATAAATGGCACTTTGCGGTGGGAGATCAGACCATTCCCATCATTATTCCCCGTAATTACCTGAATCTTTATAATTTTGGCTTTGCACAATCCAGAAGCCTGCCGAAACTTTCCGAAGGGGTGATCGGGCTGATCCAAATGGAGATCGATATCCGTGGCAACGGCAGGACGGAGACCTTCCGGGGTAAGATCGCAGGCTTTTCCAACCGACTAAATACCATTCTGGCCCCCCAGAGCTTTATGGACTGGGCCAATAAAGAATTTGCGGATGGAAAAACCGCAGAACCTTCCCGGCTGATCGTTGAGATCAAAGATACACCGGATGATGCAGTGGTAAAATACCTCCATTCCAAAGGGTATGAAACCGAAGGAGAAAAATTAGATAGTGGTAAAATGGCCTATTTCCTGAAGTTAGTGGTCGGCATTGTCATCACTATCGGTCTGCTGATCACGGTTCTCTCTTTCTACATCCTGATCCTGAGCATCTACCTGTTATTGCAGAAGAATGCCGCCAAGCTAGAAAACCTGCTTTTAATAGGATATAGCCCGGCTAAAGTGGCGTTACCCTATCAGATTCTTACCTGTGTCCTTAATTTGGTTGTGCTGGCAGGCGCATTGGCCCTGGTGAGTTTGGGCCGGAATTATTATCTCTCTTCGCTTTCATTGCTTTCGGGAGGATTTTCCGGGATAGTGGCTTTCTGGCCGGTGGCCGGTGTCGGGTTGTTGATCGCTGTAGGTGTAAGCCCACTGAATATAGTGATCATCCGCAGGAAAGTGACGGAAATCTGGGGTAAAAAGTAAAGGTTGCCGGATAGTAAGTAGATTATAGCTGTTACCACCGGCTATGAAGTGTCTGTTGCACGACTCCCTGGTTATCTTATGTTGTCGCCGGCTTCATAGCCGGTGACTCTTTACTTTACGGTTTTCTGGTCGCTTCTGCACCGGGTAAGGGGCTATGAAGCCCCTATGGGAACCCACCGTTTGTATCAACCCTCCTTCTTTTCCGGGAAGTAGCTGACTTGTCCTTCGGTTTAACTCTACACCTCTCTTTTTTGCTACTATTTTCCGGAAGCCCAAAGGGCTTAAATGTGAACCAACGGTCAGCGAAGTCAATACCCCCCAGTGAAGCGAAGCGACTGAAGGAGCCGGATATCTCTCAGGGTCAAAACC
>JAJQBG010000147.1 GCA_021203405.1 Bacteroides sp.
ATGATATTTTTTTATATTGTATCTGGTTTCTGCTGTTTATATAAATTACTCATGTAATTTCTTGTTCTCCTTAGAATATGGTAGAAAAAATACTCCATAAACGGTATTTGTTTACCTCTTTTCCGGCGGTATTTTTGCAGAATATTATTTATACACGGCTAAAAAGTAACAGGCAGATGAAGAAGAGGTATTATCAGGCGGCTTATAGTTTACCGCTCTTGCTGGGAGCTACTACAGTAGCAGCACAAACGGAAAAGCCCAATATTATTCTGGTATTGGTAGACGATCTGGGTTATTCGGACCTGGGATCGTATGGTTCCGAAATAGAGACTCCTCATCTGGATCAACTGGCTTCGGAAGGGGTACGTTTCCGGCAGTTTTATAACAATTCGATCAGTGCACCTACACGGGCCTCGCTCCTTACCGGACAATATGCTCACCGGGCCGGGGTAGGATATTTTGATGTAAACCTGGGGCTTCCTGCTTATCAGGGATACTTAAACAGGGAGTCGCTTACACTGGCTGAGGTAATGAAAACCGGTGGTTACCGTACCTATTTATCGGGAAAGTGGCATGTGGGAGCGAACCAGGAGAATGGGGAACGTCCTGCCCAACGCGGGTTTGATCATTCATTCGGGATTCTGGGTGGTGCTCAACTTATCTTTATAATCATGAATATGAAAAAGGGTGGGATCCGGGCCCGTTGTTTGAAGATGGTAAACCGGTTGCTTTCAAAGAAGATAAAGACTTCTACCTGACTGATGCCATTACCAGCTATGCACAACAATATATCCGGGAAGCAACTCAGGAGAGATCTCCTTTTTTTCTCTATCTGTCTTATACAGCTCCCCATTGGCCTTTGCAGGCTCGTCCGGAAGATATAGCCAAATACAAGGATCGTTACCGTGTCGGCTGGGATTCCCTGCGGGTAGAACGCATTAATCGTCAGAAGGAATTGGGTATTATTCCGGCAGATTTTATACCCTCTCTTCCAGATCCGGAAATTCCCCTGTGGCAAAGCCTTACCTATAATGAACAACAACTCTGGGAACGAAAGATGGAGGTATATGCAGCTATGGTAGACCGGGTTGATCAGGGAATAGGAGAGATCCTCACTACTCTAAGAGAGACCGGACAATATAATAATATCCTGATCATCTTTATTTCTGATAACGGTGCTCCGGCCGAAGATGTCTCCAGTTTTGGCGGACGGGCTATGAATTTCGGGCCGGTAGGAACTTCCGGATCGTATGAGTCACAGGGGAAAAACTGGTCGTATGTATCCAATGCTCCTTTACGGGAATATAAGACTTATGCCTATGAAGGGGGGATCAGTTCACCCTTTATTGCCTGGTATCCCGGTAAAATTAGAGGAGGAGATATTCATCAGGGAGTAGGCCATATCATAGACCTGGCACCTACTTTCTACGGTATAGCCGGAGTTGCTTATCCGCAGGAATATAACGGAGTGAATAGCTATTCACTACCGGGAGTCAGCCTGAAAGAGTTACTCTATACCGGTAAGGAACTGGAAGAACGCCCTTTGTTCTGGGAACGTGCCGGTAACCGGGCCGTCCTGTTAGGAAAATATAAGTTGGTTTCTATTTATCCCTCTTCCAAATGGGAGTTATATGATCTGGAAAAAGACCGTGGCGAAACAACCGATATTTCCGCTTTGCATGCACCGCTGGTACAACAGTTATCTGCTCTTTATGAGGAATGGGCGCAGCAGAATGGTGTAGAAGATTTTAATAAAATAAGGCCGGGACGCCCTCTTATTCAGAAAGTCAATGGAAAAGGTATCACGATTTATTGACCCTTACTAACGGTAGCTCGTGTTCTCATCATGGTCTGTCCTGATGGAAATAAGAGATTGTGTACAAAACTTTGAACCCGGGGGCGCTTTGCGCTGCCCCGGGCTATTGCTATATTCCCTCCGGGAATTATTTTGTTACACTTCATAGGAAGCAACCTCCTCGTCTCCGTTATACCCTTTGGCAGAAAGTTTTCCGGGTTTGTAGGGTAAGTTCCAGATAATGGTATGGTTGGTAAAGTCAGCCGTGCTCTGATGTCCCATCGATTTATCATTTAAGAATAGTTCCACGCTTTCACAAAATGCAAAGAAGCCCGTACCTGTATAAGTCGGTACGAGCCTCTTTTATAGAAATTATAAGGATTCAGTTAAAGGGATCGGGATTTTACTTCGCAGATGAAAGGTGCTTCTGCCTGTTTAACATCCGGATCCTGATTCAGCCTGGCCACCCACTCTTCCCATCTCTCTTCGGGAGCCTTAAAAAGGATCGTGGGTTTAGAGCCTTCCCGGTTGATAAGTCCCAGTTTTTCTTTCACTTCGATCCATTCCTGTTGATACTCTTTATTGTCCATCTGTACAAAGCTGAAAGTAACTGCTTCGGCAGAGTGGAATTTTACATACCCTATAAACTCTTTTTCGGAGAGTTCCTGTTCCCACTTTGCCAGGATCGATTTCGTGTAATATTTTCCTTGTGTATCCAGGGCCATATCCACGTACATACATACAAACCCTATGTCGGTCTCGTCAATAATGCGGAAGGCTTCTGTCTCCGAAACATTGCACTGGGTCTCGATTACCCCTTTTCCCGTGTGTACAGGCAGGGTTGTTTCTTCGTTTTTAGAACAGGCTGTAAATAGCAGGATCACCAGAGACAGGAGTAGGTTAATTGTTTTCATTGTTGGTCTGCATTATATTTATTACGGTCATTCTATTATAAAATGCAGGTAGATATGCTTTTACTGCATGGGGGTATTAAAAAAGCACTTTTTTATGTGTAATTATAAAGATATCCCCGGTATGGGACGTGAGAACCATACCGGGGAGGTACAGAATGAATTTATTTTTTATAGAGATTTGGGATATTATTGGGGATCCAGCGACCGGCAGATCTTTTCGTTGATCTTTTTGATACGCTCTTCTTCTACCTTGATCACTTTGCGGTCGTAGGTTATCAATCCGTTCACTTCCCCTTCCACATCGGTGGTCTGAGTATATACCGCAGCAGAGATCCCGCGCTCTATCAGCCCCAACAGCTCTTCTCCATATTTTACATACTCGTCTGTAACCTCTTTCGCATTTTTAAACTGTACGTATCCCCAGTTCCTGTCGGTTTGCCACAGATGATCTTTCAGGGGTAAACCGATACCTCCACATTCTCCCAGTACGGTAGCCCGTTCGTGCTCATACATACGCATTTGTGGATTGGGATAGTGGTGGAAGTCAAGTATATCCCCGGTTTTGTAATGGTTACCGCCACTGGCCGGATTTACCAACCGGGATGGATCGTAATTTTTAGTCCATTTTGTTATTTCAACTGTTTTGAACTGTCCCCAGGCTTCGTTAAAAGGTACCCAAACCGCAATGCAGGGATAGGGACTCAGATAATCCATGATCTCTTTCCACTCTTTGCGGTAATTTTCTTCCGATACGGCAGAACATACCTGTTCCTTGCCATCAAAATACCGGTGTTGTTCCCAGTGAGGGCTACGGTCACCGTTAGGCATATCCTGCCATACCAGTATACCCAACCGGTCGCAATGGGTATACCATCGGGCCGGTTCCACCTTTACATGCTTACGGATCATATTATAACCGAGATCTTTGGTCTTCCTGATATCATATACCAGCGCTTCGTCCGTCGGTGCGGTATAAAGTCCATCGGGGAACCATCCCTGGCCCAGTGGACCAAAATGGAAACAATCCTGGTTATTGAGTTGCAGGCGTACAATGCCGTTGTGATCTCTCCGGGTAGATACTTTACGCATGGCCGCATAGCTGTTCACTTTATCAAGGGTCTTTCCTTTTTCCAGCAAAGAAACAGTCAGGTCGTAGAGGAAAGGAGATTCGGGCGACCATAATTTTGCCTCCGGAAGATGGAATTCGAGGGATTCACCCGCTACACTCTTTGCCGTAGCGATCACCTGATCTCCTTCTTTCAGTTCTGCCCGGATCAGGCTGCCGGAAGTTGTGTTCTCCGTGCCTACCTCTACTTTCAGAACCCCTTTATCAATATCCGGAACGGTTTTTACAGAAGATATATAGCTTTTATGAACCGGCTCCAGCCATACGGTTTGCCAGATACCCGACACCGGAGTATACCAGATACCATTCGGGTTCTTAACCTGCTTTCCATGGGGAATATAGCTTTCATCGGTAGGGTCCCAGACCTTTACCACTAACTTTTGTTCGCCCGTTTTCAGGTAAGGAGTAATATCAAAAGAGAAAGGAGTATAGCCTCCTGTATGGGTACCGATCTTTATATTATTCAGGAAAACTTCCGCTTTTCAGTCTACTGCTCCGAAATGGAGAAGAATGGTTTTGTGGTTCCAACCCGGAGGGATGGTAAAGGTACGTTTGTACCACAATTCATTCTCTTTATCTAATCTTTGCTGTACGCCGGATAAGCTGGATTCTACCGGAAAGGGTACCAATATTTCTCCATCGAACACTTGCGGTTCGCTTTTTCCGGCAGGCAGGATCGCATATTCCCAGAGTCCGTTCAGGTTTTTCCAGGAGGCCCGTTCCATCACAGGACGGGGATATTCAGGGAGTACATTTTCAGGATCGATCCGGTAGGCCCATTCAGTCTTAATCTTATCACCGGCGGGTTGCCATTGGGCAGCTACCGGATGCAATGTACTGAAAAGAAAAACAGTAAGGAGCAGATAATGAATTCTCATGTGTTTGATAGGTTTTATTTATTGTTAAAGTCGATAAAAGTGTATTTTACCCTTAACCGGGTTATACTTTTTCTTCCTCCGGCCTGACCATAAAACGACTCAATTCAAAAAGAAAATAGAGCGGGAAAAAGACTACCGCCAGTGTGAACGGATCTCCCGAAGGGGTAATAAAAGCCGCCAGTACCAGCAAGGCAATAATAGCATGCCGGCGGTAAGTGATGAAAAATTTCCGGTTAATTAATCCTGTTCTGGAGAGTATCCACGCCAGCAGGGGGAGTTCAAAGACAACACCCATCATAAAGATCATCATCAGGAAGTTATCCATATAAGAGTCTAAAGAGATCTGGTTCTGTATGGAACCGCTGATCTGGTAAGTAGCCAGAAAGTGGAAAGTCACGGGAAATACCAGTATATACCCAACCACACAACCTGCAAAGAACATCACGGTTCCGAAACAAAATACAGTCCGGATATTCTTTTTCTCGTTGCTGTACAGAGCGGGCCGGATAAACCGCCACACTTCAAATACCAGGTAGGGAAAAGTAAGGATAACAGCCAGGTAAAAGGAGGTAGTAATGTGCCGGAAAAACTGAGAGGCCAGCTGTATA
The DNA here is from genome assembly GCA_021203405.1 of Bacteroides sp. Classification (GTDB taxonomy): domain Bacteria; phylum Bacteroidota; class Bacteroidia; order Bacteroidales; family Bacteroidaceae; genus Bacteroides. Next base: position 5,322 of record JAJQBG010000147.1, read on the forward strand.
TTGATGATCTGTATCCGGAAATCTCCTCCGGCAAAATCAGGCAGCCATCCTATCCGGGAGGTAATACCCACCAGAGCCCTGTACAGGAAAAAGTCTGCCGAGGTGGGGCCCATGATCAGTGGATCATAGATATAAGGCATAACGATAAACCCGAAAATGGTAAAGATCAGCAGGGCTATGGCCGAGCGGACCAGCGTCCAGCGAAACTCTTCCAGATGATCCCAGAAGGTGAGGTCTTGTGTAGTGGTTTTCATGGTAGGTTTTAACGGGATGATGAAGATATTCTGTAAAGAACCGCCGGTTGTGAACTACTCAACCGGCGGTTGCAGTGATAACAGCAATTAAAAATTGAATTTATATCAATGTGTGAGTCATGATTTATGGTCGTCTCTCATAATATCCTCCTCGATCTCGTTCATACCCTGTTTAAAAACTCTTGATCCCTTTGCCCAGACCTTTCATCAGTTCAGGTATCTTTTTGCCTCCGAAGAGCAACAGGATCATAATAGTAATGATCAGGACCTCGGCTCCACCGAAGTTTCCTAAAAAAAGTAAATTTGTCATACCGGTTGTCTTTAGAATGATTAATCCAGTAACTTAATACGGATAGTCCGGAACCATACGTCATCCCCGTGGTCCTGCAAACCGATGTAACCGTTCCGGTCGGGGCCGCCACAGTTATTCAGTAATTCAAAAGCCAGCGGCCATTTATCCTCACTGAATTTACTTTCCTGTAGCATCTCTGTCCATTGCGGAGTCCAGAGGTGATATTCCAGTACATTTGCTCCGTTCTGTCCGTGCAATACAGTACCTTTAAATACGGTAATAGTTGTTGTATTCCACTCACCGTAAGGATTTGCATTCTGCGGAACCGCCGGTATCATATCATACAGCGAAGACGATTGCCGGTTGTTATCCTTGCCCATTCTGGCATCAATATGGTTCTCATTATCTAAGATCTGTGCTTCCGGAGCAGAGATATAGATCGGCTCCAACCGGGTATTTCCTGTTTCCGGATCTACACTCTCCACCTCCCGGGCCAGGTAAAAGATACCCGAGTTGCCTCCTTTGGAAATTTTCCATTCTATCTCCAGTTCAAAGTTTTTAAAGGTATGAGAAAATATTAGGTCTCCTCCTTCCTGATCCTGTGCCTCACCACCGCCGGAGCCGTTGAATTTCATCAATCCGTCCTCGACTATCCAGCGGGAGGGAACATAATTCTTTCCATAGCCTCTCCACCCTTTCAGTGTGTTACCATCAAACAGAACGATGTATCCATCTTTATCAACGGTAAACTCCGAAAGATCAACTTGTGGATTTTCAAGAACAATGTATTGAGGGCTTGTTTGTTTTTCCTTGGCTTTCTTTCCGGTTGAGCCACCACATCCGGCCAATACAGCCATACATAGCAGAGATGCAACTAAATAA
>JAJQBG010000247.1 GCA_021203405.1 Bacteroides sp.
ACTATAATAATATGGAATTAAATTCTGTTTCGAATGTATATGGAAAGGTGGCACAGGCTACTCTTTTCAGAAATGTATATACCTGGATGAGCCTGGCTTTATTACTGATAGGATTGACATCGCTGGTGGTAGTCGATTCGCTTGCTTTGCTTTCTCTGGTATTTGGTAACCGGATGGTTTTCTGGGGACTGCTTATTGCAGAGCTGGCTCTTGTATGGTATGTATCTGCCCGGATCAATCAGTTAAGCTTTATGACGGCCGGAGCACTCTTTGTGCTCTATTCGGTATTGAATGGGGCTACCTTATCAGTTATATTTCTTTTATATACAGCAGAATCCATAGCTTCTACCTTCTTTATAACAGCCGGGACTTTTGGGGTAATGAGCCTGATCGGCTACTTTACTAAAAAAGATCTAAGTTCGTGGGGGAATATTCTTTTTATGGGCCTTATCGGTCTTATTATTGCTTCCATTGTGAATATATTCCTGAAAAGTGAAGCGATGTACTGGATCTTATCTTACGCCGGCGTCCTTATTTTTGTAGGTCTTACTATGTATGATACTCAAAAGATAAAGAGAATGCTCTCTGTAGAGGGGATTGAAGTGAATGATAGTACCCGTAAAATCGCTTTGATGGGAGCTCTTACGCTTTATCTTGATTTTATTAACCTTTTCCTTTATTTGCTTCGGATACTGGGTAATCGAAAATAATATCAAAAAAGTAGTGATATTTAGTGTTCTGCTTTCATAATTCAATGATTCTTGCTAATTTTGCAACGAATTACCATATAACTTAAAAGTAAACAATTAAAATGAATCAACTATCTGACCGTTTGAACAGTTTGTCTCCTTCTGAGACACTGGCGATGTCGCAAAAGAGTAATGAGCTCAAAGCGCAGGGCGTTGATGTAATTAATTTAAGTGTGGGTGAGCCCGACTTCAATACCCTGGACCACATTAAGGAAGCTGCTAAGAAAGCGGTAGATGATAACTTTTCCAGGTATTCTCCGGTACCGGGTTATCCTGAACTTCGCAATGCTATTGTGGAAAAACTCAGGAAGGAGAACGGTCTGGAATATACGGCGGCTCAGATCCTTTGTTCGAATGGGGCGAAACAGTCTGTATGTAATGTGTTACTGGCGTTGATCGGGCCGGGTGATGAGGTAATCATCCCTGCTCCTTACTGGGTAAGCTATCCGGAAATGGTAAAACTGGCCGAAGGGACCAATGTGATCGTATCGGCTGGTATTGAACAGGATTTTAAGATCACTCCTGAACAGCTGGAAGCTGCTATTACTCCTAAGACCAAAGCGTTGATTCTTTGTTCACCCTCTAATCCTACAGGTTCGGTGTATAGTCAGGAAGAACTGGCCGGGCTGGCAGCGGTATTGGCTAAATATCCGCAGGTGATCGTAATTGCCGATGAGATCTACGAACATATTAACTATATTGGTAAACACCAGAGTATTGCTCAGTTCCCTGAGATCAAGGATCGTGTAGTGATTGTAAACGGTGTTTCGAAAGCATACGCAATGACAGGCTGGCGTATTGGATTTATTGCCGGACCGCAATGGATCGTATCTGCCTGCAATAAGTTGCAGGGACAGTACACTTCAGGGCCTTGCTCGGTTTCCCAGAAAGCTGCGGAAGCTGCCTATGTAGGAACACAGGAGCCGGTAAAAGAGATGCGTGAGGCATTTGAGCGTCGCCGTGACCTGATCGTGAAGCTGGCGAAAGAGATCCCGGGATTTGAGGTAAATAATCCGCAGGGGGCTTTTTATCTTTTCCCGAAATGTGATGCTTACTACGGTAAAGCGGATGGAGACCGTGTGATCCAGGATGCCGGCGATCTGGCCATGTATCTGCTGGAAGTAGGACATGTGGCTTGCGTGGGTGGTACTGCTTTCGGTGCTCCTGAATGTATCCGTATGAGCTATGCAACTTCTGATGAGAATATTGTGGAAGCTATGCGTCGTATCAAAGAGGCACTTGCTAGATTGAAATAAAATAGAATATACTTTGCGAGTCAGGGGGTATGAAAGAAGAGATTCTTTTGTGCCCCCTTCTTTTTTCAGGAGTTCAGGATGCCACAGTGGGGACATGTACCGGTATGTTCCATTTTACCGTTACATTTTCCGCATCTGTACCTGTATTTTTTCTCTGTAGTTATTCTCTTCAGTAAATTGTAACCGGGAAAAATAAGGAGTAGTATGCTTGTATAATAGGGAGTAGGAATGAACAGAATATAGAGGAACAGGGAACAGGCGGATAAATGAATGACCCACAAGAGAGCCTTTTCTGCTGTATAGTGTCGGAAAGCTTGTTCAAGCATAGTTAGAAAGAGGATAACTGCCAACCATATTTCTGCTATTAAAAAAGAGAAGGGGAAGGAAGTGGAGAACGGATTGAGGAGCGGGTCTAAGTAAAATAATTGCCATAGGTCCGGGCAGAAGTGTTTGATCCCTTGTAAAGTAAGTATGATCAGGGCATGGATCCCGATAAAGGCCGGGAATGCGAAAGGTATTGTATCGGCAAGTATCGGGATCGGGCTATCCTTTTTTCGTATTATTTTTCCGGTAATAAGGATAATAATAAGTAGGAGAATAAATGGTTTGGCCAATGAAGAATACTCCATGATCCAGGTCAGTTGTGAGAAGAGGGAGGCAGGAGCGAATGAGTAGAGTTGGTTAAGGGTTATCCATCCCTGGATCTCCTGGTCACGGGCTATTTTAAAACGTGTTTTTCCCTTTTCATGGGCTATTTCTGCCACAATGACCCGATCCCCTTTATAAATAGTTTGATAGGCTCCTTTTAAAGGAAGTTGTTCGAGTGGCAGAGAGTCTGTTTTCAGGATAAGATCTGTATGAAGTAATTTCTCCAATAAGATCGAATCTATCTGGTGGTTTGTTTCGGTCGCAGAAACGAGGTATACCAGGAACAGGGATAAAACTGTTCCTATGAATAAGCGTATGGAAAACAGAAGCCTATAAATATTCCTGTTCCTTCTCATTCCGTCTCTTTTAAGGGTTTGTTACCCGCATTTCGCACTTTTTGCAATCGAATTTAAGCCGGAATCTGCGGTTGTCGCTTGTAACCAGATAAAAAGGTTCCGGGTAAGGGGAGGATTGCTGATGATATCGGTTGCACCAGCCCATACTGTACCGTATACAGTGTTTGCAGAACATAAGAACCGGGTTTTCGGGAGTCTCTTCTTCAAAGGCAGGGGAAACTTCGTGTACACCGTGTTGAAGATAGAATCTTTTTGCCTCCGGATTTCTCACATTTCCCAGGTAGGTCAATTTCTTTTCCGGATATGGGTGAGAACTCTCTTGTATTTTATGGAGTTGCTGCCGGTAATTGATCTTTCTGTTCTGCAACAGTTTATCTACCGCTTGTCTGCGATATTCGCTGAGCAGGGAGGCTGGAATAAAATAGTTGTCAGACAGATTTAGCGTAAAATGAGTTACCTGGAAAGGAGTATTTCCTAATTTGGTGAGCTGCTTTTTCAGTTGTTCAGCCTGGGAAGTACGGGCTATCTCTTTTTCGGCAGGAAAATTAAGGGATATGCGTATGTCATCTTCATCTTTCAACGACAGAGCATATCCATAGGGATTTTCTGATAGTTCCATCTCTACCCGGATCTTTCTTTCTGCACTCTTGCGTAACATCTGCCTTTCGAACTCCTGGTCAAAATTCCGGTAAAGTTTTGTGCGGGGCCTGATATCGGGCATTTCGGCGGGATAGATTTTGTTATCCTCGACGCGGTTAATTCTAAATCCAGTCATTATCCCTTCTTCATTGATATAGCATACTCCGTCTCCATTGTGAAAAGATTTTATACCTGCTACGGTAAAATGGTTCCGACGGATCTCTTTCACACTTCCCATCTCCTCTCCCAGAGATTTGGGGGTGTTGAATGAGGTGATATCATGAGGCTTCTGATCCGGCAGATAAGGGGTGAAGCCACGGCTGAAACTTTTATCCGGTTGAGGAGTAAAGGTATATTGGCTTACTCCGGAGGAGGCTCTCCTGTATCCGGGTCTCCGTTGCAGGATCTCATCCAGTCTGCTCCGGTAGGCGGCTGTTATATTCTTTACATAGGAAACATCTTTTAACCTGCCTTCTATTTTAAAAGAGGTAACTCCTGCCTCTATTAACTCTTCCAGCATTTCTATCCGGTTCATATCTTTCAGGGAGAGCAGGTGTTTATTGCGGACTATGGTTGTTCCTTCCGCATCCACCAGATTAAAGGGTAAGCGGCAGAATTGAGCGCATTCTCCCCGGTTGGCACTTCTTCCGTAACATGCCTGGCTGATGTAACACTGACCACTATAGCTTACACATAAGGCACCGTGTACAAACACCTCTAAGGGTATATCGCAGTGTTTGTGGATTTCACGGATCTGTTCCGGGGTGAGTTCCCGGGCCAGTACTACCCGCTGAATGCCACAGTCTTTTAAAAACTTTACTTTTTCCGGAGTACGGTTATCGGTTTGCGTACTGGCATGTATCGGAATCGGAGGAAGATCTAATTGGAGGATACCCATGTCCTGTATGATCAAGGCATCCGCACCGATCCGGTAAAGATCCCGGATCATTGTTTCTGCTTCCCGGAGTTCCTGCTTATCCAGAATGGTATTCAGGGCCACATATACTTTGGCCCTGAACAGGTGGGCATATTCGATCAGAGAAGCAATGTCTTCCAGGGAATTCGTAGCCGAGGCCCGGGCACCAAAACGGGGAGCACCGATATATACGGCGTCTGCTCCGTGATTAATCGCTTCTATTCCACATTCTAGATTTTTGGCAGGTGCCAGCAATTCAATTTCACGATCTTTCATCCGGACTTTCCTCTTTGTTTTCCGGTTAACGGATCTCGTTAATATTATAAGGCGTTTGCTGGTATACAAAATAGTTGAGCCAGTTCGAAAATAGTAGATTAGCATGGCCCCGCCATTTGACGACCGGACCCTCTTCCGGATTGTTGTTTTGATAATAGTTCCTGGGCATTTGTATCGGTACTCCTTTGTTCAGGTCGCGGTGATACTCCTCATCCAGTGTAAGGGGGGAGTATTCGGGGTGTCCGGTTATAAAGAATTCCCGGCCATTCCGGGCGGCGACCATATATACACCCGACTCTTCCGATTCGGAAAGGAGAGTAAGTTCAGGGTGTTTCAGAATGTCCTCCCGCCTGATCTCCGTATGCCGGCTGTGTGGTACATAAAAGAGATCGTCAAAGCCGCGGAAGATAGGATGCAAAGGATTATGGACGGTATGGGGAAACACTCCGAACATCTTTTGTGCAAGCGGATATTTAGGCACTCCGTAAAAATGGTAGAGACCTGCCTGGGCTGCCCAGCAGATATAGAAAGTAGAGGTGACATGAGTACGGGCCCAGTCAAATATCCCTGTGATCTCTTCCCAGTAATTTACCGATTCGAAGTCCAACAATTCTACAGGTGCCCCCGTAATGATCATCCCATCAAATTTTTCTTCTTTTATGGAGTCAAAATCCCGATAGAAAGCTTGCATATGTTCGATCGGAGTATTTTTAGGCGTATGGCTCTTTATTTTCATAAAAGAGATCTCCAGCTGTAGCGGAGTGTTAGATAGAAGGCGTACAAGATCTGTCTCTGTCGTGATCTTGATCGGCATGAGGTTTAGAATGACAATTTTGAGTGGGCGGATATCCTGTTGGCTCGCCCGGGAACTATCGATTACAAAAATGTTCTCTTTTTCCAGTAATTCGATAGCAGGTAGTTTGTCTGGTAAATTTAATGGCATCTTCTTTTCTTTATGTACGTAACCAATAGGGTACAAAATTAATAAAAATGCAAGAAATATTAGAAGGAACTACTTTTTTTGTTTGAGAGAAATCTTTGCTCTCCGGTTACTAATGATCAAATAAAAAGAATCCCTACCTTTGCAGGCAATAAAAATTTCTCATCTCATGGTGTCAGGTCTGGAATCAGAAAGCAGACAAGTAAACCGGAATTTAGGAGAAGGATAGACCCTAAGAAACAGAGAATGTTTTAATTTCAATACCATTTAATGGGTAATTTGTGTAGATATGAAATTTACAATAAATGATCTTTATCAGACAGAGCATGTCTTTATAAGTAAGGTACCGGAAATGTTTCCTTATCAGGGAGAAACTCTTTTCCAATCCAGGAATACTATTAAACGATTTATTTATAAGGATAAGAGTTTGATTGTGAAAAGCTTCAAGATCCCTAATATCATCAACCGTTTTGTGTATATTAGTTTCAGGAGATCAAAGGCCCGCCGCTCTTATGAAAATGCATTGAAATTACTGGCTGCGGGATTCCATACACCTTTTCCTGTTGCCTGCATTGAAGAGATCAGGTTCGGACTATCCCGCTCTTTTTATATATCCGAAGAAATTACAGGTACCCATGAAATTCGTGAACTACGGGATAAACCCATGAATGAAGAACGAATTGAAATCTTAAAAGCTTTTGGACGTTTTACGGCAGCACTCCATACGAACCGGATCTTTCATAAAGATTATACACCGGGCAATATTCTTTATAAACAGACAGATTCAGGGTATCAGTTTTATCTGGTAGATATTAACCGGATGATTATCGGAAAAAAAATAGAGGAGAAAAAGTCTTATTGGAATTTCAGGCGTTTGTGCCTTTCCGGGGATGGATTCAGAGTCTTTGCAGAGTCTTTTGCAGAGGCAATGGGTTATAGTAAAGAATATGCAGTTAAGCAGATCGTAT
>JAJQBG010000038.1 GCA_021203405.1 Bacteroides sp.
CCGTAGTAACCGGTTCCAGCTCAGGAATCGGTAAAGCAATCGCTATTCTCTTTGCCAAAGAGGGTGCTAATGTAGTAGTAACTTATCACTCAGGAGCCGACCGGGCTGCTGCCGTAGTAGATGAGATCCTTACCTATGGTGCAAAAGCCAAAGCTTATGAGGTAAACGTAGGCGATGAGAACGATGTCATTAAATTTTTTGCCGAGGTAGATAAAGATTTCGGCGATTTTGAGATCCTGGTTAACAATGCCGGTATCAATGGAAGCGGTATCCCGGTAGAAGATATGAGTACTGAAATATGGGATAGTGTGATGAAAACCAATTTATACGGTCCTTTCTTCTGCAGCCGGGAGTTTTTGCGGTTAAAGAAAAAGTATAAGACCTATAAGGGCAGACGTATTATTAATGTAACCTCTATCCATGAATATGTAAATGTACCCGGCAATGCTAATTATAATGCCTCTAAATCAGGAATGCGTAATTTTGCTTACACATTAGCACTGGAACTCGCCTCCCGGGAGATGACAGTAAATAATATTGCTCCGGGTATGATCCTGACTCCGATCAATGAAAAAGTAATTGATGATCCTAAAAAATTAGCTGCTGCTGAGGCTATTATACCTTTTCACCGGGGAGGAAAGCCCGAAGAGGTTGCAAATGTAGCTCTTTTCCTTGCATCGGATGCCAGCTCTTATGTGACCGGTAGTACCTATGTGGTAGATGGCGCCCTCTCTATCCTGGGCCCTAATGCATAACAAAAATGGATATTACAAGTTATCTGATAGCCTGTATTCCCATTCTTTCCTTTGGACTTATTCCGGTAGTTGCTACCTGGCTGGGTGGTAAGCCGGTAGAACAATCGATGGGAATATCTTTTGGGAGTCTGCTCTTTGCGCTGGTTGTATTTTTTATAAAGAAACCCGATTTTACGACCGCGATCTTTTTGTTCAGTATGCTCTCCGGAGTGTTTTGGGCTATCGGGTCGATCGGGCAATTTATGGGAATTCAATACCTGGGTGTAGCTAAATCTATGCCTGTCTCCAACGGTGGGCAGATTATCGGAACCTCCCTGGTAGGAGTACTTCTGGGAGAGTGGGTGACTTCACAGTCTAAGATCTTCGGATTTACAGCACTGGCTCTGATCATAGTCGGTATTGTCTTTACCTCGTACCGGGACAATAAAGACGGTACTAAGATCCAGTGGGGAAAAGGGTTACTTATCAATCTGGTATCAGTCATTGGTTTTACCTGCTATGTAGGGATACTTAAATATAAAAATATAGATGGATGGACCAGTATCCTTCCTCAGTCGTTGGGCCAGATTGCCGGGATTATACTTATCTCCCTACTTTTTTTCAGGCTGCTGCCCGTTAACAAACCCGCCCTGAAAAACGGAGTTGTCGGAATTATCTGGGCAGTAGGTAACCTGGCGCTCCTGGTTTCCCAGGCCAAGATCGGTCTAGCAGTAGCCTATCCGGTTAGCCAGGCCGTTGTGATCATATCCGTATTGGGAGGAGTATTTATCAACAAAGAGACCAAGAGTCGCAAAGAAGTGGATCTATACCATAATCGGTATGGTCATTATTCTCGCAGGATTATTCCTGATCTATCTCTCCAGTATTCACGATAAGAGCACAACCTGATCACAGTTTTTAAGCTGTTTCATTATATCCCGGGGAGTATTTTCTTAAAGAAAGTATTCCCCGGAACTTTATAACCCTTTTGATAAAGTCTATAACTAATCTCCTTTTATCAAAGTAAAAACAAAAACTTTCCTTTACATTTGTCACAAAATCAAATAAACCTGTTTATGAAAAGGAATATACTATTTACCCTGCTTTTTTGTATAAGCCTCTTCTCTTTGGCTCAATCCGAATACAATATAGGCGAAGTTACCGTCATCAATTTAGGAGACGGCCGTATGTTATACAGAGAAGCTAAAACCGACACTCCCCTCAATGGAGAGCAGCGTATTATTGACGGGTACCGGTCTGAATACTTGTTGGTACCTTTTAAAGACGGACTCTATCACGGTACTTTCAGGCACTATAAAAATAATCTCCTGGTAACCGAATGTGACTATAAAGAGGGACTTAAAGAGGGTGAGATGAAAGTATATTATGGAGACGGAGAGACCCTGAAATCTGTTGCTAACCTGGCAGCAGACAAACTTTACGGCAAATACATAGAATACGATACCGTAGGCAATATAGTCCGGGAAGATGAATATGAAGAAGGATATCCGCACGGGAAGCATATTACCTACATTCCTGGTACCCGGGATATCCGTTCCGAAGAGTATTACGTAAAAGGGAAGCCGGAAGGTACCCATATTAAACGGATTACCGGAAGCCGCGAATATACTGAAATTTCCAACTATAAAGACGGATTGCTCCACGGCGAGTATATAAAAGAGTTTGAAGGCGGTATACGGGGAGAATCCGGTTTTTATACCCACGGTAAAAAGAGCGGGGAGTGGGTCAGGCTGAATGCTGAGGGAGATAGTCTGGAGATCAAGACCTATGAGAATGGAGAAGTGAACGGTCTGTCGGTAGATTTCTTCACTACCGGTGAACGCAGTAAAGCTTATATGTATAAGAACGGCAAGAAAGACGGAGTCTGTATCGATTATGACAACCGTACCGGGAAGCCTAAAAAAATAGCCCATTATAAAGAGAACCGTGAACATGGTACTGTACAGGTGTGGATGACAAGTAACCGCTTTAACTTTATTGAAACCACTACCTGGGAAAATAGCAAGCGGAACGGTCCGTACGAATCCGTTTATCAGGCTGATGAGCGGGGAGAGATCAAAGAGGGTACGCCCAAAGAAAAAGGTCAGTACAAGAACGGGAATAAAACAGGTATGTGGTATTCCTATGATACCCAAGGAGAGTTGATCAAAGAGCAGAACTACGATAAGTAGCCCAACCGGGTATTATCCAACCCATCCGAAAGAAAAACCAATGAATTGCAGGGTCCGGAGTTCCTTCCAGAAGGAGGAATTTCCGGACACGCTGTTTTTATCCGGTCGTTGCCGGGAACTATTTAAATCCTGCTGCACATAAACCATATCCCACAAACATGGCAGATAAATGCCGTTACAATGGTATTTATTACCCCCCCCCGTCCGTGCCTTACCTTTGCATCATCCATTCGTTGTAACCAATTAAACAAAGCATAACAAAGATGAAAAAGGTATCCGTTGCAGTTTTAATCATATATGCGTTTACCCTGCATATTTCCGCTGTAGCCCAGAAAAAAGAGTTACAGGGAGAGATCTCTCTTTCAGGAGCTTTTGCTCTTTATCCTATGGCGGTAAAGTGGGCGGAAGAGTTTAAAAAAGTACATCCTAAAGTAAGGATCGATATATCAGGGGGCGGAGCCGGCAAAGGTATGACCGATGCCCTGGCTAAGGTAGTGGATCTGGGGATGGTTTCCCGGGAGATCTACGAAAGTGAAATAAAGAAGGGAGCTCTTGCTATCAGTGTGGTAAAAGATGCAGTAGTGCCTACGGTCAATTCTACCAATCCCAATATTGCCGAGATACGGAAGGTCGGGTTGAAAAAGTCGGTTGCGGAGAAACTTTGGAGTAATGAAATTAAAACCTGGGGCCAGATACTGGGAACCAGTAGTAAAGTACCTGTACATGTGTTTACCCGCTCAGATGCTTGTGGAGCTGCAGAGACATGGGCTGCCTGGTTCGGCAAGAAACAGGAAGACCTGGGAGGAACAGCTGTGTTCGGCGATCCCGGTGTAGCTTCTGCCGTACAGAAAGATAAAGTTGCTATCGGTTTGAACAACATTGCGTATGTATATGATCAGAAAACCAAAAAGCCTTACGACGGATTAGCTGTGATCCCACTGGATGTAAACAACAATGGAAAAATTGATCCGGAAGAGGATTTTTACAGGGATATCAATACCTTGATGCAGGCTATCGCAGATGGAAAATTCCCATCTCCTCCGGCGCGTGACCTCTATTTTGTTTCCAACGGAGCACCCAAGAATGAAGTAGTCAAAGAATTTCTGCGCTTTGTACTGACCGAAGGACAAAAGTATGTAACGGAAGTAGGTTATGTGGCTCTTTCACAATCTACCATTAACAAACAACTCAAATGGCTCGATACAGTACAATCTCGCTGAAAAGAAGGATCTTCCAGGATAAGACGGCACATATCCTAATGATTATCCTTACCATTTTCTCCCTGGGTGTTCTCTTCTTTATGGGGTTCGGTCTGTGGTACAAATCAAGGGATGTACTGGCTGCGCAGTCGCTCTGGAATTTGCTTACCTCTTCGGTGTGGAGTCCTTTGAAAGGCGAGTTCGGATTTCTTCCTTTCATTGCAAGAACAGTAAGCGTAACAGCCCTGAGTATTGTGATTGCCTTGCCTGTGTCGCTGCTTACCGGGATCTTCCTGACTGAGAATGCCCGTCCCTGGGTGAAACGGTTTATTTTTCCGGTATTGGATATCCTGGCAGGTATTCCTTCCGTGATTTACGGAGTATGGGGTACACTCATTATTGTTCCTTTTATTGCTGACAGGTTAGGCCCTCGTTTTGTAGAGTATACAAGTGGGTATTCGGTACTCGCCGGGGGGATCGTAATGAGTGTAATGATCACACCGCTACTGATCAGTCTCTTTATTGAGATATTCTCTTCCATACCCAACGGATTGCGGGATGCTTCTGCTTCTCTGGGAGCTACCCGGTGGCAGACATCCCACAAAATAGTGATCCGTAAGGCTCTTCCCGGTATTATTGCAGCTGTAGTACTGGCCGTTTCCCGGGCACTGGGTGAAACAATTGCCATCCTGATGGTATGCGGAAATGTAGTAATGATCCCTGAAAGTTTATTCGACAGTTGTTATCCGTTGCCTGCACTTATTGCTAATAACTATGGGGAGATGCTTTCGGTCCCGGTGTTCGAATCAGCCCTGATGTTTGCTGCTTTTATCCTCTTTTTCGTGATCCTTCTTTTCAACGCCGGTTCCCGGATCGTATTGCAAAGTGTGGAAAAACAGTATAAACTGTAAAAAAGATACTTATGAGACTGAAATTTGTACAGGAAAAGATATTTAATCTACTGATGCTTCTCTCTACCTTACTTGTCGTTGGATTTTTGGGAAGTATCCTCTGGACCATTATCCGTTATGGCTGGCCTGCCCTTACCTGGGAAATGGCTACCACACTCCCTTCCGGAGGATTTTATATCGGGAAGGAGGGGGGGGAGTACTCAATGCCATTGTCGGTTCCCTTTATATTGTAGGAGCTTCTACCATACTGGGATTGCTCATTAGTATTCCGATTGTTTTTTACCTGAATGTTTATCTGAAAAAAGGGTCCAGACTCTCTTATTTTATCCGCCTTACTTTTGATGTTCTGTATGGGATACCTTCAATTGTATATGGAGCGTTCGGGTTTGCTATTATGATAGCCCTGGGGTTACGTACCTCTCTGTTGGGAGGGATTATTGTAATTACCCTGCTTATCATTCCTATTTTTATCCGCTCCATGGATGAGGTCGCCTCCCAGCTTCCCCGTGAATTGCTGGAAGCTACCTATTCGCTGGGAGCTACCCGGCTGGAAACGATCAAGGTAGTCTTGTACCAGATTGCGCCGGGTATTGCTACTGCTACATTGCTCTCTATCGGAAGAGCCATCGGAGATGCGGCAGGGGTGATGTTTACTGCAGGATTCACCGACAGTATCCCTACTTCGCTGAGTCAGCCTGCTGCCACCTTGCCGCTTTCTATCTTCTTCCAGTTGAGCAGTCCTTCGCCGGAGGTGCGTGACAGAGCGTATGCGGCCGCTTTGTTGCTTACTCTGATCGTGCTGGTACTCAGTATCAGTGGCCGCCTTATCACCCGTTATTTCTCAAAAAATAAAATTTAAATTCAGATAGATCATGTCAGAAGCCGTTAAAATATTCAATACTGCTTTCGGGTATATCTCCCGCCAGTTTGGAAACCAGACAGCCTCTTCCGGAAAAAAGAGGGTCCTTTGTTTGAACTCAATCCCCGTAATCCCGATATCCGGATACGTAATCTGAATATCCATGTAAAAGGGAACCACATCCTGAAAAATGTCAACCTGGATATTCCCGATAAAAAGATCACCTGTATCATCGGCCCTTCCGGCTGTGGGAAAACGACTCTCCTCAAGAGTGTGAACCGTCTGCTGGATGTAAACGACGGTTATAAAGTGACCGGTAGTGTGCAGGTGGACGGAGAAGATATTTATCATCCCAGAACCGAAATTACCCATATCCGGAAAAAGATCGGTCTGCTTTCACAACGTCCTACGCCGTTACCCATGTCTATTTTTGACAATGTAGCCTATGGGTGCCGCCTGCAGGGGATCCGCCGTAAAAAATCCCTTACTGAAATTGTGGAAAAACAATTAAAAGCCGCCGGGCTCTGGGAAGAGATCAAGGATCGTCTGAATGCACCTGCAGCTGCACTTTCCATCGGACAGCAGCAACGGCTTTGCCTGGCCCGGGGACTGGCTGTAGAACCTCAGTTCATTCTGGGAGATGAGGCAACTTCTGCCCTGGATCCTATTTCAAGTAAACACATTGAGGATCTCTTCCTGCGCCTGAAAGAAAAGTATGGTATCATCCTGGTTACCCATACACTGCGTCAGGCTCTTCGCATTGCCGATTATGTCGTATTTATGTATTTGGGCGAAGTGATCGAACAGGGACCCGCAGATAATCTCTTTAAC
>JAJQBG010000249.1 GCA_021203405.1 Bacteroides sp.
CTCCTACATATCCAACCCCCTATTATTTCCAATAAAACTATCCCTCAACACACCATAAATCAATCCCCGCCCCCCCCCCCCCCCCCCGGCCCCCCCCCCCCCCCCCCCCACGAAGCAGATATTGCAGAACAACTGGAACACTCTATTGACAGAGGAGGAATTAAATTTGATCTCTTTACGCCCAACGAAAAACAGTGGTGGGGTCTCTTTACCTCCATGCAGCATACAGACCGCAACAGTTATTACGGTACCGACCGGAACCCGGATGCGTATGGACATACTACTGATTTTACCTATATGGCCGGTTCGCAGTACGTATATAATTTCGACTGGCTCTGGTTTATGCCCTCTGCATTAACCACAGGAATGGAATATAATTATGATAACCTGAAGGATGAGATGCTGGGATATAACCGGGAGATCAGCCAGAAAGTACATATCGGAAGCCTCTTCCTGCAAAATGAGTGGAAAAACCGGCAATGGAGCATACTTCTGGGAGGACGTTTGGATAAACATAGCCTGATGGATCATGTCATATTTAGCCCGCGTGCCAATTTGCGGTTCAACCCTACCGATGATATCAACCTGCGTGCCAGCTATTCAACCGGGTTCCGGGCTCCTCAGACTTTTGATGAGGACCTCCATGTTTCCGTAGCCGGTGGAGATATTATTATGGTAGAACGGGCCAAAGACCTGAAAGAAGAGAAGTCCAGAAGTATCAGTGTTTCGGCAGATATGTATCGCCGGCGGGGAGCTTTTCAGTTCAATTATCTCATCGAAGGATTTTATACCAAGCTCAACGATGTCTTTGTACTGGATAAGATCGGATGGAACGAAGAGTATGGAGCCGAGGTGAAAGAGCGGCGCAACGGTTCGGGTGCCCGGGTCATGGGACTTACACTGGAGGGCAAGATGGCTTATCTCTCTTCTATGCAACTACAGGCCGGGCTTACTTGGCAGAAAAGCCGGTACGACGAGCCGGAGCAGTGGAGCGAAGACGAAACAGTACCGCCGGAAAAGAAGATGTTCCGTACTCCCAATGTTTACGGCTATTTCACGGCTACCTATTCTCCGCTTAAGCCGCTGAATATTGCCCTTTCAGGAACTTATACCGGCTCCATGCTGGTACAACACCTGGCCGGGGTCATTGAACAGGACGAAGCAGTTACTACTCCTTCTTTCTTTGATATGAACCTGAAAGTTTCTTATGACTTTAACCTGTATAAGAGTACTCTCCTGCAATTCAATGCAGGAGTTGAAAATATCTTCAATGCGTACCAGTCGGATTTTGATAAAGGAAAAGATCGGGATTCGGCCTATATCTACGGACCTTCCATGCCCCGGAGCTATTTTGCCGGTATCAAACTCAATTTCTGATACCGAAAAGAGGGGACGAAGCTTCTGCAGGAGTATGGTAGATAAACAAAATGTCTCAGAAGATGTTATGTAAGTGATAAATTATCTATTCACTTAAATTTAAATCTTATGATGGGACTTGGACTGATCAGTTCTATTATCATTGGTATTTTGGCTGGTTTTATTGCCGGTAAAATATACAAAGGCAGAGGCTTCGGACTGGTGATCAACTTAGTTGTGGGATTAGTCGGTGCTTTGCTCGGAGGCTGGATCTTCAGCTTATTGGGAATTGC
This sequence comes from Bacteroides sp., assembly GCA_021203405.1. Taxonomy (GTDB): domain Bacteria; phylum Bacteroidota; class Bacteroidia; order Bacteroidales; family Bacteroidaceae; genus Bacteroides. Next base: position 1,650 of record JAJQBG010000249.1, read on the forward strand.
TGCTACCGGAATCCTGGGCGTATTGATCGCTTCCGTAGTGGGAGCAGTTGTGTTATTATGGATTGTTTCCCTTTTTTCCGACTTTTGCCTTTTCTTTTAATTTTTCCTGGGCCAGTTCCTTACGGATAGGCTGAATAGCTCCCCATATCAACAGTACCAACTGCAGGATATAGATGATCATTTTTAGTCTTTTCATCATAGTGCTCTTTTAATTTATTTTTCTCTATAACAATCTCTTTCCGTAATTTGATTTTTGTATAACATATTTTATTGATTCTCTGCACTGAAGGTTTTCCCTGAGACTTTTTATAACTATGAAAGATTTCACTACTTTTGCATGCATGTATAAAAATGAGTCAAAGTAGGATATGAATAATATAAAATCGGTCTGTGTATATGCTGCCTCCAGTACTAAAATTGATCCTTCGTATGTAAACGATGCCGGTAAGTTGGGAGAACTACTGGCTGAAGCCGACATCCGCCTGATCAACGGTGCCGGGAACATGGGACTCATGGGAGCCACCTCCGATGCAGTGCTTCGTAACGGAGGTAAAGTCACAGGAGTCATACCCGCTTTTATGGTAGAACAAAACTGGCACCATACAGGCCTTACCGAACTGATCGAAGTACCGGATATGCATACCCGTAAAAAAACGATGGCTCAGCTAAGCGATGCGGTGATCGCGCTTCCCGGTGGATGCGGCACCCTGGAAGAACTCCTGGAAGTAATTACCTGGAAACAGTTGGGGCTTTACCTGAATCCTGTGGTTATACTCAATACCCATGGATTTTATGATCCTTTACTGGCTATGCTGGAAAAAGCGATCGGAGAGAATTTTATGCGTGCAGAGCATGGAGATATCTGGAAAGTAGCTGCTACTCCTGAAGAAGCAGTTAAACTGATCCGTGAAATGCCGGTCTGGGATGTGTCTGTCCGTAAATTTGCCGCTATATAAAATGGAGGATCGTTTATTCTCTTACCAGGAAAATGTGATCCTTCCGGGAATAGATACGCTCGTAGTGATAAAAGATACGTTGACGGAAACCGTGTCCGCAATTCCCGGATTCTCCGGGGAGATGATCCCTTATACATTGCGGGGAGACGATTGGATCACTACTCTTTTACTGGGGTGTTTCCTCTTCTCTGCCTATATACTGGCGCATGCCAAAAAGATCTTCCTGCAACAGATCAAAGATTTTTTTCATCACAAAGAGAGAGCCAGTATTTTTGTAGCCTCTACGGCTTCTGATGTACGCTTTCAACTATTTCTGGTGGTACAAACCTCTATTCTGCTTGCCATTTGCTCTTTTGACTATTTTATGGATACAATGCCGGGTATTCTTAGCGGAAGTATACCTTACCGGATATTGGGGATATATGTGTTGATGGCCATCGGATACTACCTGGTAAAATGGTTGGTATATTTATTTCTCGGATGGATATTTTTTGATAAAAATCTTGTCAATCAATGGGGCGAATCTTATTCGTTGGTGATATATTGCCTGGGTTTTACCCTCTTTCCTTCAACATTACTGATCGTTTATTTTGATCTGTCTGTTAACAAAATGCTCATTTGTGGCATCAGTTTAGTGATTTTTGCTAAATTATTCTTGTTTTATAAATGGGTTAAGTTTTTTTTCAACAGAATTTATGGCATTTCTCTTTTAATTGTGTACTTTTGTGCCCTTGAAATCGTGCCCTGTTTCATATTGTATCAGGGTATGGTTCAGATTAATTACATGTTGGAAATAAAAATTTAGGACGTTGAAAATTAAGAAAGTACTTGTGTCGCAGCCTAAGCCTGCATCAGAAAAGTCGCCTTATTACGACATTGCACAGAAATACGGTGTAAAGATAGATTTTCGCCCTTTCATCAAGGTTGTAAGTGTCTCTGCCAAAGAGTTCAGACAACAGAAAGTATCTATTCCGGATCATACTGCCGTTCTTTTCACCTCCCGTCATGCCATCGACCACTTTTTTACATTGTGTACAGAATTGCGGGTAACAGTGCCGGATACCATGAAATACTTTTGTCTGTCGGAAGCGATTGCTCTTTATATCCAGAAATATGTTCAGTACCGGAAGCGGAAGGTCTTCTTCGGTAAGAACGGTAAAATGGAAGACCTGCTTCCCTCTATCCTGAAACACAGTGGTGAAAAGTATTTTGTACCCGTGTCTGATGTGCATAATGACGACATCAAGAATCTGCTGGATAAGCATAAAATAGCTCATACCAAGGCAGTGATGTATCGTACGGTAAGTGCGGATTTCAGCAAAGATGAAGATTTTGATTACGACATGCTGGTGTTCTTTACTCCTTCGGGGATCAATTCATTGATGAAGAATTTCCCGGATTTTAAACAGAACGATATCAAGATCGGATGTTTTGGCCCTCAGACTGCAAAAGCAGTCCGGGATGCGGGGTTAAGGCTGGATCTGGAAGCCCCCACTGCAGCAGCCCCCTCTATTACAGCTGCTTTGGATATGTTTATTAAGGAGAACAACAAGTAAACAGTGATCATTTTAACGCGGTAAGCGTTTTATATAGAAGATCGGAGGTTTTGTGTCTGGAAATTATTTTCTTTGTGACTGAAAACCTCCGGTTTTTTGATTTTATAGATGGAGACAACTCAATATACTTTTTCCAAAGAAGAAAGGCTCTGTAGCAAGCGGATCATAGAAACTCTTTTTACCGGGGGTGCCCGCTCTTTTTCTATCTTCCCGTTGCGGGTTGTCTATCTGCCTGTACCGGATACCGGTAAACCACCCGGGGCTTCGGTATTGATCACAGTCTCCAAAAAGCGGTTTAAGCGTGCGGTAAAACGGAACCGGATCAAAAGACAGATCCGGGAAGCCTACCGGCTGAACAAAAGTTCTTTGAACAGGGTTCTCAAAGAGAAAGGTATCTACCTGCCCATTGCTTTTATCTATCCGGGAAATGAGCTTCCCTGCTGGCAGGAGATAGAAGAAAAAGTACGTATCTCGTTATTGCGCATAGAAGAGAAGTTTTTATGAAAAAGATACTCTCCCGGATCCTGTTACTCCCTGTTCATTTTTACAGGGCCTTTATTTCCCCGCATCTGGGACCTTCGTGCCGTTTTACTCCTACCTGTTCCCAATATGCTATTGAGGCTGTGCACAAACATGGTCCCCTCAAAGGCTTCTACCTCTCAATAAGAAGGATCCTTCGTTGTCATCCCTGGGGAGGTTCCGGTTATGATCCTATACCCTGATGGACCCTGTGCTTGATATTCATACCCATTCGGATACTGTCCACTCCTATGGAGTCATACGGAGTGTTTCTCCGGTCGGTTTTGATCCCTCCTGTAAAGGTTGGTTCTCTGTCGGCATCCACCCCTGGTATATCGGAGATAATTACCGGGAAGAGCTCTCCCTTCTGGAACAGTATACTTCCCTTCCCCAGGTACTGGCGGTAGGAGAAGCAGGTTACGATAAATTTTCTACGATAGCTCCTGATGTACAGGAGCTGGTGTTCCGCCGGCAGGTAAAGTTGTCGGAAAAACTTCATAAACCCCTGGTGATCCATTCGGTAGGAGGTACTGAACTGCTGATGAGGCTCCGGAAAGAGATCCAACCTGAAATGCCCTGGATCATTCATGGATTCCGGGGTAAAAGTCCCCTGGCCCGGCAATTGATCCAACACGGCTTCTACCTCTCTTTAGGAGAACATTACAATCCCGAAGCCCTGAAGGCCATTCCTTTGGAAAGGCTTTTCCTGGAGAGCGATGAAAGTGATCTGGATATTCATACCCTTTATCAAAAGGTGGCTGATGGTTTTCAGATGGATCCCGGCTCCCTGAAAGCATGTATACAGCAAAATATCAGAAAGGTCTTTTTTGGTGGATAAGAGTTGGTTGTTCGGATAAAGAGTCGTACTTTTGCCGCTGTAACTTAAAATATTAAATGTAATAAGATCATTCGATGAATTTTGTAGAAGAGCTTACATGGAGAGGCATGATCCATGATATCATGCCGGGAGCAGAGGAGCAACTGAATAAAGAGATGACGACCGGCTACCTGGGTATTGACCCTACGGCTGATTCGCTTCATATCGGTCACCTGGTAGGAGTGATGATACTGAAACATTTCCAGGCGAGCGGACACAAGCCCCTTTTCCTGGTAGGAGGTGCTACAGGAATGATAGGCGACCCGTCAGGAAAATCCCTCGAACGCAACCTGCTGGACGAAACTACTCTCCGCCACAATCAGGAAGCTATCCGTAACCAGTTGCGTAAGATGGTTGATTTTGACTCTGACTCCCCGAATGCGGCCGAGCTGGTCAATAACTACGACTGGATGAAAGATATCACTTTCCTGGAGTTCAGCCGTGAAGTAGGGAAGCTGATCACTGTAAACTATATGATGTCCAAAGACTCCGTAAAAAAACGTTTCAGTGGTGAGGGCGAAGGTATGTCTTTTACAGAATTCACCTATCAGCTTATCCAGGGGTATGACTTTCTGACACTTTTCCAGACGAAGAACTGTAAAATACAGCTGGGAGGATCCGACCAGTGGGGGAATATCACTACCGGGACCGAGCTCATCCGCCGCAAACTGGGGCAGGAAGCCTGGGGATTAACCTGTCCCCTCATCAAGAAAGCAGACGGTGTGAAATTCGGAAAAACCGAATCGGGTAATGTCTGGCTCGATGCCCGTTATACCTCTCCCTATAAATTCTATCAGTTCTGGCTCAATGTAAGCGATGAAGATGCCGAATCTTACATCAAAATATTTACCATGCTCGATAAATCTACTATCGACGGACTGATCGAAGAGCATAAAACCGCTCCCCATTTAAGAACCCTCCAGAAGGCTCTTGCCAAAGAGGTAACGATCATGGTCCATTCGGAAGAAGATTATAATACCGCTGTGGAGGCATCCAATATCCTGTTTGGTAATGCCACTTCGGATGTATTGAAAAAGCTGGATGAAGATACCTTGCTGGCAGTCTTTGAAGGAGTGCCTCAGTATGAAGTATCGCGGGAACTACTGGCTACCGGTATAAAAGCGGTAGACCTGTTGACCGAACAGGCTGCAGTATTCCCTTCCAAAGGAGAGATGCGCAAGCTCGTACAGGGTGGAGGGATCTCCCTGAACAAAGAAAAATTAGCTGCTTTCGATCAGGAGCTCGGCGTGAACGATCTGCTGAATGACAAATACTTATTGGTTCAACGCGGAAAGAAGAACTACTATCTGGTACTTGTAAAGTAAAACCGGAGGAAAAACTTGCACGAAAACTTGCACAGTTTAATCGGTTGTACTATCTTTGCATCGCTTTTGGAAGAAAGCTTTGATTGTCCCATGGTGTAATGGTAGCACAACAGTTTTTGGTTCTGTTTGTCTAAGTTCGAATCTTGGTGGGACAACCTGAAAGATCGCCTGTTTCTGGAAAGAGACAGGCGATCTTTTTTATACCCCTTATTGTAGTGCAAAAATAGTGTGCTTTTTAGGTAAAAACCGATAAAAGAACGTATTATACAGGAAATATGTACAAAAAGGGGGCCTAATAAATGGTACATTTCTGCCCGGGAACCAATTATTTTTTTAACTTTGTGCTGGAATGAACTTTAGTAACTACCAAATAAACTTTAGAAACGCATGAAAACAAATTATGAAATTCGTTACGCGGCACATCCGCAGGATGCCAAAAGCTACGACACGACCCGCATCCGTAAAGACTTCCTGATCGAGAAGGTATTTACAGCCGATGAGGTAAATATGGTCTATTCCATGTACGACCGTATGGTAGTGGGAGGAGCTATGCCCGTTAATGAGACCTTGAATCTGGAAACGATCGATCCCCTTAAAGCACCTTATTTCCTGACACGTCGCGAAATGGGTATGTTCAATGTAGGAGGTCCCGGTGTGGTTAAAGCCGGCGATGCAGAGTTTGAACTTAATTACAAAGAGGCTCTTTACTTAGGCTCCGGAGACCGTGAAGTAACTTTCCGTAGCCTTGACCCTGCCAACCCTGCCAAGTTTTACTTTAACTCGCTGACGGCTCATCGTAACTATCCCGATAAGAAGATCACAAAGGATGATGCGATTGTTGCGGAAATGGGTTCCCTCGAAGGATCCAACCACCGTAATATTAACAAGATGATCGTAAACCAGGTACTACCTACCTGCCAGATACAGATGGGAATGACGGAACTTGCTCCGGGTAGTGTATGGAACACCATGCCGGCACATGTACATTCACGCCGTATGGAAGCCTATTTCTACTTTGAGGTACCCGAAGGCCAGGCCGTATGCCACTTTATGGGCGAAGTAGATGAGACCCGCCACATCTGGATGAAAGGTGATCAGGCAGTCCTCTCTCCCGAGTGGTCTATCCATTCCGCTGCCGCTACCCATAACTATACCTTTATCTGGGGTATGGGAGGTGAGAACCTGGATTATGGCGATCAGGACTTCTCTCTCATTACAGATCTTAAATAGCAACCCGCACTGTACCGGGTACGAACATAACATATAACAACTAATAATATTAATTGCCTGTTCTCCCTGGTATCAGGGAGAGAGGCCGAATTTTAAAATTATGGTAAATTTTTCACTCGAAGGAAAAGTTGCATTGGTTACAGGTGCATCCTATGGTATCGGTTTTGCGATCGCTTCCGGATTGGCTGAAGCTGGTGCTAAAATTGTGTTCAATGATATTAACCAGGAGCTGGTTGACAAAGGAGTGGCTGCTTATAAAGAGGCAGGTATTGATGCCAACGGTTATGTTTGCGACGTGACCAACGAAGATCAGGTAAATGCGCTGGTGGCTCAGATTGAAAAAGAGGTAGGTTCTGTGGATATTCTGGTAAACAACGCCGGAATTATCAAACGCATCCCTATGCATGAAATGAGTGCTGCCGATTTCCGTCAGGTGATCGATATCGATCTGAACGGGCCTTTTATCGTTTCCAAAGCAGTACTTCCCGGCATGATGAAAAAAGGACATGGAAAGATCATCAACATCTGTTCTATGATGAGCGAACTGGGACGTGAGACCGTATCCGGTTATGCGGCTGCTAAAGGTGGTCTGAAAATGTTGACTAAGAACATTGCTTCGGAATATGGTGAGTATAACATTCAGTGTAACGGTCTCGGACCGGGTTATATCACTACTCCCCAGACCGCACCGCTGAGAGAAGTCCAGCCCGATGGTTCCAAACATCCTTTTGATTCCTTTATCATTGCCAAAACACCGGCTGCCCGTTGGGGAAATCCGGAAGACCTCGTAGGTCCTGCCGTATTCCTGGCTTCGGAAGCTTCTAACTTTGTGAATGGTCATATCCTCTATGTAGATGGTGGTATCCTGGCCTATATCGGAAAACAACCGAAATAAAAAATACGGGGCCGGTCATACGGGATATACTCTTCCCCCTGCCGGCCTTTTTCTTTTATAAAACTACTGTAATAAAACGGTTTAAAGCATATGAAGAAGATATTTTTATTGGTAGCCACAGCCCTGTTCGCATTTGCATGCGGAGAAGCTCCGGTAGCTACTGTAGTAGTAGAGAATCCAACCTCCCTGAACCGTAACGACGAGGTGGTAGAGGTATCCATGAGTGAGATTACCGCTAAGCTTAAATCAGACGGAACTGAAAAACTGGTCGTGTTGAATGAGAACGGTAAACAGGTTGCTTACCAGATCACACACGATCAGAAACTGATCTTTCCGGCCCATGTACCTGCCAATGGAACAGCTACCTACACTATTCAGCCCGGTACTCCCGAAGAGTTTGTAACACGTGCCTACGGACGCCGGTATCCGGAACGTGTCGATGATATTGCCTGGGAGAACGATAAAGTGGCTTTCCGTACCTATGGACCTGCCTTACAGGCGACAGGCGAACGGGCATTCGGATACGACGTATGGACCAAATCAGTTCCTGATATGGTTGTTGAAGAACGTTACGCTACAGAATTGAATCCTGCAACGCTGGCCCGTATTGACAGCCTGAAAAAGACCAATCCGGTAGCTGCGGCTGAACTCCGCCACTCTACTTCCTACCATGTAGACCACGGTAACGGATTGGATTGTTACAAAGTAGGTCCTACGCTGGGAGAAGGAACAGCTGCCCTTTATATAGATGATGAGATCATCTATCCTTACTGTTATGTCACTGAAAATATCCTGGATAACGGTCCGCTTCGTTTCAAAGTGGAACTTACTTACAATCCTTTGACTGTAAGAGGAGAAGAGAATGTAGTGGAAACCCGTGTGATCACACTGGATGCCGGTTCTCACATGAACAAAACAGTGGTTTCCTATACCAATACCCCGGCGGATGCCCAGGTAGTGACCGGTATTGTACTGCATGAACCGGAAGATGAGATAGAGGTAGTGGCTGATGCTACAGCCGGATATATGACCTATGTAGACCCCACTGAAACGCCTGATATTGATAACGGTAAGATCTACGTAGGAGCTGCTTTCCCGGCTCCGGTCAAAGAGGTGAAACCTGTTATGTTCGGAGAGGAAGAAGCCAAAGACAGAGTCGGTGCTAACGGACATTTGTTAGCTATCAGCGACTATGCTCCCGGAAGCGAATATGTATATTACTGGGGTTCCGGATGGAGCAAACATATCTTTAACAGCCCTCAACAGTGGAATAACTATGCCCGTGATTTCGCTGTAAAGGTTCAGAATCCGCTTACGGTGACTGTCAAATAAGATATTCTATACCCTATTAATCCCGGCCGGAATGTTTTTAACATTTCCCGGCCGGGATTTTTTTGCTTCTCTAACTTATTTATACTCTTATCGTTTTACTGTTTTTACATTATAAAACAGAGGTTAAATCTAAAAGAATGTTATTTGCTCATGCAATATTTAGCCTCAGGGCGGATTTATATCTATGTAGAACAAAAACTTTAATTATGAAAATGGAAATTTTAAAAGATTTGAGAGTAGCTAAATTTTTGCTTGCAGGTTTTATGGCAGTAAGTACCGTAGGTTTTATGGCTTCTTGTAGTGACGACGATGATGACGATCAGCCGGTACTGGTAGAACACATTATTACAGGAGTAGTTACTTTGGATGAAGATCCCCTGGAAGGCATTGAAATCGTAATCGAATCAAAATCTTTGGCAAAGAACGACACTGTTACAACTGATAAGGATGGTAAATATAGTTTCAAACCCTACAAAGTTGAGGAAGGAACTGATAAAGTTACTTATACTGTAAGTGTTGTTGACGAAGAGGAACTCTATGTAGAGGCTTCTGAAGAGGTAGACTTTACTAAAGAAGAGGTAAAAGACGGTAAAGTTACCAAAGAAGTGAACTTCGAACTGGAGCTTGCTGACAACGGTGACGAAGATGATAACGAAGGCGAAGAGTAATTCTTTTTTTGATTGACGAAAAACAAAAGGCGGACCATTCAGTTGATCCGCCTTTCTTTTTAATCAAATCTGATATAATAAGATATCCTTTCAAGGTCTTCTTCCGTAAACTCTTCATACAACCGGAATTCATCCAGACTCCTGATATTCCCTCTCTTTTTCCGGTGTTCTATAAAAGCTTTAGCCTGGTAAAAATTAATATAAGGATGATTCCGGAGGCGTTCTATGCTACTTTTATTGATCGGTATCCGGTCGATCTCCGTACTATCCGCAGTAAACCATTGCACCAGGGAGTCTGCTTCCAGTTCGATCTCCTGCAACTGCGCCGTGGTATAAAAACCACCCAGCCTGTTCCGGTAATTCACAATACGTCTGGCATATACCGAACCTATACCCGGGACCTTTTTCAGTTCGGTCGTATCCGCCCGGTTTAATTCTACGAGGGTACCTTTCTCATATTTAAAAGGCTTCTCCACAAGGGGCGTAGCAGGTAACTTCTCTTCTCTTACTTCCATCTCCGTAGCAGGAGTCTCTTCGACCCGGATCTCTATATAGGGATAAAGCTCCTGATACTTCTCCTCACTTAACCCATATATCTTCCGGAAATCCTCCCTTTTTCTGAAAGAACCCCCTTTACGGCGGTACTGTAATACATTCCCTGCCATCCATCCGGGAAGGCCTAAGGAGACCAAAGTCAGAGAATCTGCCCGATTGGGATCGAATGGTTTCAGGATGATCTCTTTTTTAACCGGTGTAACAGCTACCTCTCTCTTTTTTCCTGATTCGTTAAAGAAGAGAACCAGTCACCATATTTCTCTTCAAATTCCGTATAATCGTAAGGAGCTATCTCCCGGTCAGACGGATAGAGAACAGGTATTAAAAGACAAATAACAATTAATACCGATAATAGAATAATACCCTGACGTTCTTTTTTAGAGAAATAGAAATAATCTTTCCACATTTATGTACCCAATAATCCTAATTCATCCATAAATACAAGGGCGATGGCTACCGGAGCAATAAAACGAAGCAGGAAGATAAAGGCTTTATAAAGCGGCATCTTTAAAGTACTGTCATTCGTAACCTCTTCCCAGACAATTTTCTTATCCAGGTACCAGCCGGTAAAAATAGCGATTAACATACCTCCCAGCGGAAGCATGATCTTGGCCGTTACAAAATCAAACAGATCAAACGTGCCCATTCCAAAGAGCGTATAATCTTTGGTGGGTCCTAAAGAGAGCGAACAGAATATACCCAGTATAATGCAGGAACCCGTTACGATCTGTGCCGCTCTGCTGCGGGTGAATTTAAACTCTTCGTGCAGGTAGGCCGTTACTACTTCGTGCATGGAAATAGTCGAAGTAAGTGCCGCCACTGCCAGCAGTATATAAAACAATACAGAGAAGAGATAAGCCAGTATAGGCACTCCCGAAAAGGCCTGCTGGAACACATTTGGTAACGTAATAAAGATCAGGCTTGGGCCGGCATCCGGATTGATCCCTACTGCAAAAGCAGCCGGGAAGATAATGAAACCGGCCAGGATCGCTACAAAAGTATCAATAAGACCTACACTGAAAGCAGTTTTGGCAAGGTTGGTCTCTTTACTAAAATAAGAGGCATACGTACAGAGGCATCCCATTCCCAGGCTCATGGAAAAGAACGCCTGTCCCATAGCCCCTAAAAACACAGATGAATCTACTTTAGAGAAATCCGGTTTTAAGAGGAATTCTATTCCCTTTTCGGCTCCCGGTAGAGTTACCGAACATCCTACCAGTATAATAATAAGTATAAAGAGAGTAGGCACCATAATTTTAGAGGCTTTTTCAATCCCCTTTTCCACTCCTTTTACAATAATGAAATGGGTGGATACCAGAAATGCGGTAAGCCAGAATGCCGGTTTCCAGGGATTGGAGGAGAAAGCCTGGAAAGACTCAATAAAATCTTCCGAAGTTTTACCGGCAAATTTATTGCTTACTGCTTCAAAAATATATTCAAAAGTCCATCCGGCTACTACCGAATAGTAACTTAAGATCAGGAAGCCGGCAGCTACTCCCATGCGGCCTACCCATTTCCATTGGGTGCCGGGAGCCAGTACCTGATAGGCTCTGGCTGTATTGGAACGCGAATGCCGGCCGATTAAAAACTCGGAAACCATAATGGGCAATCCCAGTAAAAGGATACAGGCTAAGTAGATCAGGATAAAAGCAGCACCTCCGTGATTACCCGTCTCATACGGGAATCTCCATATATTCCCCAATCCCACGGCAGATCCTGCCGATGCCAGAATAACCCCCAGTTTACTCCCGAAATTCGCTCTTTCTTTTTTACTCATATATATTGGCTTAGCTTACAATTGGTTATATTTTTTTGATTTGAGCGCAAATGTAGAAAATGTTTCTTATTTTGCGGCTACATTTACCAACTAAGTATGCTTTACTATCTTAAAAAATATCCTTTCTCCCTGCTTGTAATAGCTGTTATTCTATATTTATCGTTTTTTAAGCCGCCTTCTACCGGACTTAACACCATCCCTCATCTGGATAAATTAGTGCATATAGCTATGTATTTTGGTTTATCTTTTATATTGTGGGTGGAATTCTTCAGAAATCATCAGGAGAAAGGCAATCCATTGCATGGCTGGATGGGTGCTTTTTTCTTTCCCATCCTGATGGGAGGAGGAGTAGAACTTTTACAGGCCTGGTGCACGGAGTATCGGGGAGGAGATTGGCTCGATTTTGCTGCCAATAGTGTAGGAGTGATCCTGGCTACTCTCTTCTCCCTGTATATAGTACGTCCCTATATCATAAAAGTATGAAAATAAAATTCTGGTTTCTTTTAGCAGGCTGCTGCCTGTTACTTTCCTGTAAAGATGATGATCCCGTAGGTCCCGATATTCCTGACGGTTCACCGGATTACTGTTTCGTGAATAAATTGATTGCCGATTGTCAGGATATTTACTACTTGTGGAATAAGGAGATTGATCTCGGTCTGGATGTATACAGCTACAGCGATCCGTTCGACTATTTCCGGGAAATGATCTACAAAGACGATAAATGGTCTACCCTGACCGATGATAGAGAGGCTCTCTCTAACTCTTTTGCCGGAGTGGAAACCACCTATGGCTATTCCCTGGAGTTTGCACAGTTCCGGAATGTAGAAGATGTCTTTGCTATTGTCCAGTTTGTCTACCGGGATTCTCCTGCCTCGAAAGCAGGTCTGAAGAGAGGAGATATTATTTTGCAGATGAATGGGAAGAATATGACCCTTGATAATTACCGGGAACTCTATTACTCTTCTTCTGTTACTATAGGACTGGGAGAATATAATGCCCAGGATCAGACCATCAGGGAGTCTGGTATGCAAATCTCTTTAACAGCTGTTACTATCTATCAGGACCCTGTAATCGCTACTGAGATCATTCAACGAGGTAACCATACCATCGGTTATCTCCATTACAGTGATTATACCCGGAGATCACATACCCAATTACAGAAAGTTATTAAAGAGTTTCGGGAAGCGGGAGTTACGGATATGGTATTGGACCTGCGATATAACCCGGGTGGATACTCTATTACTTCCCAGTTCCTGTGTAGTATGCTGGTACCCTCTTCTGTGGTGAAAAGTAAAAGTATCTATCTGACCGAACAGTGGAATCAGTACTGGATGGATTATTATAAAGATACCAATACCTATTTTACGTATGATTACAGGTATTCAGATGAAGATGGGAAGACGGTTACTGAAAAGATAGAACACAATCTGGAACTGAATGAGATCTATATCCTGACCGGTAGCCATACCGCTTCTGCTTCAGAAGCTACCATTGTAGGGCTCTCTCCTTATCTGGATGTAAAGCTTATTGGTAGTAAGACCTCCGGAAAATATTGTGGAGGGATACTGGCTACGGCAAAACAGGTATATAGTGGAAAACGATATCCCGGATTTCTGGATAATTGGGGAATATACACCATGGTCTACAGGTTTGATAACAACGATCCCCGTACCACATTTGATGGTCCTATCTCTCCGGATATAGCTGTGGAGGAAGACCTGTTGAAAAATAGTGCCGAATTGGGCGATGAAGAGGAAGAACTACTGGCAATTGCTATCGCCCGGATTACTGGTGAACCGGTTGCGGTAGCTTCTCCACACACCTTCTCTACTCCTTACCATAAATTACCTGCTGTACAAAACCGGGTTCAGCAGGTAACAGGAGGGATGATAGAGACCGGGAAAATGGTACCGGAAGATTATAAATAACCGGTCACTTTATTTAAATGCATACTGTTTGAACCCTTAATTAAAATAAGATAGCCTTCCGGAGAAGCTGTTTCCAGTGCCCGGAGGGCTTTTTCTGTCGTATCATAACACTCATAGCTGTTGTCCGTCTGGCAGAAATTCTCTCCTACCAGTATCACTCTTTCAAAGTGAGCATCTTCCAGCAAAGAGACAATCTTCTGATGTTCCTCATAACTATCTTCTCCCAGCTCCTTCATATCTCCCAGGATCACCATTTTACGAGGGGCATCGATCGTTTCAAAATTGGTCACAGCAGCCTTCATACTGGTTGGATTGGCATTATAGGCATCCAGGATCAATTTGTTTTTGGAGGTTTCCGTTAACTGGGAGCGGTTATTGGTCGGTGTATAGCCGGAAAGAGCCTCGTTGATCTTTTGCGGTTCCACCCCAAAGTACCATCCGAGGGTAATCGCTGCCAGGGCATTCTCCAAATTATAAGCCCCGATCAACCGGGTCTCTATCGGATGGTTACCCTCTCTGCCGCTCTTCCATTCCAGGGAGAGGTAAGGAGAAGAACCTGTTATCCGGCCGTTCACATAGAGACCCTCTTCCGTACCGTAGTAGACCGCGTTCAGTCCCTGCGCAATACCCATCAGGTAACTATTCTCGTGGTGAATAAATACCGTACTCCCTTTTTTCTCCCTCAGGTATTCATACAATTCTCCTTTGGTGCGGATCACCCCTTCAAAAGAGCCAAACCCTTCCAGGTGCGCTTTTCCTACATTGGTAATAAGTCCGCAGTCCGGATCAGCTATGCTGGCCAGGGTGTGGATCTCCCCCGGATGGCTGGCTCCCATCTCAATAACCGCCAGCTGATGTTGCGGAGTCAGTTGTAACAGGGTAAGCGGCACGCCGATGTGGTTATTCAGGTTACCCTGCGTATAAAGAACCCGGTAAGATCCGGATAATACAGCCGCGATCAACTCTTTGGTCGTTGTTTTACCGTTCGTCCCCGTGATCCCGATGATGGTGGTTCCCAACACTTTCCGGTGATAAGAAGCCAACTCCTGCAACGTGCTCAGGGAGTCTTCTACCAGGATCATCTGGTCGTTCCCCGGCTCAGCACAGGCCGGATCATCCATAACCGCATACAAAGCTCCCTTACGGAGGGCTTCGGCTGCAAACTCGTTTCCATTAAATTTTTCTCCCCGCAGGGCAATGTAAAGCACACCGGAAACAATTTTCCGGCTGTCCGTGGTTACTCCCGAACACCTTTGGAAGAGGGTATAGAGTGTAGAGATCTTCATAAACTGTTGAATGAATAGAGGACAAAGATAAAATAAATCTGGATATAACTTTTCTTGCCGGTTTACTTTTTACGGCCCCGAAAGTTCTTCTATTAACACAGGCAGGCGCACAGGAGTTCTTTGTTGCGTATAGATTCCGGATAATTATTGTAATTTTGCACTACTAAGCGCGTAATAATGAAAAATATAAAAGTGATCGGCTTTGATGCCGACGATACCCTCTGGGTCAACGAACCCTATTTCCGGGAAGCAGAACAAACATTTGCCGGTATGCTGGGTGAATATGCAGGTCGTGAAGAGATCTTCCGCTCTCTTTATGAAACGGAGATCCGCAATATATCCCTATATGGTTACGGGATCAAAGGTTTTACCCTCTCCATGATCGAGACTGCCCTGCATGTCAGTGGGAACCGGATAGGGGCAGATAAACTTCAGGATATTCTCCGACTCGGTAAGAATATGCTCTCCCTGCCTGTCCGTCTGCTTGACGGAGTAGAAGAGACCCTCCGTCAGTTGCATGATACCGGACGTTTCAGGTTGGTACTGGCTACCAAAGGCGACCTGACGGACCAGTACCGCAAAATACGGGAGTCGGGCCTGGAAAGTTACTTTCACCGCATAGAGATCATGAGTTATAAGAACGAGGCCGAGTATGCAGAGCTTATTAAAACGCTGGATATACAACCGGATGAGTTCCTGATGATCGGTAATTCCCTGAGATCCGATATCCTTCCGGTAGCCGGCCTGGGAGGAAAATGCATCCATATTCCCTATGAAATAATCTGGATCCACGAAGAATCGGCTGCTCCGGTAGACTATCCCGGATTTCACCGGATCGGATCCATCGGGGAAGTGGTTAAAATTCTGGCCTAACATCCTGTAAAATCAATTTATTGATGTACATTTGCAGGAATGCAACGAGAAAAGTAATGACACATTCGCCCTATTATATCAATATCGACGGTCGGCTTATGGATGTAAGTGTTCCTCAGGTAATGGGGATACTCAATGTCACGCCCGACTCCTTCTATGCCGGAAGCCGGAAACAGACACTGGAAGAGATCGCTTCCAGGGCCCGGCAGATTCTGGAGGAAGGAGCTACGATGATCGATCTGGGAGCTTACTCTTCCCGTCCGGGGGCTCAGCATATTACTCCTGATGAAGAGATGGCACGGCTTGCGCCCGCACTCGAAGTGATCCGTACGAACCATCCCGATGCGGTGATCTCCGTAGATACGTTCCGGGCCGGGGTGGCCCGCAGGTGTGTCCGGGAGTATGGCGCCCATATTATCAATGACATAGCTGCCGGAGAGATGGACGAAACGATGTTCGATGTGGTAGCAGAGCTGAATGTACCTTACATTATGATGCACATGCAGGGAACTCCGCAGACCATGCAGCAGGCTCCCCGCTATGAAAACTTTATGGAAGAGGTCTTTCTCTACTTTGCCGGAAAGATCGACCGGCTTCGTAGCCGCGGAGTAAAAGATATCATTCTCGATCCCGGCTTTGGTTTTGGCAAAACCCTCGACCACAATTACGAATTGCTCAGCTGGTTGCAGGAGTTCTCCGTTTTTGAACTTCCTGTGCTGGCAGGTGTTTCAAGAAAGTCCATGATCACCCGTCTGTTGGGTGTCACTCCGGATGAAGCACTCAATGGCACCTCTGCCCTGCACATGGTTGCCCTGGAAAAAGGAGCCACCCTGTTAAGGGCACACGATGTAAAAGAGGCGGTAGAGGTGGTGAAAATATACAATAAACTGAAAAGTGTAACCCATAAATAATACCGGATATGTTTTTCGACTTTGGGATTAAAGACTTTATTGATGTACTACTGGTAGCGTTCATGCTCTACTATACCTATAAATTGATGAAGGCTTCCGGCTCCATCAATGTCTTTATCGGGATCCTGGTATTCATTGTCTTTGGCATTGCCGTTTCCCAGCTGCTGGAGATGCGGCTGCTGGGTACCATTTACGACAACCTGGTCAAGGTAGGGGTCTTTGCCCTGATCGTGCTCTTTCAGGACGACATCCGCCGCTTTCTGCTCACTATCGGTTCTCACCAGCGTGCCAGCGCACTCTTCCGCTTTTTACGGGGGAATAAAAGCAATCAGCAGGATCACGAAGAGATCGTGCAGATCGTACTGGCCTGTAAAAGTATGGGTAAACAGAAGACGGGAGCACTGATCGTGATAGAGCGTGATCTTCCTCTGGATGAAATTGTACGTACCGGAGAGATTGTGGATGCCGCCATCAGCCAGCGGCTGATCGAAAATATCTTCTTTAAGAACAGCCCCCTGCACGACGGGGCCATGGTGATCAGCAAAGGACGGATCAAAGCAGCAGGCTGTATCCTGCCAGTATCCCATAGCCTCGATATTCCCAAAGAGCTGGGGTTGCGCCATCGGGCAGCCATGGGCATCTCCCAGGATTCAGATGCGTATGCGGTGATCGTATCCGAAGAGACCGGCTCCATCTCCGTAGCCTACCGCGGACAATTCTATCTGCGGCTCAGTGCCGAAGAGCTGGAACGGATGCTTACCAAAGATTAATCCACCATCAGGCTCATGTAAGGCACCTGCGGTTCAAATGCCTGCAGGGCTTCCGGTAACTCTTCTATATGATATCCCAATAAGGCTTGTGTCAGCTGGTTAATGGTAACAAATGTATAGCCATGCCAGTCCGGTTTATCCGTATAGCGGATACACTCCCCCTCCGACAAGCGGTAGTACCCGTTGTTCTCCGGCAGGAACTCATCGGTGATCTTCAGAGTTAACTCTAATTCCGGATGTTTATGGGCGTAGGTATTCAGCAACAGGTGTACATCAATAGCCCGTGCCATTCCCAGCGCGTAATCGCTTTCTCCCTGCCGGGGCATATCTCTATAGCGTATACAAGTTGTTCCGGCCCACTGTGAGGCCTGGTACAGAAGAGCCTCTTTGGCAAAATCACTTTCTGCCAGCAACTCTTTAACCATCAGTCCATCCTCCCGCAGTTCTGCAAAAAGGATCCCTTTTACCTGCATATTCTGCCGGGCTATGTAGACCGGTTCATTCTCCAGTGCTGCGGCAGCCGTAATAAATTCAAAGTCATAGGCCGTATGCTGGATACAACAGGGGTGTTCCTCCATTTTCCGGTTGAAATATTCATAGACATCCTCCCGGTAATCCGTATACTCCTCGATCTCATACCCTTTTACATCCGAAACGGAAGAGAGATCGATATCGGTGATCGCATAATCAAAGATACGCGTATATCCCAGCTTACCGTAATAATCGAACAGGGAAAGTTCCGAAGGGATCAGGGTAGAGAACTGAATGTTATTCTCCTTCATCTTTTTAAAGGATTCTCCCAAAAGCTGGGTCATAGCCCCTTGCCCCCTGTATTCAGGCAGCGTACCTGCTCCCGACACATAGGAGGTCTCTATTTTCTCTCCCAGGTAGGTCATCGGGTAAGGGATCATCTGGAAAGCAGAGATAATGGTTTCGTCCTGTACCAGGTAAATATTGGTATCCTCCCTGTATCTCTTCTCAAAATAGAGGTCCGTAAATTCTGTACTGTCACTGAAACAGTTGGTCCAGATCGTGCGGACTGCTTCTTTTATCTGTTTTGCATCCTTATCTATAGGTTTCTTCTTTTAAACAAGCCATATATTTTTCCAGGATAGTCACCGGATTGTAGGAGAGCTTTGCTTTCCGTAACCCTTCGATTCCCGGGTCCTCCTCCCGGTTCAGGTAGATATACTGCTCAGGAATATGGTTGGCAAATTCATAATTGATCATCGCATACGCCCCGTTGATAGAGGTATCTGCCTTCTCTACATGAATGCCAAACGTCTCCTGATTGATCGGCATACCAAAAGTGAAGGCCGCTATTTTACCCTCCACCCGGAGTACTCCCCCTGTGAGTCCCAGCTTTTCAAAATGATTCAAAGCGAAGAGTAACGCCTGCCTTTCGTGGCAGAGTCCTTCTGCTTCCTGGCGGTTATTGGCCCGGCACCACTCATCTTCCAGCCGCAGGCACTCCGGAATAAGATCCGGGGTAATAGGCTGGTATTCGTAATTATAGAGTTTGCGGAACTTATTAATGTGGTTCCTCTTTGACTAAAACTTCTTTCCGGTCAGCGTAGCCAGGTCGCTGCGCAGATAGATATAGTCTGCATAATCCCTGTCTATGGTGAACACAAATTTTTCCGGCATCAGCTCTTCCATTCCCCGGTAGATGTGGCTGCATACCCCCAACATACAAAAGGGCTCCTGCTCCCGGGCAGCATCTTCAACCAGTTTTTCAACCACTTTCCGGTAATCTCCCTCTCCGATAGGGGTCATATAAGCCAGTTTACCCTCTGTCCGGAATTTCAGGACCAGGAACCCCTCCACAACCGCAAATTGTGTATGGTAGAGGAATCTCCAGCTGCAGATATTCGAGAAAGAGAGGTCACAGTTACGCCGGTCGCTTTTCAGTGTGAACGACTGTATAACCTCTTTATCTTCAAGTGTGACGTCTTTGAATTGGATCATGATGATTATTCTACAATAAATGGTAACAAAAAAGAGTAGGATTTGTTAGAGGAATCCCAATAATCTTAATAAAGGCGGTGTAAAAAGTGCTGTAAGGATGCCGTTCAGTATCAATCCCAGACTGGCGTAGACCCCATACTTCGGACTTACTCCCGTAGCAATGGAGGTGCCGAAGGCGTGGGCCGCCGTACCGATGGATAATCCCTGGGCGATCGGGCTCTCCACCCGGAAGAGTTGCAGGACCTTAAACCCGAAGATACCTCCGCTCAGTCCCACAAAGGTTACTACACCGGCGGTAATGGGAGGGATCCCGCCGATGGAGTGGCTGATCTCCAGGGCGATCGGGGTGGTAACCGATTTGGAAGCGATGGAGAGGATCACCTCCGGTGAAGCTCCCAACCATCCCGCAAGGGTAGTTACCGAAACAATCCCTGTTACACAACCGGCAAACTGTGAGACCAGGATCGGCAGGTATTGTTTCCGGATCACCTCCAGGTTCTGATAGAGCGGTACTCCCAGTGCCACAATAGCCGGTTTCATCCAGAATTCGATCAGGTATCCCCCTTCGTAGTAAGTCTCGTAACTGATACCGGTCAGTTTCAGAAAAGCGATCAGCCCTCCGATAGTGAGCAGGATCGGATTGAACAGGAAAAAACGGCTCCTTTTATGAACGATCTGTGCCACATAGAAAACCCCGAAGGTAAGGGCGATCAGGAAATATTTATTCGCTAAGAAACTCATTTGATACGGCGCATTAACTGGTGAACCCATCCGGTAACCCCGATCACCAGCATAGTACTTACCACCGTAGCGGTAAGGATCGGTATCCACTCTTCCACGATGCGGTTAAAGTAAAGGATCAGGGCCACTCCCGGAGGAACAAAAAAAGAAAGCCAGGTTGGATACCAGGAAATCAGAGATCTTTTTCACTTTTTGAATGTCGAGCCAGTTCATTTTCAGTAAAAATGCGAGGATCAACATCCCGATGATGCTGGAGGGGAATTTTACCCCTGTCAGGTAGACGATCAGCTCTCCCAGAGCCAGGCAACCAAACAGGATCGCACATTGGATTATCATATTCTATTGTCAAATTTTGATCAACTGCAAAGGTAGAGATTAAAAGAGGCTCTTTATGTTAAAGAATGTAACTTTCTACTCATTTTTCCACAAAATAAATCAGAAATTGCAATGTGGATATTACAATTTTACCTAATTTTGTAACGTGAATAACACAATCTTCGGTAATACTTTTAATAAAACATAGCTATCATGGATTTAATAAGTGAAATTATTGCGCGCGCGAAAGCGAACCGCCAGCGTATTGTCCTGCCGGAAGGTACGGAGGAACGTACTCTCAAAGCTGCCGACCGGCTCCTGGCAGACGGAGTGGCCGACCTGATCATTCTGGGTAATCCGGATGAGATCGCCTCTTTGGCTAAGGAATGGGGCCTTGGGAATATTGACAAAGCCACGATCGTCGATCCGGAGAACCATCCTAAGAAAGAGGAGTATGCACAACTGCTGTGTGAACTCCGTAAGAAAAAAGGTATGACTATCGAAGAGGCCCGTAAGCTGGTAGTGGATCCACTCTACCTGGGGTGCCTGATCATTAAGAACGGCGATGCCGACGGTCAGCTGGCCGGCGCCAGAAATACAACCGGAAATGTATTGAGACCTGCCCTGCAGATCATTAAAACCTCTCCCGGTATCACTTGCGTATCAGGTGCTATGTTGATGGTGACCAAAACTCCTGAGTACGGTAAGGATGGAATACTGGTATTTGCCGATGTAGCCGTTACTCCCAATCCGGATGCTGCGCAACTTTCACAAATTGCCGTATGTACCGCAGAGACAGCCAAAGCGGTAGCAGGGATTGAAGATCCTAAAGTAGCTATGTTAAGCTTCTCTACCAAAGGTTCGGCTAAACATGAAATGGTTGATAAAGTAACAGAAGCCCTGAAACTGGCTAAAGAACTGGCTCCCGGCCTGAAAATAGACGGTGAACTTCAGGCAGATGCTGCACTGGTTCCTGCCGTAGGCAAGAGCAAAGCGCCCGGATCTGAGATCGCCGGTCAGGCCGATGTACTGGTATTCCCTACCCTTGAAGTGGGTAACATTGCCTACAAGCTGGTAGAGCGTCTGGCCGGTGCGGATGCTATCGGGCCGATCCTCCAGGGTATTGCCCGTCCGGTCAACGACCTTTCACGCGGTTGTTCCATCGATGATGTATATAAAATGGTAGCCATCACTGCTAATCAGGCCATGGCAGCAAAAAAATAATTTAAATAATATCATGAAAGTATTAGTACTTAATTGCGGTAGTTCTTCCATCAAGTATAAATTGTTTGAGATGGAGACGAAAGACGTTATTGCCCAGGGGGGTATTGAAAAGATCGGCCTTCGCGGATCGTTCCTGAAAATCTCTCTTCCCAACGGAGAAAAGATCACCTACGAAAAGAATATCCCGGAGCACACCGTAGGGGTCGAATTCATCCTGAAAGCCCTGGTAAATGCTGAATACGGTGCTATTCAATCACTGGAGGAGATCGATGCCGTAGGACACCGTGTGGTACACGGAGCGGAAGCATTCAGCAAATCGGTGCTGATCGATAAAGAAGTTACCGATATGATCACCGCCTGTAGCGACCTGGCTCCTTTGCACAACCCGGCTAACCTGAAAGGGATCAATGCCATCTCGGCTATTCTGCCGGATGTACCCCAGGTAGCTGTATTCGATACCGCTTTCCACCAGACCATGCCTGATTACGCCTACCTGTATGCGATTCCTTACGAACTGTATGACAAATACGGAGTACGCCGCTATGGTTTCCACGGAACCTCTCACCGCTATGTCTCCAAAAGAGTATGCGACTTCTTAGGTGTTCCCCAGGAAGGGCAGCGGGTGATTACCTGCCACATTGGTAACGGAGGATCTATTGCCGCTATCAAGGATGGTAAATGTCTCGATACTACCATGGGGCTTACCCCGCTGGAAGGTTTGATGATGGGTACACGTAGTGGAGATATCGATGCCGGTGCGGTAACCTACATCATGGAAAAAGAGGGGTTGAATCCTACCGGGGTCTCTAACCTGCTCAATAAAAAGAGTGGTGTACTCGGTGTATCCGGTATTTCCAGCGATATACGCGAGATCGAACAGGCCTGTAAAGGGGGAGTACCCAAAGCTATCCTGGCACAAAAGATGTATGACTACCGTATCAAGAAATATATTGGTGCCTATACCGCTGCTATGGGCGGTGTGGATATCATCGTATTTACCGGAGGTGTAGGAGAGAACCAGGATACTTGTCGCTCTGCTATTTGCGAAGGCCTGGAATATATGGGGGTGGAGTTCGACCACGAAGCCAATAACGGTCTTCGTAGCAGGGAACAGATCATTTCTAAACCTGAATCAAAGGTAAAAGTCGTGGTGATCCCGACAGACGAAGAGCTGATGATCGCCAGTGATACAATGGAAATCCTTGAAAAACAGGCATGACCTGATGTTGCTTTTAAAAATTATAAACGACCCGGTTCTTACTTTGTAAGGACCGGGTTTTCCTTTTTCAATCTCTTAACTCTATTCATTATCTTTTTCGTATCTTTGTTCTTCGGGTACAAATCCCGGGCTGATACGTCTTATTTCTAATAATGTATACAGATATCACGAATAGATAAACCAAAAGAACAAACCCATGAAACGTTTTTTTCATTTTTTATTTTTGCTGTTCATTGCAGCCGCAGTAGCTGCCCAGAATGGTAAAGCCAAGTATGTGTTCTATTTTATCGGAGATGGAATGGGACTTAATCAGGTGCACGGTACAGAGATATATAAGGCTTCCCTGAATAATAGTGTGGGTGTAGAATCTCTTCTGTTCACCACTTTTCCGGTTGCCAGTTTTGCCACTTCTTATTCCAGTGTGCACCGGGTGACCGATTCGGCAGCCGGAGGTAGTGCACTTGCTACCGGAGTAAAGACGAAGAACGGTGGCCTGGGTGTAGATAGTACCATGGTTACACCGGTCAGTAGTGTGGCCGTATGGGCCAAAGAGGCTGGTCATAAAGTAGGGGTCGCTACCAGTGTAAGCATAGACCATGCTACTCCGGCTGCTTTTTATGCTCACCAGCGCGACCGGGGTATGATGTATGAGATCGCTTTGGACATTCCCAAAGCAGGATTTGATTTTTATGCGGGAAGCGGTTTCCTCCGTCCCGATAAAGATCATAAAAAACAGGATGCTCCTTCCATCTATCCTATCCTGGAGAGTGCCGGTTATAGGTTGGTAAAAGGCTATAATGAGTTTCAGGAGGTAAAGAACAAAGCAGACAAAATTATCCTGATGCAGGAAGAAGGGGGTAACCCGAAATCGATTCCGTATGCTATTGACCGTAAACCGGGGGATCTTACGCTGTCGCAGATCACAGAGGCTGCTATTGAGGTATTGACCAAAGATAATGAGAATGGTTTCTTCCTGATGGTAGAGGGAGGTAAAATAGACTGGGCCTGTCATGCCGGTGATGCTGCCACTGTGTTCCACGAAGTAATGGATATGGATGATGCCATCCGGGTGGCTTATAACTTCTACGAAAAACATCCGGATGAAACCCTGATCGTAGTGACTGCCGACCACGAGACCGGAGCCCTGGCGTTAAGTACAGGTTCTATGCGGTTGGAGCCGGCGGTATTTAAAAACCAGAAAGTTTCTCAGGAGGGGCTTTCGGAAGCTTTGGGACAACTTCGCAGGGATAAAAAAGGAAATGTTTCCTGGGAAGACCTGCAGGAACTGTTGAAAGATAAAATGGGTTTCTGGGACGAAGTACCGATCTCCGCACAGGCAGAGCAGAAGATCCGGGAAGCGTATGATAAATCCTTTCAGGTAGAGACGGTGGAAATGGTAGAGAGCCTCTACGCGCGTGATGAACCGGTTGCTGCGGTAAGTGTAGGGATCCTGAGCCAGATGGCTCGTCTGGGATGGAGTAATAATACCCATACGGCAGCTTATATTCCTGTTTTTGCCATTGGTGCCGGTTGCGAATTGTTCACTCATAAAATGGATAATACGGATCTTCCTAAGAAGATTAAGCAGGCGGCGGGGTATTAACGACTAACCTGAAATCTTTGCTTCCTGATAGATTTCCATAACCTTGGCACAACCATTTCATAACCTTGGCATTATTGTGCCAAGCGGGTGGAACAGTTGTGCCAAGCTTATGGAATTTATTTATATAGCTTTGTAAAGCGTTAAAGAGTGTCTGTTAACGTTTTTAGTTGACTGTATTTTGTCTTATTAATAAAGTAGGTTGA
>JAJQBG010000314.1 GCA_021203405.1 Bacteroides sp.
AACACTGTGTTTGTGATCTGTAATGTGTCTATAAAAGCAGTTTTAAAAGCTTTCAGAATGGCTCCTGCTTCCTCTTTAAAGTCATAGATCTCACAATTATTGATAAAGAGGTTGTAATGATCCAGATTGTTCTCTTTACCGGTGATAAATGCATATTTAGTGGGTTTCGCTGAAGATGCATTGCCGGAGAGTGCAATCCCATCTACCTGGAGAGTGGTACCGGATTCCATTTCAAACATGACTACCGTATTGGCGGTTACTTCATCCATTTTGATAACAGGACGGGTAGCAGCTCCTGCCCGGGCACGAATGGTCAATGGGTGTTCTACCAGCAGTTTCCGGGTATTTATATACTCTCCGTCAGCCAGTTCCAGAATATCGCCGGCACCGGAATTACGGATGGCTTTTACTAAGTTGTCTTTACCGGGAGTTACCTGGTGGATAACCGGTTCGTGTTTCTCTCTTCCGGATTTCGCGTCCCACTGAAAGCCCGGACCACAATTTTTGTTGGTTGCCATCTCTTTCTCTGATACTACTTTTCCGGTTAACTGAAAAGCTCCGATTGCTTTGGGCTCTACTCTTTCCCGGTCACCTATATCCGTTTTTACATAGTTGAAATCTCCGGCGGCTGCATCTGCTACCAAAGGTAGTATCATGCCGTTATTACCCCGCCGTATTTTAATCTCACTATCCAGGAAGCCTGTTCCTTTCTCTATTCCATAAGCACTTTGAAGTACATTGTTTTCAAAGGAAAAACCATCTGTACAATCGTACACCTTGATCAGCTCTTCTTCCCCGGGTGAATAAATAATATTGTTGGCTATCCGTACATTTTCCGGACAGAGACTCCTTTCTTCATCGCTGCCTACGCAGAACTGCCAGGGCAGGGCGCAATCCATAAAGGTATTGAAAGCGATATCTACATCTTTCACCTGGTGATAACGGTTAACCGGAGAGTTGGGTACTCCATTCATAATAACCAGAGGACCGCGGAAATCCACTCCTGTGAGTCCGCTCAGATAGTTATTATAGATCTTATGTCCTTCGTTAATGATCCGGATGCCACCTGTATACTTTTTACCGTTCCCGATTATATAGTTACCGGATACTTCGTTCTGATTGCCATGACGAAGTACCAGGCTTCCTTCACACTCCCAGAAAGTATTATCAATAATGCGGTTCCCGCATGATTTTACAGAAATAATCTCTACCTCGCCGTTACAGTGTTCGAAGAAGTTTCCCTCTACAATCGTATTGGAGTTTTCCATGGAGTAATGGCTGGTACCAATACGCATAGTCTCTCCTCCGTTGGCACCCAGTTTGGGTCGCATTCCGAAATAATTGCGGTAGATACGATGAAAGTTTTCGGTGTGTCCTTCTCCGTTGGGAGAGACAATAAAAGTAGTACCGTCATTCTTTTTTCCACCGAAATAGCAATATTCAACAGTGTTGTATTGTCCGCACAGGTTCACCCAGTTATCAGTCGTTGTTTTACCGGGATTATTAAAGTGATCGATCACACAGTTGCGCATCGTCGTGTACCTGGCGGCCTCTGTAGAGGAGGTTTTAAATTCTACTACAGATTTGGTGGGTGTATGACCGTTTATAAAAACAAGTCCTTCCACAACAAGATAGTTACCGGAAATGCGCAGATTGGATTCTCCTTCTATAGTACATAATCCCAGTGTTTCTACGGTAAGTACAATGGGGTTTTCTGCTGTTCCTTCGCCTTTAAATACCATTTTAAAATCTTTCCACACCCCGTTTGACAACTTTATTGTGTCTCCCGGTTGCACCTTCTTAATGGCATCGTTGTATTCTGCCGGTGTACTGACCGGATGTATTCCGGCGCTAAGGCCGGAACATATCACGGAGATCATCCATGCGGATAGTAAAATTCTTTTCATTAATAACCGGGGTTTTGGGTTATATGGGGATTGATATCGATCTCAGTAGTGGGAATAGGAAGCAAAAGTTGCCACTCTTCTACGGGTTTGGTTACCAGATCTCCGCTATCGTAATAGAAGAGTCTTGTACTATACTGAAGCTGTTCGGTTACATAATGTTCATCCATCACTTCTTTGTAACGTCCTGTACGTACGAGGTCAAAGAAACGGTGGTTCTCATAAGCAAATTCAAGGAACCGTTCGTGTTCAATGGCCAGTCTCATGTCATATTTATTACTTATTTCATTCGCTTCGATCTCCCGGATACCGGCTCTTCTACGGATCTCATTCAGGTAATTCAATGCAGTACCTGTATTACCTTGCTCGTTTTCAATTTCGGCAAGCATCAGAATAACATCTGCATACCGTAAGACCAGAAAGTCCTTTTCGCCATCGTTCTTAAGGGTAACCGGAGCCAGGAACTTGGTTACATAATAATCTTCCACATATCCGGTAAGTTCATCCATATACCCCTCGGCTACGGTAGCATCTTTCCGCGTATCTGTTTCGTTGGCAATATAAGCATTCATCAATGTTACTGTGGGATAATTTTGCCCCTGGCCATCTCCATTAAGGATACTGGAACCACTGTTCAGGGCAGCGAAGTAATTTCCGAATGGATTACCCATTCCGGCATTATTAGCCCGGTAGCGAACCGCAAAAATGATCTCTTCATTCATTTCGTTGTTGATGCTGAAAATTTCGGCAAAATCGGGCAAAAGTTTATGCCCACTACTGGTTTTCACATTTTCCAGGAGTTTTTTTGCCTCCGCCAGTTCACCACGGGTCAGGTATACTTTGGCAAGCAGGGTTTTGGCAGCCCAGAGGGTAGCTCTTCCGGTTTGGGATTCCGGATACACTTCGGGAAGTAGTTCATTATCTACGATCAGTTTCAGATCGCTGATTATCTGTGCATATACGTTATCCACAGAAGTCTTGTTATATTTTCTGGCTTCATCTGCACTGATGCGTTCGGTAACCATGAAGAGAGGACCGTAAAGTCTTACCAGATTAAAATAGTGGTAAGAGCGGATAAACAGGGCTTCTCCCTGATACTGGTTACGCGTTCCTTCCTCTTCTACTACTGCCAGGGTTGATTCTCTGAGAATAGTATTACAACGGGCTATATTGTGATAACAATTTTTCCAATAAGTATAGACCTGGGTCTCTCCGGGACCTACTGTTCTTTCATCAAGTGCTCTCAGGGCTTTATTGACCGGAGTTTGCGAACTACGACTGGAGAGACGGGATACATCGGTTCTGAGATCAGTCATCATCCATTCACTATCCAGGGGACCGTGTAAACCATTATAACAGGCGATAACACCTACATTTACCTGAGAACCGTTTTGGTAAAAGTCTCCTTCTCCGATTTCTGACAGAGGTTGAAGGTCTAGACATCCGGTAAGCATCAGTGCTCCCAACAGGGGTATATATTTTAATTTATTTTTCATATCTGACAATATTATAGGTTTTGATTAGAAATTGATATCAATACCAAAAGTAAAGGTACGTTGCATCGGGAATCCTCCGCGCTGGTATCCGTCAATAAGAGGAGAGGTATAATTACCACTGGTCATTCTGGATTCCGGATTGACTCCCCGGTAACTTTTAGCAAAATGTACGTATGCATTTTGTAC
The DNA here is from genome assembly GCA_021203405.1 of Bacteroides sp. Taxonomy (GTDB): domain Bacteria; phylum Bacteroidota; class Bacteroidia; order Bacteroidales; family Bacteroidaceae; genus Bacteroides. The sequence continues at coordinate 3,587 of JAJQBG010000314.1, forward strand.
CGAACCATACAATCGGACATTGTTTGCATTCAGCTTTTTTACTGCTTTTTTGGGAAGTTTACATCCCAGCACTATATCACGCAGAGACCAGTAAGATCCGTCTTCAATATAATAATCGGTAAATTCCATATCAGTTCCTTCACCATGGTAAGGCGTTTTTCCATCTCCCGGATTTTCTGCAGTAATCCAGCGATTCTTTGCATATTTCCAGTTGTATCTTTTACTTTCGATGTAAAATCCATCCCCATTATATACATCCAGGCCCTGTACTCCCTGCATAGCTATGGTCAGATCGAAGTTTTTATAACGGAACGTATTGGTCATACCCCAGATAAAATCGGGGAAAGGATTGCCCAATGGTACACGGTCGTCATCATCAATCACTCCATTGCCATCTGCATCCCATATACGGAGTCCGCCTGGTTTACATTTAGCCGTGCTGGGGTTGCTGTCGATCTCTTCCTGAGAATTCCATACACCTATTGTTTTAAAGCCGTAAAACTGGATCGCAGGTTTACCTACCTGAGCCAGATAAGATTCCTGCCTTTCTCCTTTATTGATCTGGCGTTCGTCTCCACCCAGGTCAAGTAACATATTGCGGTTGGTCGAAAGATTAAAAGAGGTGCCCCATTTAAAATCTTTAGTTAGTATGTTACAGGTAGAAAGCTCAAACTCAAACCCTCTGTTGCGTACTTTACCAATGTTATTCCAGTATTCCGTATACCCTGAGAAGGTAAGTGCCGATTGTTTAAAAAGCATCTGTACTGTTTCAGAATGATAATATTCGGCTGCAAAATTGATCCGGTTGTTCAAAACAGAGAAGTCGAGTCCTAAGTTAAACTCACTGGATTGTTCCCAACTGATGGATTTATTTCCCAATACAGAGCTTGTATTAGCCAACCCGGGTGCTACCTCACCGTTTCCACTACCCAGGACATAGTTTGCAGATAATAATTTATCTGTATGGGCATAATTTACAATATCATTATTTCCGGTAAGCCCCCAGCTTCCCCGTATTTTAAACTGGTTAATCCACTCTATATCTTTCATAAAAGCTTCTTCAGAAAGACGCCATCCCAGAGATACGGAGGGAAACCATCCCCAACGGTTATCGGGACCGAATTTGGAACTTCCGTCTGTACGCAAGCTGGCAGATAACAAGTATTTGTCATCGTATGCATAATTGATACGTCCCAAAACTGACATCAAAGCCTCTTCTTCCCGCAGCGTGTATGTATCATCCAATCCTAATTTAGTAGCTGCATTCAGCGTATGTACATAGTTGGTTGGGAAATCAGTTCCTAAAATACCCGCAGTTTTAGTATTCGAGCGTTTGGCCGTAAAACCTGCCAATACCGAGAGCTCATGTTTATTCCCAAATGTTTTATGATAATTAAATGTGTTCTCTGTGAGCATGTTAACGAAAAGTCTGTTTCTGTAAACTGCCTGGTTGGGATCTCCCTCTTTTTTAGTATCTGCATTTACATACTGGTTATAATCCATGTAGGAAATATAGAATCCGTTAGACGTTTTGAATTCCAGTCCTTTCGCCAGCTTGATGGTAATATAAGAAGATGTCTGCAGGCGGTAATCGTCCTGGGTTCTGGTATCGTTATCCATTAAGGAACGGGGATTGTGATTGTTTGACCCCCAGGCACTTGCAACAAAGGTTGAACCGTCTTCACAGGTATAGGTCCCGTTGTTAAAATGATTGGCATGGGCATATATACCCACGGGACGACCCGTAATTTTGGAAGTGGCCTCTGTATGTTTTACCGGTAACCATGTCGGAGTACGGTAAAAATCGATAAACTGAGTAGAAGGACGATCTCTTTTGGAGTAAGTAGGATTAACATTAATACCTACACTTACTTTTTTGTTGAGGTCTGCATCAATCTTTGCACGTACTCCCATCTTCTCATACGTATTGGTGATCATAATACCATCATCCTTTGTATAGCTGGCAGATAGGTAGTATTTCACTTCTTTGCTTCCCCCCGATACACTAAATTGATAATTTTGCATCAAAGCTGTGCGTAAGGCCTCTTTTTGCCAGTCCGTATAATTGTCTATATATTTCCAGGATTCCTCGGTCAGGCTAAGGGTCTGTCCTCTCAGGGTTTTATCGCTTTCCAGAAGTGCCGTATATTCGTGTGAACTCATAATATCATGCAACTGATAGGCGTCCTTTACTCCCAGACTGGCTTTGAAAGTATATTTAGGCTTATTGACCACCCCTTGTTTGGTGGTGATCAGTATCACCCCGTTTGCTCCTCTGGAGCCATAAATAGCTGAGGAGGCTGCATCTTTCAATACTTCAATAGATTCCACATCGGCCATGTCTACAAACCCGAGTCCGTCCGCAACCGGAAATCCGTCTACAACTACCAGAGGATCTCCGCTGGCGCTGATAGAGCCCATACCACGTACCCGGATCTGAGGGGCCACACCGGCTTCAGAGGTCGTATTATTGATCTGTACCCCGGCAATCTTACCTTGCAACGCCTGGTCCAGGCGGGAGGCCGGTATATCCAACAGCTCTTCTGTCTTTACCTTGGATACAGACCCGGTAAGATGCGATTTTTTCTGTACACCGTATCCTACTACCACAACTTCATCCAGCAGCCTGGAGTCTTCAATCAGCGTAACGTTAATGGTTGTCTGGTTTCCCGCTTTCACCTCCTGAGAGATGTAACCAATAAAGGAGTAAACCAAAATAGCATCCGGATCGCCTACACTGAGGCTATATTTTCCATCCAGATCTATAATAGTACCATTACTGGTTCCTTTGATCGAGACCGATACACCGATCATCGGAAAACTCTCTTCGTCCAATACCTCACCCGTGATCGTACGGGATTGAGCCCATAGGGAACCGGAGGTTCCACGCCATAAAATTAAGATGAGAAGTTGCCATTTGAGTAAAACGGCCAAAGGTCTTTTTTCCCTTCCATAGATTAGTTTTTAAATATTAACATTATAGTTTTATATTGTTTTCCCGGTATTGATCTCCGTCATTCTATAACGGATGTGTTTTCATTAATTGGTCTGCCAATAATAAATATATTTATTATAACCACAAAA
>JAJQBG010000119.1 GCA_021203405.1 Bacteroides sp.
TAATAAGAGTTATAGTTATATAGATAACAACGGAGTATCCCAGACGGTTACATACAACCCCCACAGCGAAGGGGCTTTTGCCTACTCCCCGGCCTCTAAACAGGGAACTTTCAGTTTTGATATTTCTAACAACTTAGAGATGAAAATAAAGTCTGACAGAGATACGACCGGCTATAGAAAGATCAGTCTGATCGATGAACTGGGAGCCAGTATAACTTACAATACCGTGGCCCCGGAAAAACAATGGGGGAACCTCAATATGCGTTTACGCCTGAAGTTGACAAAAAGCTATACCTTCTCTACCAATGCGATATTTGCCACCTATGCTTATACATATGATAAGACAACCGGACAGGTTGTAGAGGGTAACCGCACAGAGTGGTCTTACGGACGTTTCGGTCGCTTCCAGGGGATGAACCAGGGATTCTCTTATACATTTAGTAATGACACCTGGAAAAAATGGTTTGGCCCTAAAGACAGAGAAGGTGATTCTATACCTGTAGAGGATGAACCGATGCCGGAAAGTGGCCTTACCCATACAGAAGATAACGGAGAAGAGATCCCTACCAAAAGAACAACAAAAAGAGCTGAAGTGGGAGCGGATGGTTACCAGGAATTCAAAATGCCCTGGTCTTTCAGTATCTCCTATTCCGCTAATTTACGGGAAGACAGAACCAAACCTATCAAAGAGAAGAGTATGCGCTATCCTTTTTCTATTTCACATTCTCTGAACGGAAGTGGGAATATCAAACTTTCCAACAAATGGGCTGTCAACTTCAATACCGGTTGGGACTTTCAGGCGCATGCCATTACACAAACCACATTCTCCATCAGCCGGGATCTACACTGTTTTAATATGTCGGCCAGTCTTTCACCGTTCGGCTATTACCAATCGTATAGTTTCTGTATCCGTGCCAACTCCAGTATGTTAAGTGATCTGAAATGGGATAAGAGAGGAAATGCTTATAGCAGTAATATCCAATGGTATTAACAAGGAAAAGTCCTTCCTCCCACTGAAAAAAGAAATATTTAAAAATTGCTTTCTGTTTTCCCGTTAATTTTCTTTCAAAAAAAGAAGAACAGATTACCTTTGTAAAAAACAGTTCTATATGAAAGGAATCGTACTTGCAGGAGGATCCGGTACGCGCCTCTACCCTATCACAAAAGGAGTCAGTAAACAACTCCTTCCGGTTTTCGATAAACCGATGATCTACTATCCCCTTTCCGTCCTAATGCTGGCCGGGATCCGGGAGATACTAGTCATCTCCACTCCACAGGACCTGCCTGCCTTTCAGCGTCTGTTAGGAGATGGTAGCGACTTCGGGGTTCGGTTTGAATATGCTTCTCAACCCTCTCCGGATGGACTGGCACAGGCTTTTCTGATTGGCAAAGAGTTTATCGGGAACGATTCCGTCTGCCTGGTACTGGGAGATAACATCTTTTACGGACAAGGCTTTACCCGGATGTTGAAAGAGGCGGTACAAACCGCGGAAAAGAAACAAAAAGCCACTGTTTTCGGTTACTGGGTAAACGATCCGGAACGATATGGAGTGGTACACTTTGACAAAGAGGGAAATGCGAAGCATATTGAAGAGAAACCCGAACAGCCTCAATCACATTATGCCGTAACAGGGCTCTATTTCTACCCGAATAAAGTAGTGGAGATAGCAGAAAGGATAGAACCCTCTGCCCGGGGCGAGCTCGAAATAACCACTGTTAACCAGGAATTCCTGGTACAACAGGAGTTGAAAGTGCAACTCCTTGGGCGTGGCTTTGCATGGCTGGATACCGGTACCCATGATTCACTGGCTGAAGCCTCTACTTTTATCGAGGTTATTGAAAAAAGGCAGGGACTGAAAATTGCCTGTCTGGAAGGAATAGCTTTCCGGCAGGGATGGATCACTTCGGATAAGATGCGTCAACTGGCAAAACCTATGCTTAAAAATCAGTACGGACAATACCTGCTGAAAGTGATCGCCGAACTGGAAGCAAACCGGTAAGCTACTGAGTGCCAATCGGAGAAAACAGGACTCTTTTTGTTATTCAAGTAATTATTCGTAGATTTGTTTCCACTAATCCTTACCCCATGAGAAAAGCCACTCCGGTATTACCGATATTTGTTGTCATTTTTATGGTAACATCGCTCTTTTCATGCGGAGAGATCGCTCCTACCCGGGAGGTACATCTGGTCGATTCACTGAATGAGCAGTCGTATGCTTACCGGTACCGGAACCTGGATACTACGTTCAGGCTGGCCGGAGAGGCCTGGAAAGCAGCTCAACACTACAATACCGGAAAAGCGGAAGCATTGAACCATCTGGGTTTCTGTGCCTTTATGCAGATGGATTTTGAAAAGGCCGAAAAACTGCACCGCAGTGTATTGCTTTCTACCCAGAATGAAGTAGAACGGTTGATCGCCGATATCGGCCTGATGAAAGTCTATCAACGTACTTCCATGAACAAAGAATTTTACGATGCCCGCAACAGTGCCCGCAGACGAATGCGAAGGATTGATGAGGATATCTCTATTTTTGTAGATACACACGAAAAGCATCGTTTGTGGTATGCATATTCCGAGTTTTACCTGGTATCGGCTCTTTACTATCATTACCTGCAACAAAACCCGGAAGCTGCCGGCAGCCTGCGTATGATAGAGCACCGGGAAGAGCTTTCGCAGGATATTAACCAGCAACTTAGTTACTATTTTATAAAAGGATCTTCCGGATTGGCAGGAGGAGAGACCCGGGAGGAACGGGTAGTCAGGGAGTTTGATAACCTCTACTTTACCTGGGACATAGCCCGGCAGGCAGACCTCATCTATTTTGAAGGAAGTGCTCTCCAGATCCTGGCGGATCTCCTTATGGAAGGAGATAATCAGGAGATCCTTGCAAATAACCGTTTTCAACGGCTAAAAAACCTGGGAGATAACCTGCCCGACCTTCCTTTAATACTGGCCCGACAGGCACTTACGGCTTTTCAATCCTACCAGAACATTTACCAATTGGCTGCAACGTATGTAACCATCGGGAAATACCTGAATAAAACCGGAGAATATGCACAGGCCCTGGATACGCTGACTAAAGCTTTACAATATGTAAACCTGCACCATACTACTTACTACACGGACCATCACCTGGAACCTGACTCTCTCTTGCCCTATGATACGGTAATGGTAGAATTGGAATGGATCGAACGCGAGGATATAAAAACGGTTCCCGAATGGATATCCCGCATCCGGGAACAGCTCAGTGTAACTTACTCCGGCCTGGGAATGAAGATCCCTTCCAACTACAACCGGAATATTTATCTGGATATCCTGGATATCACCCGGCAGGATAAAGAGTTAGAGAGCCGGTATGCTGCCCTGACTTCCGAATCCCGGCAGCTTAACCTGATCATGTTCCTGCTGGTAGCAGGGCTTCTACTGCTTTTTCTCTTCTTCTGGATGATCAATACCCGATCCCGGAAAAGAAATCAGTTATATATCGAACGCTTACGGCTTACCCTGGATATCTGTCACGAAATAACTGCTTCCATTCCTGAAAAGGTGACTACCGAAGAGGAGATCATTGATGCAATTCTCTCCTCCATTCACCTGGATATGAAAAAATTGTTAGGAGCATTGAGCCTTAACATCCGTCTTGCCGGTACACCACCCGGTGAAGAGGCTTCCGGACCCAACGGGGCAAGAAGCAAATTCCCTCTGCTGGTTCCCGACAAAGAAGAACCGGTAGGCTACCTGGAACTCTATACGTTGCGTCGGCTCAACAAAGATCAGCGGGCTTTTCTGCATGTAATTACTCCCTATATAGCCTGGACACTCGACAGCGGACTGGCTTTTGTCTCCCTGAGTGAAGAAGAACAACGACTGAAAAAACAGCGGTATATCTACGAACAGCACATAGCCGAGAACAAACGACAGAATATCATCAAAAAAGCCTGTATGGCTATTGTAAACGGCATTACTCCTTTTCTGGACCGTATCCTTAACGAAGTACGAAAACTGGACGCGATCCTGAAAGAAGAGAAGAACAGGCCGGCTGTATCCCCCCAGGCAGTATATGGAGAGGAACCGGAAGCGGTCAAACGGAACAGATATGAGTATATTGACGAACTGGTCACTATCATCAATGAGTACAATGATATCCTGGCACTCTGGGTCAAAATGAAGCAGGGTACTATCAGCCTGAATATTGAGAATTTTGCCCTTCAGGATCTTTTCAGCCTGATAGCCAAAGGACGGAAGACCTTTGAAATGAAGAACCAGGATCTTATTATAGAACCAACCGACACTGTGGTTAAGGCCGACAAAGCACTGACCTTTTTTATGCTGAATACACTGACCGAAAACGCCCGTAAATATACTCCGGAAGGCGGTACCATTCGTGTCTATGCTACCCGGGAAGAGAAATATATAGAAATATCCGTAGAAGATACCGGGATCGGGCTTAGCCAGGAAGATATCCACCACATAATCGGTGAAAAAATATATAATTCCAAAGAGATAGGGCTGGATACGACTTCTGATAAAGAAGTACTGATACAGAATAAGGGAAGTGGTTTCGGACTTATGAACTGCAAAGGTATAATTGATAAATACCGGAAAGCCAATACTCTTTTCCAGGTTTGCACATTTAATGTAGAGAGTGAGCCCGGTAAAGGGAGCCGGTTCTATTTCCGCCTTCCCCGGAGTATCCGGAAAACCTTTACCTGGATCCTGCTCTTTATCTCTGCCGCTCTTACGGCACAGGTACCGGAAAATGAGAGCTATTTTACCTGGCCTGTAGATTCCCTGGGTGCGACCCCGGAACATTTCGAACAACTATTAAGCGAAGCCTCTGCCTATGCAGATTCTGCCTATTTTGCCAATATCCTGGAGAGATATGAAGATGCGATCCAGTATGTAGATTCTGCCATCTGGCTATTAAATCTTCATTACGAACTCTTTGCCACTACACCTGCTCCGGCCATGTCCATTACCGGAGAGGAGAACCCTGCTGAACTTATATGGTGGGAGAATGATTTTTTCACGGACTATCATGTAATACTGGATGTCCGGAACGAAGCGTCCGTTGCATTTTTAGCTTTAAAAGAGTGGAATGCTTATACCTATAACAATACGGCTTATACCGGTCTGTATAAATTACTTAGTGAAGACTACTCCCTGGAAGACTATTGCCGCAGACTGGAAAACTCGACCAACAACAAAATAGTAGGGATCATTTTGTGCGGCCTTCTGCTGCTTACGCTGTTCATGGGATACTATATCCTCTATATCCGGAAAAGACTTCATAACCGGATGAACCTGGAGCAGGTTTTCGATATCAACAAACGTATTTTTGCCTCCTCTTTAGTTCGCAGCAGTGAAGAGACCGAAGCTTTGCAACGGAAAGAAGATGCCCTCTCCAATATTCCCCGCCAGATCGTAGAAGCCATTTATGAAAGTATCAATGAACTCTTTACCATAGACAATCTCTGCATCGCCGTCTATAATGAAAAGGTTAACCAGCTGGAGTGCACCTCTGTTGCTCCGCAATCGGAAGTAAGTCAGTTAATGGAGCGGTGTTTTGAACAAAAACGCCATTTATACAATCAACGGACCCAGGTACTTCCCCTGATCGTGGATGCCGGTGGCAAACAGCTGTGTGTCGGAGTGATGGGAGTAACCAAAGAGAACACCAATGACCGCGAGGCGGACCAGCTTTTACTGGAGCTGATCGGCCGCTATGTAGCTATTGTTATTTTTAATACCGTACTTAAACCGGCTACCAAATACCGGGACATTGAAGAGGTACACGAGGATGCCCGTAGAGCCTCCTGGGAAGATGGTATTCTGTATATCCAGAACATGGTACTGGATAATTGTTTATCCACGATCAAACATGAAACGATCTATTGCCCGAACAAGATCAAACAGATCATCGACAAATTGCGCAAGTCAGAAGTCTCCACATGGGAAGAAGAGGAACAGGTATCTACCCTGCGGGAACTGGCAGAGTACTACAAAGGGATTTTTACTATCCTGAGTTCCTGCGCAGCCCGTCAGCTGGAAGAGGTAACCTTCCGCCGCACCACGATCCAGGCAGAGACCTTACTGGAATATGCAGTCAAATATATGCGGAAAGCATCCCGCAATCATCCTGCTCCGCCCTCTTTGATCATAGAGTTATCTCCGTATCGCATAAAAGGAGATATCACACAACTTAAATTTTTATTGGAGAATCTGATCAATGAGGCTCTCACCTATCAACAGCCCGGAGAGATCTATCTTTCCACCCAACGCGACGGAGAGTATATTCGTTTCAGTTTTAACGACACCCGGCGGAAAAAAAGCCGTGAGGAGTTAAATCATCTTTTTTATCCCGACCTGTCAAAAATGGAAAGTGGGAACAGAGGAGAACTGACCGGTACCGAATACCTGATCTGTAAACAGATTGTCCGGGAACACGATGAGTTTGCCGGTCGCCGAGGGTGCCGGATCAATGCAGAGCCCGGAGAGAAAGGGGGATTCACTGTCTATTTTACTATACCGGAAAAGAAAGAGAGAGAATAAATAACTTAATAGCATACCTTGATAACAAATAAT
>JAJQBG010000242.1 GCA_021203405.1 Bacteroides sp.
TTGAAATAAAATATATTATCCCAAATGTTAACGGTTTATTCCGGACACCAGTACAACTATGTGTCTCTACCATAATTATCCGAAAAAAGGGATATAATTATCCATGATACAACCTGGCAACCATTTTAAACAATTAAATCCTACTTAATAAAAATACCGGCTGTACATTTGTGGCAGAGCTTTAATAAACTTATAAACCTGAACAGCTTATGAAATCGTCTGTACGTAGAAGAGCAAGGGTGGCTTATATCCATAGCCAGCCCTGCAAAAAGAGAAAGGATCCTGCTGATTTTGTGGTTCACAGGAATCTCTTTCCCCGATACTATACCTCTACGATTACGGCGGGACAGACTCCGTTTTAAAGAAGCATCTCTATAAGGAGCAGGATATCTTTCATTTGATTTATTATAGGTTAAACATTGCACAGATTTTTTTATCCCTCACATTATCCTGCTCCTTTTCTTTGATAAATGCCACATATTTTAGTTGTTTTTTTCATAATTCCATAAACCAATTTTCATTTGGATTGTTCTTGAAGATGTAATTGTAATCAACCACAGAAAATGAAAAAAGCGTTCTATCTGATAGCGGCCTTTCTGATAGTGGGATGCGGATCTTACAATACCCTGGATCTGCGTAAACTGACTACCGGAATGACTAAACAGGAAGTAAGAGATGTGATCGGCCCTCCGGACCGGGTACTCTCCGTCAATGAATCTAAAGATGGGTATCAGGAGGTACTGGAGTACAGGGCATCGAGAAATGAGGTGTATGCACTGGAGTTCTGGAATAATTACCTGACAGGGTATGAGCATCTGTATGATGATGTGAATTATTATCCGCCGGTGGTTCCCCCACTTTATTATCCTGAGTACGGAAGACCACTGATCTATTATAATCCGGGGTATAACCGGCCTCCGTCAAGACCTGTACCGCCGACAAGGCCTACGCCTCCGGCAAGACCTTCGACGACAACCAATACCAGAAGGAGTGAGAGTAACCGCACCAACACAGAACGCCCTACAGAGAATGTACGTCCCCAGGCTCCGGCAGAACGGGAGAACGCAGGTTCTTCTTCGGGAAATGACCGGGGTACGACCACCAACTCCCGCCGTTCTTCGGAAAGTACAGGGGGTAGATAAGTACCGAAAACCTAAACCATTATATAGAAGTCAGTATGTGACTTGATTGAAAAAATCTTCTCTATGTTTCGTTAATGTAGAAACTCTTTTAAAAATAACCCGGGTTATTTTTAAAAGAGTTTTTTTTGTTCTTACTCTTCTGTTATGCCGAAGCGATAGATGCACCGGCTCCGGTACACTTCTCCGGGATTGAGCCGTGTGGAGGGGAATTGGGGTTTATTGGGACTATCGGCAAAATGCATCGTCTCCAGGCAGATGGAGTTACGTCGGGGATAAGGGATCCCCTCTTTTCCCTGGATATTCCCTTTTAATCCGTTGGCGGTATAGATATGCAGCCCGGGCTCACTGGTATATACTTCGAGGGTACGTCCGCTTTGGGGATCACTCACCCGGGCAGCCAACTCTGTTTCATCTCCGGCCGTGTTCAATACCCAGGTGTGGTCATACCCACCGGTTACCTGGAGTTGCAGGATCTCTTCGTCAATGCGGTTCCCGATGCGTACCGGCTGGTTAAAATCAAAAGCGCTGCCTGCTACGGGAGCGAACTCTCCGGTTACACATTTCAGGGAATCATAGGGAGTGTAGAAGTCGGCATTTACGTACAGGAGTTGCTCTTCTACCGAGCGGGAAAGGTCGCCGGATATATTGAAAAAAGAGTGGTGGGACAGGTTTACCACCGTGGGTTTATCGGTCTCTGCTTCGTACAGGATATCCAGTTCGTTGTTTTCCGTAAGCCGGTAGACGACTCTTACTTGCAGGTTCCCGGGAAAACCATTCTCGCCATCTACGGAAAGATAGCTTAGTTTCAGGGTATTCTGATCCAATTGTTCGGCCTGCCAGATGCGGGCGGCAAATCCGGGGTCGCCTCCGTGGGCGGAATGGGGCCCGGTATTGGGGGTAAGGGTATACTCTTTTCCATCGAGCCGGAAACGACCGTTAAGGATGCGGCCGATATACCGCCCGATAATAGCACCGAAGTTCTGCTTCTGGTTTACATACTCATCGATGGTAGGGAAGCCCAGTACTACATCTTCGAAGGTACCCTCCCGGTCGGGGGCCAGGATCGAGACCACTCTCCCACCGTAATTGGTGATACAGACCTCCATACCGGCTGTATTACGAAGTACGTAGAGATTGGTGAGCTGCCCCTCTATTTCCGTCTGAAAATCTTTGATGGAGAGTCCCGACCTGGTGGGTTCCTGCTGCCGGCAACCGCCCAGGCATACACTCAGAAGGAACGAACAGAAAAAAGTAAATTTAACACTCATGTTATAAACCGGTTGGTTATTTTGAACTATTTGGCAAATATAGCTGTTTATTTTAAAAAGTTATCCGGACTTTTTAATAAAAAAAGTGTATCTTTGCCCTTGAAAATTACAAAAACAAATGACGAATGAAAAAGATAAGAACTATTTTAATGATGTCTGTTCTTTTTGTGTTCTGCGTAGCTGCCCAGGACAAACAGGCAGAAATTACATTCGATAAGACCACCTATAACTTCGGTACTTTTTCAGAGAACGATCCGGTTGTAGAGGGTACATTTACGTTTACCAATACCGGAGATGACCTGTTGGTTATCCACCAGGCGGTTGCCTCCTGCGGATGCACCGTTCCCGAATATACCAAAGAGCCTGTGAAACCTGGACAGAAAGGTACGATTAAAGTTACTTATAACGGGAAGGGTAAGGCTCCCGGTAAATTTAAAAAGTCGATCACCCTAAGAACCAATGCAAAGACCGAAATGGTGCGCCTGTTTGTGGAGGGAGATATGACGGCTAAATAAATTCGATCCGAAGAATACAAACAAAGTTTTATAGTTCCTTAAAAAGGAAGATAGTCTTACGTAGATTATTTTCCTTTTTTATCCGTAAATGCTACCTTTTGTTATCTTTGCCCTCTGTAGTTTTATTGCTGATCAACCCTTTTCTGTATGAAAAACGAAGAAGATAAAGTGGCAGGATTGCCGGAGAACGCCTTCAGGGAACTGGCCCCGGGCGAAGTGTATAACCCGCTGATGAAGGCCGACCGGAACTATCCGGAAGTGAACCTCTGGTCGGTACTCTGGGGAGTGGGCATGACAGTACTCTTCTCTGCGGCGGCGGCTTACTTAGGATTAAAGGTAGGCCAGGTGTTTGAAGCGGCTATCCCGATCGCCATTATAGCGGTGGGAGTATCGGGTGCGGCGAAGAGAAAAAACGCGCTGGGCGAAAATGTGATCATTCAATCCATTGGCTCCAGTTCGGGCGTGATCGTAGCAGGGGCTATCTTTACGCTCCCGGCACTTTACATTCTACAGGCTAAATATCCGGAGATGAGTGTCACCTTCTGGCAGATCTTTATCAGTTCTCTTTTAGGGGGTGTACTGGGTATCTTGTTACTGATCCCTTTCCGCAAATATTTTGTGAGTGATATGCATGGTAACTATCCTTTTCCGGAGGCAACAGCTACCACACAGGTGCTGGTATCGGGAGAAAAAGGAGGGAGCCAGGCAAAACCGTTGTTGATCGCCGGTATTGTAGGAGGACTTTACGACTTTATAGTGGCTACCTTCGGCTGGTGGAACGAGAACTTTACCAGCCGGGTAACTGCCTGGGGGGAAACAGTGGCCGATCAGGCTAAACTGGTATTTAAAGTGAATACCAGAGCGGCTGTACTGGGGCTCGGTTATATCGTTGGGCTAAAGTATGCAGCTATTATCTGCTTTGGATCGCTGGCTGTATGGTGGATCGTTGTTCCGGGGATGGCCCTGATCTGGGGAGATGCGGTGATCAATACCTGGAATCCGGATATCACGACTGCTGTAGGGGCTATGAGCCCGGAAGATATCTTCCGGCATTACGCCAAAAGCATTGGTATCGGGGGCATTGCCATGGCCGGTGTGATCGGTATTATAAAATCGTGGCCCATTATTAAAAGCGCGGTAGGGCTGGCAGCCAAAGAGATGAAGGGAAAAGGGGAAACCTCCCGGGTAGTTCCCCGTACACAACGGGATATTCCGACGAAGATCATCGCTATCGGAACGATCCTGACGCTGATACTTATTTCTCTCTTCTTCTATTTTGATGTGATGCAGGGCGATCTGCTTCAAACGGTAGTAGCGATTCTGCTGGTAGCGTGTATCTCTTTCCTTTTTACTACGGTAGCTGCCAATGCGATTGCCATTGTGGGCACCAATCCGGTTTCGGGCATGACGCTGATGACACTCATTCTGGCTTCGGTGGTCATGGTATCGGTGGGGCTGAAAGGAACGGAAGGCATGGTAGCGGCCCTGATCATGGGAGGCGTGGTGTGTACGGCGCTTGCTATGGCAGGGGCCTTTATTACCGACCTTAAAATTGGTTACTGGCTGGGAAGTACACCGCTTAAACAAGAAGCCTGGAAATTTCTGGGAACACTGGTCTCTGCGGCTACGGTGGGTGGAGTGATGATCATCCTCAATAAGACGTATGGATTTACCAGCGGGCAGCTGGCTGCTCCGCAGGCCAATGCGATGGCTGCGGTGATTGAGCCGCTGATGAGTGGTATTACGGCTCCCTGGCTCTTGTATGGGATCGGGGCTTTGATCGCCATTGTGCTTACTTTCTGCAACATCCCGGCGCTTGCTTTTGCCCTGGGTATGTTTATTCCGCTGGAGCTGAATATTCCGCTGCTGGTGGGTGGGGCGGTAAACTGGTATGTGACCACCCGTTCTGCTGATGCGGCTCTGAATAAGGAAAGGGGCGAAAAAGGAACCCTGCTGGCATCCGGTTTTATAGCCGGAGGGGCACTGATGGGTGTGGTAAGTGCCGGCATGCGTTTTGCGGGAGTGAACCTGGTGAGTGAGGCGTGGCTGGAGAACAGGGGGTCGGAGGTGCTTTCGCTGGTGGCTTATCTGGCTCTTATCTGCTACCTGGTCCGGGCAAGTATGAATATCCAAACCAATAAAAACAAAATACAACCATGAAAAAAAAGATGAAACTCTTTAGTATGTTAGTATTGACTACGGGAATGCTGATGGCACAGAACAAACCGGTAGAGATCTCTTTATGGCCCGATGGGGCTCCTAACAGTAACGGGCTGGAGGGAGAAGAGGTCAACATCGGGGAAGGAAGAGTGGGGAATGTAACCGAGCCTTCTATGACCGTGTATAAAGCTGCTAAGCCCAATGGGATGACGATTGTAATGTGTCCCGGAGGAGGATATGCCCGTCTGGCCACGGGTCACGAAGGGCATGATATGGCGGACTGGTTTAATGCACAGGGTATTACATATGTGGTTTTAAAGTACCGGATGCCCAATGGGAACCACGAAGTGCCCCTGAGTGATGCCGAGCAGGCGATGCGTATTGTACGCAGCCATGCAGCGGAATGGAACATTGATCCGCATAGAGTCGGAATTATGGGAGCTTCTGCGGGAGGGCACCTGGCCTCTACCCTGGCTACTCACTACAGCAGTGGGGAGACGCGTCCCGATTTCCAGGTATTACTCTACCCGGTCATTACCATGGATGAGAAATATACGCACGGGGGGTCGCGGGTAAACCTGATCGGCAAAGAGCCTTCCGGAGAGATGATCCATAAATTTTCGAACGAACTGCAGGTCAATGAGAATACGCCTCCTGCTTTTATTACGCTCTCTTCGGACGATACGGCCGTACCGGCACCCAACGGGGTAAATTATTACCTGGCACTGGTAGCCAACAAGGTACCGGCTTCCCTGCACGCTTATCCGATTGGCGGACATGGCTGGGGATACCGGGATAATTTCATCTACAAGCGGCAATGGACGGAAGAGCTGGAGAAATGGCTCAGAAACCTATAAGAGAGGTAGATGCAGGATCCATCAAACAACCCCTTATGAAATAATACGGTTTCATAAGGGGTTGCTTTGTTTCAGCTCCTACGTTTATTTAGTATGATGATGGCAATTACACTCGTGGTGTTTGTGATGGTGATGGTGGTGGTGATGATGTTTTTGCATCAAAAGTCCATCTACAGCCAGCACTCCGTGCTCTCCTGCTATCTTGAGTTTATCCACTAATTTTTTAGCTTTGGCCTCCTCTTCTACCTGTTCTCTGACAAATCCTCATAAAAAATCCTGGGTAGCTTTTTCTTTCTCTCTGGCAGCCATATCTACCATCTTGCCAATCAAATCCGCCATGTGACGTTCGTGGTCATAAGCAGCCTGGCATATTTCCAGGGGGGTACCAAATCCGGTAGGTACTACATTGATCTTATCCACCTGGGGAATCCAGTCTCTCTTTACCATATATTCGGCCAGCATCCAGGCTTTTTCCTGTTGTTTATGTGCCTGGTGTTTCATCAGGTGGGCAAAACCATCCAGCCCTTTGAAAGCAAAATGAAAGGACATGGAGAGATACATATTAGCAGACCATAGTTGCGCTGTAATGTGATCATTTAAAGCGTCCTGAAATTTCTTTGTTACCATACATTTATTTATTG
>JAJQBG010000212.1 GCA_021203405.1 Bacteroides sp.
CCCGGGTCTCAGCGGCGGTCCGACCCGGGTCTTAGTACCCATGAGACCCGGGTCTGATCAGTTCTCCGACCCGGGTGAAACAGGAAATTAATAGAGTTAAAGTTTTGTATTACAGCGCTTCGGGAAGAAAAAGAAAAGAACTATTTCAAAAACTTACTCCCTTTGTTTTTTTGGGGTGGGTGACAGGGGTGCTACCGCCCAAAAGAGAGGTGTCACACTTAATAGATTGTTAATCAAAAGGATGTGACACCGTGCTACCAAAATGACACTTTTAATCTCATGTATAGTCTTTCCGATCCTGATCTCTGGTTCTCTTTTCTCTTTTTTCAGGTGTCGGATCTCTTTTATTCAACTCCTCCTCCTAACGCCCTGTAAAGGGTGACGCTGTATTGTAGCTGTTCTAATTTATCACTGACCCGGCTTAAAAGAGCTGAGAGCAGATTCTGCTCGGCAGTCAGTACTTCCGTATAGTTGGCTTCGCCTGCTTTCAGCAGTTCCTGGGTATAGTAAACGGCTGTGAGCAGGGATTCGATCTGTTGTTCCCGGATGCTGTTTTTGCTCAGGGAAGATTGGTAAGAATAGAGTATATTGGATACTTCTACACCGGCAGACAGAACGGTGCTTTCAAAGGTAAGCAACGCTTCTTCCTGTTGTGCCCGGGCAAGTTTCAGGTTACCTGTCAGTTGGCGCTGGGCAAAAAGAGGTTGTACGGCTCCTCCCAGAATATTGACTATGATGTTTTCCGGCTTAAAGAAGTGCGACAGGGTAGTAGAGGCCAATCCTGCCACTGTTCCCGAGTTAAGGGTAATGGAAGGATAAAAGGCAGCCCGGGCGGCCTGTACCGATTTGAAACTACTCCGAAAGGCCAGTTCTGCCTGGCTGACATCGGGGCGGCGGGCCAGCATCTGCATCGGAATCCCGTGTGCCAGTTGAGGCTGTACTACCTGATTGTGTAAATTGCCTCGTATGATGGGACCTGGATTACGACCAATAAGTTGGCACAGGGAGTTCTCTGTTTGCTGTATCTGGGTAAGGAGGTCGGGTACGGTCACTTCGGTGCTATATAACAAAGCGTTACTCTGTTCTACGGCGGCCCCGGTCAGCATACCGGCATCTTTCAGCGCCTCCATGGTTTCGCTGCTCTTTTTCAGAAGAACAATAGTCTCTAAGGTGATCTTTAACTGCTCGTCTAATGCCAGCAGGGTGTAGTAACTGGTGGCAATGTTGGCGATCAGGGAGGTTTGCACTAAGTTACGGTAGGCGTAGCTGCTCAGTAATTGTGCATATTGTGCCCGGGAGGTGGCGGCTATCTTTCCCCATATATCTGCTTCCCAGGTAGCTGCTACTCCCAGAGAATACTGGTTGGTATGATAGCCTAATACGTCTCTGCCCCGTTCGCCGTTGCTGGTGCGGCTGTGGGTTACCCCTGCCGACAAGGCTACGTTGGGAAACCAGGCTCCTCTGGCTATACTTAGGTTTGCTTCTGCCTGCTGTATACGGGTATAGGCAATCCCCATATCGTAATTGTTATAGATGCCCTCGTCAATAAGCAGCCGCAACAGGGGATCGCTGAAATAGGCTCTCCAGGGAATATGAGCGATCGTAGTGGTATCTTCCTGATAAGGATCGTCTCCCCGGTAGAGGCCGTAGGTATCTGTGACGGGAGCTTGGTACCGGTTGGTTAATCCGCAGGAGTAAAGGGTCAGTATCAACCATACTGTACCTAAACTTTTGTATAAATAGGGAAAGTATTTCATAATTTTATGCCTGTTGAGTTTCATGACTGTTCTCCTCCTTTCCTGATTTGCTGAACCGGTTCTGTAGTGTCTGGAATATGATATAGAGTGAGGGGATAACCAGGATACCGAACAGGGTTCCTACCAGCATTCCCCCGATGGCGCTTATCCCGATGGATTTATTGCCCACCGCCCCGGCTCCGCTGGAGAAGGCCAGGGGCATCAGTCCGAAAATAAAGGCGAAAGAGGTCATCAGGATCGGTCGCAGACGGGCCAGGGCTCCCTCAATAGCTGCCTCTACTACTCCCATTCCCTGTTGATGCCGTTGTATAGCGTATTCCACGATCAGGATGGCATTTTTGGATAATAGCCCGATGAGCATGATCAGCGAGATCTGTACGTATGTATTGTTTACAATGCCTGTTCCTCTCATCATGACTATAAATACGAACAGGTAAAGTCCTGCCAGCCCGATAGGAAGGGAGAAGAGTACGGAGAAGGGCAGAATATAACTTTCGTAAAGTGCCGATAACAGCAGGTAGATAAAGATAAGGCAGAGGAGAAAGATAAGGGTGGTCTGTCCTCCGCTGGCTACCTCTTCGCGGGAGATACCGGAGAATTCATAGCTATATCCGTCCGGCAGATCGGTGGCTGCCATACTTTGTATGGTTTTGATGAGGTCGCCTGTACTGGTACCGGGTACCGGAATAACCGTTACATCCATAGAGGTGTAAAGGTTGAAGCGGCTAAGCGTTTGGGGGCCTGTAATATCGGTTATGGAGATAAACTCTGTGATAGGGGCCATCTCTCCGCTACCGGTCTGTACATAGATCCCGTTGAGGTCTTCTACTTTGGTACGGTACTCGGGGGATGCCTATATCATCACCCGGAATTGCTTTCCGTACAGGTTGAAATTGGAAACATACATACTACCGATGTAGGCCTGCAGGGTAGACATAACGGTGCTGAGAGTAATACCTGCCTCTTTGATCCTGGCTACGTCTGCCTGGATCAGTTTTTGCGGAAAATTGGGGTTAAAAGTAGTTTGTGCTACCAGTACATCCTGCAGACCGTTGAGTTGTCCCAGGAACTGGCCCGCTATCTGGTAAAACTTATTGATGTCTCCTCCGGTACGATCCTGCAGCTGGAAGGTGATCCCGCTGCTAAGCCCGAAACCTTGTAGGGTGGGAGAGGCAAAGAAAAGGAAGGTGGCATTGTTGATATGGCTTGTTTCCTGGGTAAGGCGGGCCACTACATCGTTGATGGTCACATCCCGGTCGCCCCAGGGTGTCATTTTTACAATGACCGTACCGTAGGAACTCCCTACTCCGGAAAGGAAATTCACCCCTGTTATATTGGCCACTACCTGTACATCGGGTATCTGTTGGGCAATCTGGGTAACTTGTTGTACCACGGAATCGGTACGCTCCAGGGAGGAGCCGGGTGGAAGGGTGATCATTCCCAGGGCACTCCCACTATCTTCCTGGGGAATAAAGCCGGAGGGTACGGTGCGCATGAGAAAGAACAGGGTGATCCCGAAGGCTACGATCAGTAGTACGGTGATCCACCGGTGTCCTCTTTTTCCCATAAAGCGCAGGGTTGATTCGTATTTCCGTTTGGTGGCATCGAAACCGAGGTTGAAGTAGTAATAGAAACGTTTCATAAATCCTTTGTGCTCTTCGCCTTCTGCATGAGGTTTCAGGAAAAGGGCACAAAGAGCCGGGCTCAGGGTTAAGGCGTTGATGGCAGAAATAACAATGGCAATAGCCATGGTAAGCCCGAACTGTTGATAAAAAACTCCGGAAGTTCCTCCGATAAAACTGACCGGAATAAATACGGCTGCCATCACTAAGGTAATGGAAATAATGGCCGGAGCGATCTTTTCCATGGCATTGAGAGCTGCCTGTTTGGGATCTTTTTCTCCGGCATCCAACTCTGCATGGACGGCCTCTACTACCACAATGGCGTCGTCTACCACAATCCCGATGGCCAGCACCATGGCAAAAAGGGTCAGCAAGTTTACGGAAAAACCTAATATTTCCAGGAAGAAGAAGGTTCCTACGATGGCTACCGGTACGGCTATGGCGGGAATAATGGTGGAACGGATGTCCTGGAGAAAGATAAATACCACAATGAATACCAGGATGAAGGCTTCTATCAGGGTATGGAGTACTTTGTTGATGGAGGCTCCCAGGAATTCACTGGCATCGATCATATAGGTGTAATGGATACCGGAGGGAAAAGTACGGGAGGCCTCCTCCAGTTGTGCTTTGACATTTTTGATCACCTCCTGGGCATTGGAACCGGAGGTCTGGCTGATGGCTACTACGACTGCCTGGTCATTACCGAGCCGGGAGAGTACCGAGTAGTTGAGGGAGCCCAGTTCTACGTCTGCAATATCTTTCAGGCGAAGTATCTGTCCGTTCTGGGACCGGATAATGATGTTGGAAAATTCCTCGGGGGAATCCAGGCGTCCTGTATATTTCAGGGTATACTGGAAAGTCTGGTTACTGTTATCTCCCAGCTCTCCGGGGGCAGCATCAATATTCTGGTCTGTCAGGGCCGCCGTTACTTCGGTGGGGTTAATTCCATAAGAGGCCATTACATCTGGTTTGAGCCAGATACGCATGGAGTAGGTCTGTGCTCCGTATACAGTGGCTTCTCCCACACCGGATACGCGTTGTATCTGGGGAATAATATTGATATTGGCATAATTCTGGATAAACCGGCCGTTGTACTCCGGGTTATCGGAGTATAAAAGAGCATTAGCAGCGTACTGTTCTGGCTCTTGCGTACGGTTACTCCGGTCTGGTTGACCTCCTGGGGCAGGATGGCCGATGCCTGTGAAACTAAATTCTGTACATTGACGGCAGCCAGGTCGGGGTCGGTACCCTGTTCAAAATAGATGGTAATACTGGCCTGGCCGTTATCACTGGCCGTGGAGGTGATGTAAGTCATTCCTTCTACTCCGTTAATAGCCTCTTCCAGCGGTACTACTACGCTGTTCAGTACTACTTCTGCATTGGCTCCGCTGTAAGTCGCTGATACCCGTACGGTGGGTGGGGCGATATCCGGGTACTGTTCTACCGGTAGGGTCATCAATCCGATAATACCCAGCACTACAATAATAATGGATATTACGGTGGATAGTACGGGTCTTTCAATAAAAGTTTTAAGCATAGCTGTCCGGATTTAAGGGGTTACATTGATCTTTTTTCCATTGCTCAGGGTGGCTATGCCGTCTGTGACAATGGTATCTCCCCGCTGGAGTCCCGAGGTCACCGCATAATTCTGGCCATCGGGAGTGGATTCTGCCGTAATAATTTTCTGTACGACCGAATCTCCCTGTACTTTGTATACTAATGTTTTATCCTGTTGGGCAAAGGTGGCTTTCTGGGGGATGAGGAAGGTATTCGATACGATGCGGGGAATAACGATCTTTCCACTGGTACCGCTGCGTAGCAGGTACTGGGGATTGGCGAACTCGGCTCTCAGGTTGACGGAACCGGTAGTGGTATTGACTACGCCGGATATGGTCTCTATCCGTCCTTTGTAAGGATAGGTAGAGCCGTCTGCCAGGATCAGGTTTACGGCAGGCATTCCGGAGACTCCGGAAGAGGCGGTGTTCTTTCTCTCTTTCAGAATATCGAGCAACTCTTTTTCATTCAGGGAAAAGTAGGCATATACATTCCGGGTGTTGGCTACAGTGGTTAAGGTATTGGCACTGCTCACCAGGCTTCCCTGCCTGTAGGGAATAGCACCTACAATGCCGTCTACCGGGCTCTTTACCTGTGTCCAGCTCAGGGTGGCACGGGCATTGGCCACGGAGGCTTCTGCCTGTTCAAGGGTTGTCTGTGCGGAAGCGTACGCGTTCTCATACGTCTCTAATTGTACGGTGCTGATAATATTTTTCTCTGCCAGCGGTCGCATTCGTTCCACATTCAGGAGGGCGGTATTCAGAGAGGCCTGTGCACTGGTTACGGAGGCCTGTGCAGTGACCAGGTTCTGCTCGGATTGCGGAGAATTGATCGTAAAGAGTACCTGCCCTTTTTTTACGACCGATCCTTCGTCTACGTAGATCGCTTCGATAAATCCGTCAATGCGGGATTGTATATCAATATCCTCTTCACCCCGGATGATGGCCGGATAAACGGATTGAAGGGTAATATTCTGGGGTTGAACTACCTCTAACGGATAATCCATCCGGTTGTTTTGTCCGGTGGGTGCGTGCTGTTGTTTCCCTTTACATCCTGTGACCAGTAGTAAGATGAGCAGGAAGGTTGCAGTTTGTTTTCTGTTCATAGCTGTATATCTGTTTTCTGTTTTTTTGTAAGTATTTGGGGGCAGAAGGTCTGTAACTTAAAGAACCATCTGCGATAGTTTTTAAATCAAAGCTGTAAACAAGTAAAAAGGAGAAATTCCTTTTCTGTTAATTTCTAGTCTATGTACTTACTTCTCAGTTGTTTGGGTGGTATCAGCAACGCGTGCTTTTTTCCGAAGATCCTGTATCGGTAATAGGAGACAGAATCATATATCAGATCCCGGATGCAGGTGGGTACTACTAAAAAGAGTAACCACAATTTCCAGTATCCTCCCAGATCACCGAGAATTTTCAATACAGCCGTCGATTTCCTGAAACATTCACTGTCCCGGATATAGATCACTGTATCCATTTTATTGACGGATACGTGATAAATGTCTGCGAGGAGTTTTCCGCTACCGGTTTGCAACGGAGCAAAACGAAATAAATTTTCTTTATCTCTTTTTACGATGAAATTCACCATCCTGTCGCACACATTACACATACCGTCAAAGAGTATAACATGCATATATCT
>JAJQBG010000365.1 GCA_021203405.1 Bacteroides sp.
TCCTAATATTGTGTATATCTTTACCAGGTATGAAAACAAATAACCGGAAAAATACCAACATGAAAGAAAAATATATATATGGGATCCTAATGATCCTTTTGGCCGCCTGCCAGGGAACCGGCTACGAAAAAACCTCGGACGGAGTAATAGTAACCATCAGTCAGCCGGATGCCACTCAGACCCGCATGGTGCGCCTGGAAGTAATGGACGAAGCTATTATCCGGGTTACCGCTACGCCTGCCGGTCATTTCTCCAAAGAAAAGAGCCTGATGATCATTCCCGAAGCCAAAAAGAGAACAGAATTCTCCATCCAGGAGCAGGAATACGCCATTACAGTCTCAACCCAACGTATTAAAGCAACCGTTAACACAGTAAATGGTGAAGTGAACTTTACCGATCTCTCCGGAAAAACACTCCTGCAGGAGGATCACGGAGGAGGAAAAACCTTTTCACCCATTACTGTAGAGGGAACAAAAGGATACCAGATCCGTCAGATCTTTGAATCTTCCGAAGGAGAAGCCTTCTACGGGTTGGGACAACACCAGGCCGACGAGTTCAATTACAAAGGAAAGAACGAATCCCTGTTTCAGTATAACACCAAAGTATCCGTACCTTTTGTACTATCCGGTTACAATTACGGTATCCTGTGGGATAATTACTCCCTGAGTAAATTCGGCGATGTCCGGGATTACGCACAACTCGACCAGTTCCGGCTTTATGATAAAGAAGGGCAGGAGGGAGCACTCACTGCCACCTATACTCCCGCTCCTGAGAAAGGAGAGCACACACTGGTACGCCGGGAAAGCACTATCTTCTATGAAGATGCAAAAAGTATCCTGAACCTTCCCGAAGGCTTTCCTCTTTCAGGGGCTACTGTAACCTACCAGGGCGAGATTGAACCCTCCGAAAGTGGTCTTTACCGGTTCCATCTCTACTATGCCGGCTACGTCAGGGTATGGATAGATCGTAAGGAGGTGGTAGAAGAGCGTTGGCGTACCGCCTGGAACCCCAACAGCTATAAATTTGCCGTCTCTTTAGAAGCCGGAAAAAAGATTCCCCTGAAAATTGAGTGGAAACCCGATGGAGGCACCTCTTACCTGGGCCTTACAGCCCTCAGTCCGGTTGCCGAAACAGAACAAAATAAACTATCCCTCTATAGTGAAATGGGAAATGAGATCGACTATTACTTTATTTACGGAGAAAATGCGGACGAAGT
Organism: Bacteroides sp.; assembly: GCA_021203405.1. Classification (GTDB taxonomy): domain Bacteria; phylum Bacteroidota; class Bacteroidia; order Bacteroidales; family Bacteroidaceae; genus Bacteroides. The sequence goes on from JAJQBG010000365.1 coordinate 1,217, forward strand.
GATCAGCGGATACCGCCGGTTAACCGGTAAGTCACAGATCATGCCCAAATGGGCCATGGGTTACTGGCAAAGCCGGGAGCACTATCGTACTCAGGAGGAGCTCCTCAGTACCCTGAAAGAGTTCCGGGAAAGAGAATTCCCGATCGACAATATTGTACAGGATTGGAACTACTGGGAAGACGACCAGTGGGGAAGCCACGAGTTTGATAAAACCCGCTTCCCTGATCCCAAAGGAATGATCGACTCCGTGCACGCCCTGCATACCCGTTTTATGATCTCCGTCTGGCCCAAGTTCTATGTAAATACCCAGCACTATAAAGAGTTTGATCAGAACGGATGGATGTATAAACAGGCCGTAAAAGATAGTCTGCGGGATTGGGTCGGTCCCGGCTATGTAGGCTCTTTCTACGATGCCTATTCCGAAGGTGCCCGGAAGCTCTTCTGGAAACAACTGGAAGATAAACTCTACCCCCTGGGAATAGATGCCTGGTGGATGGATGCCAGCGAACCCAATATACGGGATTGCACCGACATGGAGTACAGAAAACAGCTCTGTGGCCCTACCGCACTGGGACCTTCTACCAAATACTTCAATGCCTATGCGCTGATGAATGCACAGGGTATTTACGAAGGCCAGCGGGGAGCAGACCCCGATAAACGGGTCTTCCTGCTTACCCGTTCTGGATTTGCCGGTTTGCAACGCTACTCAACCGCCACCTGGAGCGGAGACATAGCCACCCGTTGGGAAGATATGAAAGCACAAATATCTGCCGGGCTCAACTTCTCCATGAGTGGCATTCCCTACTGGACCATGGATATCGGAGGATTCTGTACGGAGAACCGTTATGTAGCAGCACAGCGGGAGTGGAACAAAAGCCATACAGAAAATGCAGATTACAAAGAGTGGAGGGAGCTCAATACCCGCTGGTTCCAGTTCGGAGCTTTTGTACCCCTGTTCCGTTCGCACGGCCAGTATCCCTACCGGGAACCCTGGAACATTGCTCCCGAAGAGCATCCCACCTATCGTTCCATGCTCTATTATACCCGACTCCGCTACCGCCTGATGCCCTATATCTACTCCCTGGCAGGTATGACCTGGTTTAATGACTATACCCTTATGCGGGGCCTGGTGATGGACTTCGGGAAAGATACCCAGGTACAGGATATCAGCGATCAATATATGTTCGGCCCTGCCCTGATGGTTTGTCCCGTATATACCTATGAAGCCCGCAACCGGGAAGTCTATTTTCCCGAAACATCCGGCTGGTACGACTATTATACCGGTCATCATATAAAAGGAGGACAAAAACTAACCGTGAATGCTCCTTATGAACGAATGCCGCTTTTTGTACGTGAAGGTGCCATTATTCCCTATGGCCCATCCATACAATATACCGATGAAGAGTCGCTGGATGAGATCACGATCTATGTATACGGCGGGCAGGACGGACACTTCACTCTTTACGAAGACCAGGGAACCAACTACGACTACGAAGAAGGAGCCTATACGATGATCCCTATCACGTATGACGACAAAACCCAGACTCTTATTATAGAGGAAAGACAAGGAAGCTACGAAGGGATGGTAGAAGAGAGAATGTTCAATGTGATCCTGGTAGATAAAAATAATCCTGCTACCTTTGATCCCGACCGGAAAGGACACATGTTCCGGTATAATGGCTCTCCTCAGTTGGTCCGGTTTTAAAAAATAACTCTACCTGCTAACACAAGAAAAACATATTTATACTTATTTTATGGAACACACACCAATCACAAAGAGAACTCTCTTTTTAGCAACTATGGCAATCGTTTTTTTCTGTTCCGGATATGCCCAGTTACCGGTCTATCTGGACGATGATCAACCCATTGAGGAGCGTGTAAAGGATGCCCTTACCCGTATGACGCTCGAAGAGAAAGTAAAACTTTGTACCGCACAGAGTAAATTCAGCAGCCACGGAGTCCCCTGTCTCGGCATTCCCGAACTCTGGATGAGCGACGGCCCCCACGGAGTAAGAGAAGAGATAGAGTGGAATACCTGGAAACGGGCCCAATGGACCAATGATTCCTGTACAGCCTTTCCGGCCCTTACCTGCCTGGCAGCCACCTGGGACCCGGAAATGTCGGCTATTTACGGAAAAGCGATCGGGGAAGAGGCCCGCTACCGGGAGAAGGATATTCTCTTAGGCCCCGGAGTCAATATCTACCGTACCCCCCTGAACGGACGCAATTTTGAATATATGGGAGAAGATCCCTACCTGGCTTCCGTGCTGGTTGTTCCTTATATTCAGGAATTGCAGAAAAACGGAGTCGCTGCCTGTGTCAAACACTTTGCGCTCAACAATCAGGAACTCTGGAGAGGCCATATTGATGTAGAACTCAGCGATCGGGCATTGCACGAAATATACCTGCCCGCTTTTAAAGCAGCCGTACAACAGGGAAAATCCTGGACTATTATGGGAGCCTATAATAAAGTAAGAGGAGAGCACGCCTGCCACAATGACCTCCTGCTGAATAAAATATTAAAAGAGGAGTGGGGATTTGACGGAGCAGTCATTACCGATTGGGGAGGAGCCCACGATACCGACGAAGCCGTTTTCAATGGCCTGGATATTGAAATGGGCACTTATACCGACGGTCTTTCCCGGGAGTCGGAATTTACGTACGATGATTACTACCTGGCCGCTCCCTATCTGAAAGGATTAAAAGAGGGTAAATACCCCATCTCTACCATTGACGATAAAGCATCCCGCATCCTGAGACTTATTTTCCGTACAGCCATGAACCGCCATAAACCCTGGGGATCTTTTGCCAGTGAAGAGCACTTTGAGGTAGCCCGGAAAATAAGCGAAGAGGGTATAGTCTTATTAAAAAACAGTTCCGTCTCAACGAAACAACCCGCCTTACTACCCTTACAGGGAGAAAAGTATCAGCGTATTCTGGTAGTAGGAGAGAATGCGACCCGTGCCCAGACCCAGGGAGGAGGCTCTTCCGAACTGAAAGTAAAAAGAGAAGTCTCTCCGTTAGAAGGACTGAAAGCCCGCTACGGAGATAAGATAAACTATGCACAAGGATATAAAGCAGGTAGACCTCACTATGGCCGTGTAGAAGAGATTCCCCGGGAAATAACGGATAGCCTGCGAGCCGATGCGGTAGAAAAAGCCAGGGATGCTGAAGTCGTAATTTTTGTAGGTGGACTCAACAAGAATCACCAACAGGATGCTGAAGCCGGAGACCGCATTACCTACGATCTTCTTTTCGGACAAAACGAACTGATCCGGGAACTGCTGGCAGTCAATAAAAACGTGATCGTAGTATTGGTCAGCGGAAATGCCGTAGCTATGCCCTGGGTAAAAGAGGTACCAGCCATTCTGCAAGCCTGGTACTCAGGTTCAGAAGCAGGAAGTGCACTAGCAAATATTATTTCCGGTGATGTGTCTCCCAGCGGTAAACTACCTTTCTCTTTCCCCGTAAAACTTACCGATAACGGAGCCCATGCCTTTGACTATATGAGTTATCCCGGCGATAGCATCCGTCAGGAATACAAAGAAGATATCCTGGTAGGATACCGCTGGCACGATACGAAAAAGATTCCCGCACTCTTTCCCTTTGGTCACGGTTTAAGTTACACCTCCTTTGCCTATAGCCGGATAGCAGCCGATAAAAAGCAACTAAACAGCCCGGAAGATAAAATCAGCGTATCGGTAACAGTAACCAATACAGGCCCTGTAAAAGGAAAAGAGGTAGTACAACTCTACATCGGAGACGAAAGATCCTCTTTGCCCCGCCCGTTGAAAGAGTTAAAAGGCTTCCGTAAAATTGAACTGGAACCCGGAGAGGAACAAACCGTAACTTTTGAGATCACTCAGGAAGAGCTTCAATTCTTTGATGACCGCATCCACGAATGGGTGGCAGAACCAGGCAAATTCAAGGCCTATATCGGTGCTTCCTCTACTGATGTCCGCGGCACTTTATCCTTTACACTTAACTAAAGAAACTATCCCCAAAAAAAGAGAGCACTAAGGTATATAATATTTAGTACTCTCTTTTTTATAAATTTATTTTCTTTATTTATTCCTGATCTTCTAAATACCACTCATAGATCCGTTTCACACCCTCTTCAATCTCTATGGAATGATGCCAACCCAAGGAGTGCAGTTTCGAAACATCCGTAAGTTTACGCATCGTTCCGTCCGGTTTCTCACTGTTAAAGCGGATGGTTCCTTTGTAGTCCACCGTCTGCTCTATCAGTGAAGCCAGTGCTTTGATACTGATCTCTTTTCCGGTCCCGATATTGATATGGCAATTACGTACTTCTTTCTCTTCACCCCGGAGATCTTCAAAATTCACCTTCTCCATAATATAGATACAGGCCTCTGCCATCTCTTCGCTCCATAAAAATTCGCGCAGCGGTTTTCTTGTCCCCCATAGCTCTACAGCCTGATCGGAAATACCATACTTTTTCAATACCTGCAAAATATCTTCCAGAGAAGAGATGCCGCTTACGCCTTCCACAGGACGTTTATTCAAGTCTTTACGCACAGCTTCCACATTACCTTCCGAGAGACATTTACCCAGGTATATCTTCCGGATCATAGCCGGTAGTACATGGCTCTTTTCCAGGTCAAAGTTATCATTTGGGCCGTACAGGTTGGTAGGCATGACAGCAATATAGTTGGTACCATATTGCAGATTAAAGCTTTCGCACATTTTTAATCCTGCAATTTTGGCAATGGCATAGGGTTCGTTGGTATACTCCAGCGGAGAGGTAAGGAGCGAATCCTCCTTCATGGGTTGCGGAGCCTCCTTAGGGTAGATACAGGTGCTACCCAGAAAAAGTAGCTTCCGGACATGCTGACGAAAGCTTTCACCGATCACATTCTGCTGTATCTGCAGGTTGCGGTAAATAAAATCGGCCCGGTAGGTATTATTGGCCATAATACCCCCTACATAGGCAGCTGCCAGAAATACATATTCCGGTTTTTCTTCTTCAAAAAAGCGACGGACCGCTGCCCCATCCAACAGATCCAGTTCGTGATGAGTCTTTCCGACCAGATTGGTATATCCCTTTTCCTGAAGGTTTTTCCAGATAGCGGACCCAACCAATCCACGGTGTCCGGCTATGTATATTTTTGCATTTTTCTCCATCTTCTGCGTTTTATACTATAAAAAATAAGGCACAAAGTTACTTATAAATACTATACCGGAAAAACCGCAGAGAACCGTTTTTAATCCGGAAACGAAAAAAATGAAGTAAAGTACTGAGGCTTAAATAAATTTAATGTTACCGGTAGCTGAAAATTACCGGAATAGTTATACTTTTGCCGTACACCTTTTTGAAATTTTATAT
>JAJQBG010000091.1 GCA_021203405.1 Bacteroides sp.
ACTATATTGATTCCCTGATCAGGGAGTATAAAGCGGGCAAGGTAGAAGAGGCCCGCTTTAAAGCTATAAGAGTACCTATGGGTATTTATGAACAGCGTACGAACGGTACTTATATGGTGCGTGTACGTTGTAGTGGAGGTTATATAGCCCCTATGCAGCTTAAAGCAGTGGCCGAGGTGGCCCTTCGTGACGAAATCCCTTACCTGCATGTAACCACCCGGCAGGAGATACAGCTACATTATGCAGACCTCGGTAAAGTAAAGGAGATCTTTACCTCTTTGCAGCGTGTGGAGCTGGGTACCAAAGGAGGTGGAGGAAATACGATCCGCAATATTATGGCAGATGAACAGGCCGGCATAGATAGCCGGGAGGTGTTTGATATTTATCCTTATTACAGTGATCTTACCACTTTCCTTATTGCGCAGAACGACTCTTTTACATTGCCCCGTAAACTCAAAATAGCCTTCTCTATCAGTGAAGAGTTACCCGGGTATGCTGTTGTGAACGATCTGGGTTTTATTCCCCGGATTGTAGACGGAGAACGTGGGTTCCGGGTCTATCTGGGAGGTTCGGTCGCTTCACGCCCTACACTGGGATGGTTGATACACAACTTTGTACCTGAAAAAGACTTTCTGCGTGTAGCTATAGCGGTGAAACGTTTCTTTTCGGAGAACGGGAACCGGAAGAATCGTCACAAAGCCCGTATCCGGCATATCTTCTATAAACTTGGAGCGGAGGAGACCATCCGCCTGTATCAGACCTATTTTGAAGCTGCCAAAAGTGAACCGGAACTGGATTATGTACCGGGAACTTATAGAGTAACTAACACAACTCCTGCCGGAGTACCTGTTGCTGCCGGTGACGAAAAAGCGTTCCGGCTCTGGAAGCTACGGTATGCTACCGCACAAAAACAAGCGGGATATTATGCGGTCATTTTACCCCTGCAACACGGTAACCTGACGCCGGATGTACTTCTGAAGATTGCCGGCTTCGCGGAAGGTTTTGGCAACGATGTGATCCGGTTCACCCCCGCCAGCATATTCAGCTCCGGAACATTCCCGAAGCCTGGTTAACGAACCCCTGGCAATTGGTGAAAGAGCTGGATATTGCCAGTGAACAACCCCTGCTTGTTAACGATGTGATCTCCTGTACCGGTGCCGATACCTGCCGGTTGGGTATCTGCCTGGCTAAGGGGGCTGCCAGAGCAGTACGTAACCACCTTCTTAAAAGTAACCTGCCGCCGGATGAAGCCGGAGCACTAAAGATCAATATTTCCGGATGTAGTAACTCTTGTGCACAACATGTCTGGTCAGATCCTGGGTTCTCCGGACGGGTAGCCCGCAACGACCGTATGTTCCCGGCCTATTCTGTCTATGCAAAAACAGAAGGACCCGGAGAACTCGCACAGTCTGTCGGCTCTGTCAGTGCCCGTGATCTGCCGGTATTTGTGGAAGAGCTGCTGGCTGCCTATCTGGATCACAAGGAAGAATATGTCACTTTCGGGGAGTATATCCGTGCTGCCGGCAAAGTACGCATCGCTGAGATACTGGCCCGTTATGCAGAAATCCCTTCGTTCGAAGAGGGTAAGAATTACTATTACGATTGGGGAAGCGACCAGGTATTCTCGGTAAGCGAACGTGGAAAGACGGAATGTTCGGCCGGGCTTTTTGATATGATAGATATTGATGGTAATATCCTTGAAAGTTCCCGTAAAGCCTTACAGGAAGCTACTGACCGGGATCAGATCAATGATATACTTTACGATATGGCTCACTCTGCCTCCCGTATGCTGCTTATTACCCGGGGGGGGCGGAACCTCGTTCTACTGCTGAAAGTTACCAACTCTTTGACCAACTCTTTATAGATGCCGGCCTGGTAGATCAGCGTTATAAAGCAGTAACCCGGGCGGCACAGGCAAAAGAAAACCTTGTTCCCCTCAGGCAGGAGATTCTCAGCCTGGCTGATGCCGTAGTAGCTCTTTACCAGACAATGGACGATAGCCTGCAATTCAAAACAGGTACAGGCACTCCATCTGAACCTGTAGTGGAAGGAACTGCACCTGTCGGAGAAGTAGTAGTAAAAGATTTTCGGGGAGTAGGATGCCCTATGAATTTTGTCAAAACTAAACTCGCATTAGCTCCGCTTTCCTCAGGTGCTCTACTGGAGATCTGGATTGATGACGGAGCTCCTATTGAAAATGTACCGGGTTCTGTAAGGAATGAAGGACATACCATTGAGAGTACCGTACAGAATAGTGACTACTGGCGGGTAACTATTCGTAAAAAATAACCGATGGATTTTCTACCTGTTAATATCAATATCCGTAACCGGAAAATACTTTTGGTAGGAGGGGGGCGTGTAGCCCTCCACAAAGCTACCATTCTACAACGTTTTGTTACGGATGTCACTGTGCTGGCTCCCCGTTTTGCTGAGGGTTTTGAAGAGCTTCCTTTTACCTTTCTTTGTAAATCCTATGAAGAAGGAGATCTGGAAGGATATCAACTGCTCTATATCTGCACCGACGATCATGAACTCAATCGTCGCATTAAAGAGCACGCCGGAACTGCCGGCATCTTTGCCACTGTATGCGATGCTCCTGCCTTGTGTGATTTTACTTCACCGGCTATCCTTAAAAAGGATAACCTGACCATTTCGGTGGCTACCGACGGGAAAGAGGTTAAAAGGGCCATTGTGATCCGTAACCGTATTCAGGAACTTATTAAAATGGTACATTACAAATCAATTAACCGGGCTACCCATTCCCTGAGTGAACGGGAAGCCTGTTTGAGGGATACTAAGCTTCAGGAAGATACTCCCGGTATCTTCCTGAAAACCTGTAACCGTATTGAATTTTATTACGGAGAGGGAGAAGTGCCTGAAGAACTGATCCGCCATCTCTTCCGGGTTACATCCGGACTGGAATCTTCTCTTATTGGCGAAAGAGCTGTACAGGGACAGGTAAAGGAGGCTTACCGATTAGCTGCCGGCCGCTTTAAACTTTCTTCTTCACTGCATAAGTTATTCCAGTCTGCTCTTGCCACCGGTAAACGGGTGCGTAGTGAAACGGCTATTTCTCAGGGAGCTGTTTCCCACAGCCTGGCCGTGATCGAATTGCTGAGCCGCCAGCCGCTCTGTTTATCTAACGCCGTTATTACCGTGATCGGGGTTAATAAACTCACCCGTGATACGTTGCTATTCCTTAAGAACAAAGGAGCTTTTACTCTTTTTCTGGCTAACCGTAGTGTGGAGAAAGCCCGTCTGCTGGCGGGTAGTGTAGGGTGTGAAGTGCGTAGCCTCCGGGAAAAGCGTGAATTGTTTGCACTGTCCGATGTGGTGATCAGTGCCACTTCAGCTCCCCATACGCTAATCTGTCCGGAAGATCTGGTTCCGGGACAAAAACAGATCATCTTTGACCTGGCTTTTCCGCGGGATGTAGAGGAAACCGTGCGCGACATTCCCGGAATTACTCTTTTTAACCTCGAAGATATTGAGATACAGATGGATCGTAACAGGGTCGGCCGTGCTGCCGAGATCGTCCGGGCAGAGACTATTATTGAAGAGGCTATTGGTCAGTTCCGGGAATCTGTAAGACGGGGAAAAGTTTATCAGCCGGTAAAGTGGACGGGGAAGGCTATTAAAACATAAGGCCCAAAGAGAAACTGAGAACGTTATTCCTGCGTTTGAAGACAATAGGAAGCATATCGCCATTCTCTATGCTCTCATACGTAATGGATTTGGATATATTACTGACCCCTATCTCATACCGGAAATCAAAAAACACGCTTGATATATTGACTCCGAGTCCTATAACTCCGGAGATATTGAGCGGATAGAGTTTTTCCAGTATCTTCTGTTGATCGAAATTCTCAAAAGAGAGTTGGTTCTCTTTGCTAAGGGTAAATTTAACTTTAGGACCTGCGAAGAACGCCATGCCGTAAATTCCACTCTTTATAAAATTATATCCGTAAAGGGAGGAGAAATCCAGAGTTTGATACCTGGAAGTTATATAGGCATAATCCGGATCTAAATCCGGGTGCTGGGATCCCCGTTTGTCAAATTGTATTTCGTGATTGGCCACACTGTAGGAGAATTCGGGTTGTATAAAATGATTCTTTATATTGACCCGCATAAAGAGAGTGGCAAAATAGCCTACTTTATAGTTACTGGCTGTTTCATCAATAGTGATATCATTTACCTGGAACTCATCTACCAGGAACATTCCGGAGTTAAAACCTGCGTTCGCTCCGAAGTTCACACGGCGGGTATTGATATGCTCAAAACGGTTTTGTGCGGTTAGTTGTGCGATCAGACACCCAAAGAGTACTATATAATAGAGAAGCCGTTGTTTCATCTCTTTTTCTTTTTTTCTACCGACCAGCCGAATTTTCCGATCTTATCTCCCATACCGTAATAATTGCCATGCAGGTAAACCAGCGGATCACTTTGCCGGAGCTCAAATTTTCCGTTCTCCGGGTTCAGGTAACCGGTGTCAGCTTTTATGTTCACTACATCGGCTATGAACATATCGTGGGAACCCAGGGAGAGGATCTCTTTCACCCGGCACTCAATAGAAAGAGGAGATTCTTCAATAATGGGAGCTGTTACCATAGTAGCTTTTCCCGGAGTAAGTTTCATCTCTTCGAACTTATTGTAGTCTCTGCCGGAACGTACTCCACACCAATCGGTAGCAAAAGCCATCTCTTCGGTAGTGAGGTTGATCACAAAATCCATGTTCTTTTTGAGGATGTTATAAGAGTGTCTTTCCGGCCGTACGGAGATGTAGCACATGGGGGGATTGGTACAAATAGTGCCTACCCAGGCAAGAGTAATAATATTCCACTCTTCGGGGCTACTTCCACAGCTTACCATTACAGCAGGCAGGGGATAGATCATGGTACCGGGTTTCCAATCCTCTTTCATCTTTGTTCTTTGATCATATTATAAAATGGTAATGTCGTTCCTGTTCTGCTCTTTTTCGCAATAGTGGCACCGGATGATATAGTTCTCTTTGTCTATCACACGGAACAGGGTGCGCATGGGTTCGTTATTGGTAATACATTGGGGATTGGCACACTTAACAATACTTTTGAGTTGATCCGGCATGTTCACTTCTCTCTTTTCCACCACTTCGTAATTGCGGATGATATTGAGTTTTACGTGCGGAGCTACTACTGAAATACGGTTGATCTCTTCGTCGCAGAAAAATTTATCGGCTATTTTTATAATTCCTTTTTTACCTAACTTTTTACTTTCCAGATTGAACCCGATAGTGATGTTGTTCTTCATCTTTTCCAGTTTCAGCAGGGAAACCACCGTAAAAAGTTTATCGGAAGGTATATGGTCGATCACAGTTCCGTCTTTAAGGGCTGCTACTTGTAATTCCTGTTTGTTGTTCTCGCTCATAATTGATAATAGATTAAATAATATCCTCTAAAGTAATACCTAATACATCGCAGATAATGGCTTGCCGTGCATAAAGTCCGTTGCGTGCCTGCTCAAAATAGTAAGCTTTCGGGTTGTCATCCACGTCGTAGGCTATTTCATTTACCCTGGGCAGGGGATGGAGAATGCGCAGGTTATCACGGGTATTCTCCAGCATACTGTTTTTTAATATATAGATATTCTTGACACGCTCATACTCCATCAGATCGGTAAAGCGCTCTCTTTGTACACGTGTCATGTAAATAATATCTGTATCAGCTATTACCTCTTCATTAAATTCAGAGTGCTCCGTATAAGATATATTGTGTTGTTTACAGTACATTTTATACTCTTCCGGCATTTTCAGTTCATCGGGAGTTATGAAATGAAAAGTAGGATTAAAATGGCGGAGTGCCATTAAGAGAGAGTGTACCGTACGGCCATATTTAAGATCTCCCACCAGATGGATAGTAAGATTCTCTAATGTTCCCTGTGTTTTCAGAATGGAATAAAGATCGAGCATAGTTTGTGAAGGATGCTGATTAGCTCCGTCTCCGGCATTAATGATGGGTACGGGGGCTATTTCGCTGGCATACCGCGCAGCACCTTCCAGGTAATGACGCATTACAATAACGTCAGCATAGTTACTCACCATCATAATGGTATCTTTCAACGTCTCTCCTTTGGACGAACTTGTAGCTTTTGGATCAGTAAATCCTATTACATTTGAACCAAGTCGGTTTGCAGCTGTTTCAAAACTAAGGCGGGTTCGTGTCGAGGGTTCGAAAAAGAGAGTGGCAACCACCTTTCCGTCAAGTATCTTGCGGTTAGGATGTTTTTCAAAGTGGGTGGCCATCTCCAGAAGATAGAGGATTTTCTCTTTTGAGAGCTCGGCGATAGATACTAAGCTTCTGTTTTCCATATACTTCGTTAATTTAGCTGTTTCAGTCATATACGGAGTGTAAAGGTAAATAAAAAAAGCATTCCGCCGGTGAATGAGAAAAATATTATTCTATTTTTTAAAGTTAGTTATGTTTAATGAAATAGCGAGAGTGAATGATGAAACGTTTTGGTTAAACCAACTATTTGTCCTAATTTTGCGGATTAAGAACTT
>JAJQBG010000384.1 GCA_021203405.1 Bacteroides sp.
ATATTTTAGTTGGAATGAGTTACTCGTATAGTAGTGATGGAAGCGGGTTGCAAAAGGTTGCTGAGTCTGAGTATCAATGGACCGGTATAGCTGTGTCTGCGGAAAAAAGGATCTTTGTTAATTATCCTACCTGGAAAGTGCCTTCTCCTTTTAAAGTGGCAGAGCTGGTGGGGGGAAAGAGGTGGCTTATCCTTCTGAAGCGGACAATGAGTTGTTTATTTGTGTGCAAAGTGTTGTGGTAGATGACCAGGATCATCTATAGATCGTGGATACGGCCAGTCCGCAACAAAAGGGAGTGGTGGGAGAGGGCCCCAGACTCTATAAAGTAGATCTCTCTACCGGTGTAATGGTGCGTACCTATCTCTTTTCGGAGGAGTCTTACAGGCGGGAGAGTTACCTGAATGATGTCCGGATCGATACGGAAGAGGGTGTCGCTTATCTGACTGACTCTGGTACGGGTGGGATTGTAGTGGTTGATCTGGAGACCGGAGAGTCCTGGCGGGCGTTGGATTCCAACTGTCCGGCAGTATGTGCCAACCTGCCGGGCATCGATTTTAAATCTACGGGTTGGTCGGGGAATATTACCCACAGTGATGGTCTCGAACTTTCTGCCGACAAGAAAATCCTCTATTTTTCGGCTCTTACTGCGGATGTTATCCATCAGGTTCCGGTGGCGGTTTTACGGGATAGAACCCTTTCTGTTACTCAACGGTGTGAGCAGGTTACTGTACTGAATCCCAAAAACGTGTCGACAGATGGAATGATCCTGTATCAAAATAAGCTTTATATGGGCAATTTGCCGGAGGAGGGTATTTGGGAGTTCGATCTCTCCACCCGTACCAGACGAACCCTTCACTGGGGAGAAACGATCCGCTGGGCAGATAGCTTTGCCAAAGATACGGATGGATATATCTATTTTACTACTTCCCAGATCAATTATCCCGAAGAGCAGCGGGTGGCCTATGGGATGTTTAAGTTTAAACCGGAATAGCCGGTAGGGTATTTCTTACATGCAAACTATATCCTGACAAAGTTGTTTAAAAAAGGTATCCCGGCAGATACTCACTGGTAAATTAAATTATCTTTGTTACCGGTTTATGGAAGTATAAATATAGATTGAAATATACATTGTAGTATGAAAAAGATTGTACTCTTCTTTATAGGTTTACTGACCTGTGCAGGTAGTCTGTTCGCACAGGAGGAGAACGCATTTGTGAAAACAACTCACGAGTTTAGTGTAAAGGGAAATGAAACGCTCTATCTGGACCGGTATGCTCCGGCTATTAGGATAGATGGTGAAAAGTCACCCTGTATTATTTTTGTATTTGGAGGAGCTTTTGCCCGGGGTGCCCGGGATGCACCCAAGTATATTCTCTATTTCGATTATCTGGTGAGGGATGGGTATACTGTTATTTCCATTGACTATCGGTTGGGGCTTAAGAATGCTGCTACACAAAGTAGTACGCTTTCTCAGGAGGCATTTGCCGGACTCTTTATCAAGGCGGTAGATATGGCGGTCGAAGATCTCTTTGACGCTACCCGATTTGTGATCGACCATACGGATGAGTGGAATATTGATACCGGTCATATTGTGGCAAACGGATCAAGTGCCGGGGCTGTTACGGTGTTGCAGGCTGAATATGCTCTATCCAACGGTACTTATAATGTTGCTTCCAAACTGCCTGCCGGATTCCGGTATGCGGGTATTATCTCCTTTGCCGGGGCTATTTTTGTGGATAAGGGCGATCTTCAATGGGGTAAAGAGCCTTGTCCCATTATGATGATGCATGGAGATGCTGATCTTCAGGTTCCTTTTAGTACTCTTTCTTACGAAGGGATGGGTTTTTATGGTCCGGAAGTGATCGCAGAGACATTGAAAGAGAAAGAGTACCCCTATTACTTCTGTAAGTTTGATGATTACGGACACGAGATTGCCAGCGATCCGATGCGGGATAATAAAGAGGATGTACTTTGGTTCCTGCATACATTAGTAAGGGATCAGAAACTTTATCAGGTGTTTAAGGAGCAGAAAGAGATCGGCCGCCCGATACGGGAAAAGAATTTTGGATTCCAGGATTTTGTAAAAGGGAATTTCGGTCAATAAACGAAGGGCGGACAGCGTGTCCTTATAGTAATAGCATCGGGAGAACATCTCCCGATGAACAAAAATGATCTTATATAAAAAGTCGCCGGTTTTGCAGCCGGTGACTTTTTTATAGTTATTATTTAATCCAGAAAGGTATAACAACATGGTAGTTTTCCCAGATGCGGGAAGCTCCTTCTTTTCGGAATCTACCTTCAATGTAGAATCTTTTCCGGATGCGATATTCTCCCGGCCCGTAGTCGTAGAGATCGGGATGAAGGGGTATTGTAAAGGCTTGTCTGGAATCCGGATTCAGGAAGAGTCCTACATCCAGAAAAGCAAATCCTGTATTATCATTCGTGATAAAAGTAATAACTTTCCATGTACCTTGATCGTTATACTCTATCCAGTAGTAATAATCGGTCGTGCTTTCATGTTCACTCTTGTTATGGAGCGTTACAAACACTTTTTCAGGTACAGGAAGGGTGATGGTTTGCTTGGGCATGGTCAAATAATAATCGGAATCTTCCCACCAAAAATCATTTTCTCTCCAGGCCCAACTTCCTTCAACCGGAGTCAGAGGACTGGTTTTACGGAAAAGTATTTGCGGAGAATCCATTACTTCATTTCGGAAAGCTTGCATCACCTTTCCATTGATTTGTGAGAGCCATACTGTTACAGTATTCTCTTTTTGATCTTCTTTCCAATGGAGAATATAGTTAGCAGCTTTAATTTCAATATTAGGCTCACCCACCCTATAGAGCGGGTTAGCCGATGGATACCGATCCATAAAGCGTTGAATACTATCCGTTATCCATCGGACCGGTACAACAGGGTATTCCTCGTAAGAGGAGGAAAGAAGATCGCCCCCCCTTATTCTCCTCTATACTATCTGTTTCCGGAATAGGCGCTGTCTCTGTTTGTTGTCTGTAAGAAGTATTCTGTTTACAGGAAAAACAGACTAAAAGGAGTAAGAGGGGGTATAACTTCTTTTTCATGAAGTGCCGGTTTTTGTTACTCGGACAAACTGTTTTTATCAATCGTTCCTATATCCGCAAAGTCTTGGGTATGGGAATAAAGATCGTCCGGGGTAACGAAGAAATTACGTTCTGAGGAGGGCATATCAATGACCTGTGAAAGAGAAGTAAGTTCATTACCGGTACCGAGCTAACACAGGATATTTAGTAATTTTGCTCCCATTTGTTCCACATTTTTATTGCTTGTAGTGAGGTGTTTGCCTTCTTCATCAGCCGATAACAGATCAAACAAACGTTTGGCTGTTTGTTCGTTCCATGCGGGGGTGCCGGCATCTTCGTGGTCTGCGACCGTAAGGGCACGGTCGTGCAGCAAACCATCATCGCCCCGTTGCTGTATCATTTCCCAAAGAGAGGTGGTTTCACCGTTTCTGCCGGGACGGATCTGAATATCGACTACTAGATCTTTAAACTGGATATCACACTCTTTTCCGCCATCTGTATAACATTGAGATACAAACTGAGAGCAGGTCATGGGGTGCTTACCTTTGTGCATCAGTCCACGCAGGTGTCTCATCAGGCCGGAGGCCGTTCTTTCCAGAAAGTCATAGTAATCTTCGGTATGGATGATCTTTGAAGATACCTGACCGAAGATACCCAGCATGGCCAGGATGATCAGGTTACCATACGAATAAGGGTTGCCCTCTTTTACATAGGCATCGGCTGCCTGGAGTACTTTGTCAATTCCGCCTCCCTTCGGGTTCCTTTTGACATAACAGAGCTTTTCTTTATAGTCGGTAAATAGTTCTTCCAGGGAGGTAAAAACCATGCCATGCATGTGAGAGTGAACCAACGTAGGTTTTTCGTTTACCTCTCCATAATAAATAGCCGAATGGCTTACTTCACCCTTTGTCAGTTTAACAATGGTTTTTCCTACCCAATCATTGGGTGGGCACAGGAGAACATCTCCGGGTTTGAGGTCTTTTATTTTCAGACTCTTGCTTTGATTTGTCATACATGTATTTATTTAGATAATTAACTCTTCACGTTTTTTTACCCGTTGGTAACCCCGGTAATCACTGAACCCGGCTTTAGCGACCAGTTCCACCTCCGATATATCTTTGTTGGCGGGATCTGCTTTTAGCTTCTGAAACTCCAATAACCGGTACCGGTTGACATAGCGGCTGAAATTCATACCCATACGCTGTTTATAAGTATCGAAAGCGCAGTACGGTTCGTATTCAACACTAGGGTCAGATCAGTAATTTTCAACTTGGGATTGAGGTATGGCTTATGCTTACGCATATAGGCATCCAGCCTGATAGCCTTCTGCCTGCTCACTACATCCGGTTCTATGAAAAGGGTCTGTGGTTGTGTTGGATCATTCCTGTTTCCATTCCCATTATGAATGATCACGAAATTTTCCAGCAATAAATTGTGAACCAGTATGGTATATTTAAAAACTGCGAACAGCACAGGAATCACTATGAGGTATGAATAAGTAACCAGTGTGGCGCGGGGTATGAAGTAAAACCAGGCGATCAGGGGAATTATGGCAAGCATGGCATAGAGAATTTGGTAGAGCTACCGGAGCGAGGCTCTCTGAACATCGGCAGAGTAATTTACTACTGTTTTGTGGTATCGCTTTGCGCGGATTAATCCCAGTATCGCATAGGTGAGGTTAAAGAGGATCATCCATAACGGCAGCGCTTTAAAGAGCATAGCCACCCATCGGTATGTTATCAGGTCCTGAGGATTCAGTAAGGCTTCTACCTGCTGCTGGAACGGTACAACAAACGTACAACACAAAATAACAACAAATCCCAGTACAGGAAGAAGATAGTGTACTCCCGGAAACTTCTGCGTATCACCTGTTTTGGTTACCTGGAACACAAAGCGATAGGAAACCACATAGAGTGCTGAGTAAGAGAAGGTGATGAGCGGACTTAACGCAACGTATGCATCCGGCAGTACCAGATAGAACATGAGTGAAAACCACACTAGGGCCGACAGCAGGTAAGACACGAAGGTCAACATAAGCGGTCTGGTTTGTAGTGAAGACTCCTTCCGACTGTTGAGCCTCAACACTAATAACCCGCAGATAATCGAACTATAAGCCGGTATGCTGGTTAGTATTATATATAAAATTTCTTCTCTGCTCATGGGTTATTCTTCCTTCTGAGCGCCTGAGGGCTGCTCTGGTTGGTGCGAAAATTGCTTTTTTACATACAGGTAATTGCGGTATTTCCCGAAGCCTGCCTTTGCCGCCAGTGTGGCTTCCTTCTTACCTTTATTAGACGGAAGAGCTTTAAGCCTTTCCAGTTCCCGGAAACGGCAATAATTAACATAGCTGCTGAAAGACATGCCGTAAACCCTGTTAATGAACTCAGAAATATAGGTGCGGTTGCTGCTTAACGGTTCTACCAGGTCATAAATGGTCAGATTGGGATTCAGGTAGGGTTTATGTTTACGGAAATAGTCCTGAAATGCTCTCTTATCTATTTTGGTAGTCTCTTTTCTTTTAGTGGGTTTCGGTTGTGACTCCTGGGGCAGCTGTGTTCCCTGCATCTCAACTTCGTTTCTGTATTGTCTCTCCATTACAGGGAATGGCCGGGCCATCGACGTCTCGAATAACGACGCTTCACTCAGGCTTTGTCCGGTATAGTGCCGGATAAGGGAATAGGTCAACGGAATGTTCATAGTCAGTGCCAGCAGTAAACAGGCTATTAATGCTACGGAAACAATAATTCCAGGATCAGCCCCCCATAGCAACAGGAACAGTATCGTAACAATGGGATAGAGCAGCAGCTCGCACACAAAAGGGATCGCGCTGTATTTATCCATGGAAGCCACCGTTCCCGACTCTATAGCCAGGGTAAGCTGAAATTTGTACATCTCGCGGAGTGGCAGTAACGAATAGAGGATGCAGAATATCAACGCGACTGAAAGAGAGATGTCCACCCCCTGCCGGGACCACACCTCCGGAAACAACCGGCTGCATATCAATAGCCCTACACAAGCCAGGGCGGGGAAGAGGTAGTGTAACGGGTTGAATGTTTTTTTAAACGGGCAGCATAGTAAAGAAAGTGGTAATATACGATCATGGTATAGGCCGCCAGGGCGCTATACAGTATACTCCAGCGCGTAAATACATCCAGCATAAAGTAAAACAGGGGTAGCATCACTCCTGATGCCCCTGCTAACAGGCAGTAAATAGTCATAAGCCTGCGGGCGATCCGGTCTACCTTCTTAACCTTTAAAGTGGAAAGAATAGCTGTCACTTAAACACATCT
>JAJQBG010000257.1 GCA_021203405.1 Bacteroides sp.
CTACCATATTGGGAGATTATGACGACTGATGATAAAAAGCTGCTTGATATTTTCGAAGCCCGATTACGGCATCTTTTTTTCTTATTTGACGAATTAAAGATGGAAAACACCCGGTTAAAACAGGAAATTACCGGTAAAAAGGAGGAGATAGAGATATTGAAGAGCAGACTGGCAGAGGTCGAAAGAAACTATTCCAATTTAAAAGTAGCCAGGACAATCAGCCTAAACAATAACGAGCTGAAAGCAACAAAACGAAGATTGTCCCAGTTAGTGCGTGAAGTCGACAAGTGCATCGATTTATTAAATGAATAAGACAGATAATAGAAAGATGTATGAACGATAAAATAAAAATAAACCTGAATATTGCAGACAGCAATTATCCTTTGAGGATTGATCGCCAGGAAGAAGAGGTGGTCAGAAAGGCTGCAACGAAGGTGAATGAAAGATTAAATGCGTACCGGAGTCACTATCCGCAACTTGAATCCGAAAGGATCCTGGCCATGGTAGCTTATGAACTATCCCTGGAGAACCTAAAGATGAAGGATAGGAACGATACGAGACCTTTTGTAAATACCATTGAAAAACTCACAAAAGAGATAGAAGGGTATTTTAGTCAAGAGTAAATTTAATAATAATATAACACTCACGCACTACTCACTGTCAGGAGATAGAGTCTCCGGCAGAGAGGGTGCGTTTTTTTGTAACTAATGATAGTGTAACAATGACAGTAATAATAGCATCCGTCGCCTGTTTCCTGATAGGAAGTGTCCTGACATACACTGTATTCAGGTATCTTCTTAAATCAAAGTACGACGCAATAATTAAAGAGGCTGAGAATGAAGCAGAAGTGATCAAAAAGAATAAACTTCTGGAAGTAAAGGAGAAATTCCTGAACAAGAAAGCTGATCTGGAAAAAGAGGTCGCCCTGAGGAATAATAAAATCCAGCAGGCTGAGAACCGGTTAAAGCAACGGGAAATGGTTCTGGGCCAGAAACAGGAAGAGATACAGCGTAAGAAAATGGAAGCGGGAGCTGTAAAGAACAACCTGGAAAATCAATTGTTGATCATTGATAAGAAGAAAGAGGAACTGAATAAACTTCAGCAACAGGAGATTGAAAAGTTAGAAGCGATTTCAGGACTTTCGGCGGAAGATGCAAAGAACCGTCTGGTAGAATCGCTCAAGGAAGAGGCCAAGACACAGGCTCAGTCTTATATCAATGATATTATGGACGACGCCAAACTGACTGCCAATAAAGAGGCCAAACGTATTGTGATGCAATCCATACAAAGAGTAGCAACCGAAACGGCCATTGAAAATTCAGTGACGGTTTTCCATATTGAATCGGACGAGATCAAAGGTCGTATTATCGGACGCGAAGGCCGTAACATACGGGCTCTTGAAGCAGCAACCGGTGTGGAGATCGTTGTGGACGATACTCCGGAAGCCATTGTACTTTCCGCGTTCGACCCGGTAAGAAGAGAAATTGCCCGTCTGGCTCTTCACCAGCTGGTAACCGACGGACGTATCCACCCGGCCCGTATTGAAGAGGTAGTAGCCAAAGTTCGTAAACAGGTAGAGGAAGAGATCATTGAAACGGGTAAACGTACGACCATTGACCTGGGTATTCATGGATTGCATCCGGAATTGATCCGCATCATTGGTAAAATGAAATATCGTTCTTCCTACGGACAGAATCTATTGCAGCATGCCCGTGAAACAGCCAACCTATGTGCTGCAATGGCATCGGAATTAGGGTTAAACCCGAAGAAAGCGAAGCGTGCCGGTCTGTTACATGATATTGGAAAGGTGCCTGATGAAGAGCCTGAATTGCCGCATGCAGTTTTAGGAATGAAACTGGCAGAGAAATATAAGGAGAAACCCGACATCTGCAATGCCATTGGGGCTCACCATGATGAAGTGGAGATGACCAGTCTGCTGGCTCCTATTGTACAGGTATGTGATGCTATCTCAGGAGCACGTCCGGGAGCCCGGCGTGAGATCGTAGAAGCCTATATCAAACGTCTGAATGATCTGGAACAACTGGCTATGTCTTATCCGGGAGTTACTAAAACGTATGCTATTCAGGCCGGACGTGAACTTCGTGTGATCGTAGGCGCGGATAAAATTGATGATAAACAGACTGAGAACCTTTCGGGAGAGATCGCGAAGAAGATCCAGGATGAAATGACTTATCCGGGACAGGTAAAGATCACAGTGATCAGAGAGACCCGTGCAGTAAGCTTTGCCAAATAAAAGAAAATTAGTATAAGAAATAGTAGCCGCTTTATTCCATGGAATAAAGCGGTTTTTTATATTTTTACGCGCTCCTCTTCTCTACATTTTAATCGGAGGATATTACAAACCTATTACAATATCTACTTTTTATCCTTCATACAACGATAAAAATGAGTATTTAGCACTATTTTTATGTTATAAAACATATTTTCAATAAACTTTTCGTATCTTTGTATCGTTATCAGAAAATAATGGAAAAACTCTGTTGAACGAGAAATTCCTAAATAGTAAGATTATGAAAAAAGAAAATGCAAATGAAATCTCCCAGCTGCAATATCAGATCAAAAGATATCGTGCCATGGGAAAAGGTACAATGTGCCAGACTTTAACAAAACGCCTGGAAAGGTTATTGTTAAAGTAATACCTGAAAGAATTAGTAGATAAAAATAAAGTTTTCTGTCGATGTACAGTATGAATAGTGGCGACTTCTTAATGAAGCCGCCACTATTTTTATTATACAATCCTGGTTTATTCTTTGGGATACCCTACCAGATGATTGAGCCAGGGATATTGGGTATCCGTCAGGCTGAGTGCTGCCCGAATACCCTGCTGATCCATACTCTCTTCATAGTTTCTTCTTTAATAATTAGTATACAATCTATGTTGAAAATAATACACTCCGAAGCTAATGCCAAGAGATATCGGTAGTTCGTGGATTTTTACCTGCTGATCCTTACTTAGTACCGGTAAACTAAATTGTTACGGTATTTAACGCCTGCAAAAAAAAGAAATAATTGAACAAATGTTCTATTCATCTGTTGTTTGTTTAGTAGAATGAAAGAGTAACCTACACAACAATAAGAAGTTAATAAAGATGAATATTGCAGAACAGGTAGTAAAAGTACTGGAGGAGAGTGGAGTAAAACGTATTTACGCAGTTACAGGCGACAGTCTCAACGGGATCAACGAGGCTGTCCGTAAAAGCGATAAGGTTGAGTGGATACACGTAAGGCATGAAGAGACAGGAGCTTTTGCCGCAGGTGCAGAAGCACAGCTCAGTGGCGGATTAGCCTGTTGTGCCGGTAGTAGTGGTCCGGGACATGTACATTTGGTGAACGGGTTGTATGATGCTCACCACTCAGGGGCTTCTGTACTGGCAATCACCTCTACCATTCCTACCGTACAGTTTGGAATGGAATATTTTCAGGAAACCCATACGATCAAACTCTTTGATGATTGCAGTTATTATAATGAAGTAGCTACGACTCCCCATCAACTTCCCCGCATGTTACAGTCCGCGATCCAGTCTTCTCTGGCCAGAAAAGGAGTATCAGTAGTAGGAATACCGGGAGATCTGACAGGAGTTTCTACAGAGAGTACAAACTCTTCCACCTTGAATTATGTAGCGGATTCTAAGGTTTGTCCGGCAAAAGAAGAGCTGGAGATCCTGGCCAGATTACTGAATGAGTCTAAAAAGATCACTCTTTTCTGCGGAATCGGGTGTAGAGAGGCTCACGCAGAAGTAGTAGAACTTTCCCGTCGGCTCAATGCTCCTGTAGCCTATACTTTTAAAGGGAAAATGGCTATCCAATATGATAATCCGAATGAAGTGGGCATGACCGGATTGCTGGGGATGCCTTCGGGGTATTATAGCATGCACGAAGCAGAAGTTTTACTGATGTTGGGTACTGATTTTCCTTACGATGCCTTTATACCCGAACATGTATGGACAGCCCAGATCGATATACGCTCTGAAAGATTAAGAAGAAGGGCTAAAGTTGATTTAGGACTTTGTGGAGATATAAAGAGCACGTTGAAAGAGTTGTTACCCATGTTGGAACAAAAGAGTGATGACAGTTTCCTACAGGAGCATCTGAAGAGTTATAAAAAAGTCCGGAAAAATCTGGAAAGCTTTGCTAAAGAGAAAGGAAACAAAGATAATATTCAACCGGAATATGTTATGTCGCTTGTTAACCGGCTGGCTTCAGAAAATAGTGTTTTTACGGTAGATACCGGTATGACATGCGTATGGGGAGCCAGGTATCTGCATGCCTCCGGAGATCGCCAGATGATAGGCTCTTTCAACCATGGGTCTATGGCAAACGCTCTTCCTCAGGCTATTGGTTCGTCCCTGCTCTATAAAGAAAGACAGGTAATTGCTTTATGCGGAGATGGAGGATTATCTATGGGCCTGGGAGATCTGGAAACCATTGTGCAATATAAGCTACCGGCCAAGATCATCGTCTTTAATAATCGCTCGTTGGGTATGGTAAAACTTGAGATGGCGGTAACAGGACTTACCGACACCGAAACAGATATGTTAAATCCGGACTTTGCACAAGTAGCACAGGCTATGGGTATGGAAGGGATGAATGTCAGAGATCCGGAAGAGGTAGAACCTGTATTAAAAAGAGCACTGGCAAGTGAAGGTGCCGTACTGGTCAATATCTTTACGGATCCTAATGCGCTGGCTATGCCTCCCAAAGTAGAGATAGGACAGATGACAGGTTTTGCTCAATCCATGTTCAAACTTATGCTCCAGGGAAGAACTAAAGATGTACTGGATACCATCCATATGAATTATAGACATATGAAAGAGATATTTAAATAAGTATATAAGCAAAGCGGGAAGGAGACTGACAGTCCCTTCCCGCTACTTACTGTCGCAACTTATATTTTCACAGCCGGTTTACATATTCCCATTGCAGATTAAAAAACCTCACCCGCTGCATCTCACCACTTTCAGAGATCATGGTAGAAGTACGTTTCATAGATTGCATCCACATACGCATACGCTGTACGGTCTCTTCATCAGAGGAAGAAATATCCGTTATAGTAAAGGCTTTGAAACGGCTGGATTTATGCATAGAAGAATTTATATAAACATAGCTTGTTTCAAAGTTGATATTGGACACATACATATATACTTTTTTTCCTTTAATAAATTCTCCTGAGATAGCCAGTTTTTCCAAATCATCCAGAAAAACAAGCAGTTCTTCTTTCAGCATTTCTACCTCTTCCGGCGCTATCAAATGCACATTAGCAAAATAAGTAATGTCCTTAACAAGATGATAAAAAGTAAGTTTATCCCAGATATAATAAGCAACATAAGCACTCCGGTAATAATAAGAAAGCCGTTGAACGGTTTCGATAAGACGTTCCGGAATAATTGCTTCCTTATAATTTCTCATCAAATCAGAATTTGCGTACTGATACATCCATTTAAAAAAGAAAAAAAACGACAAATCTTTTCATAATTAGAGATCAGAGTAAGAGGTAAGGTACTAAATGTTCCCCCAACTTCAGAAGCCGGATCTTCGGAAAGTTCCTGAAGTTTCCGGATCGTCTCCTCCAACTCTTCATAATCCTGTTCAGGAAGATTGAAGAAATCGAACATATTCATTTTATAAGGTCGACTTTTCTGGGGTCTAATGCTTTTAATATTATCCAGAGAGATATTCAATTCCTTGGCAATCTTAGCTATTTCAGCAAAGCTAAAATATACATCATTACGCATTCTGCGATAGATGGCTTCTTTTTCCAGACCAAGAATATCCATTAACCGACTGGTGAGTTTTCCCCGTTCGGGAATCTTTTGTTTAATCTCATGGATCAAAAGATCATATAAAATATCATTATTTTCCATTGCAAACAGTACATGTTATTAATTAGATCCTTGAGAGGATTTCGCGTTGTTTATCAAAAATAGAATACGCTGCATTTCTCCACTTTCTGAAATCAAAGTAGAAGTTCTTTTTAAAGATTGCAAAAAAAGTTTTATCCGTTGAAAAGTTTGTTCTTCAATAGAGGCAAGATCCGTAATTACAAAAGCCTTTACCATAGTAATACGGCAATCCTGAATAGAAAGATAGGTGAAATTAGCTTCAAAATTTATACTGGAAACATAAAAAGCCACTTTCTTACCGGTTTCATATCTTCCTTCCGCTGCAAGCTTTTCTGTATCATCAAATAAACGAAATAGATCTTTCTGTAAAATTTTAATCTCTTCGTGGGTTATCAGATTAACATCACGAAAATATTTTATATCATTAACGAAATACTGAAAAGTCAATTCATCCCAGATAAAATAGGAAGAAGCTATATTTTTCATTTTGTTGAGATGAATCTCGTTGATCTCTAACAGTCTTTCAGCAGGTATTATCTCTTTATAAC
>JAJQBG010000334.1 GCA_021203405.1 Bacteroides sp.
TAATTAAACACATCAAATATGGAAAATCTTCAAACAGGACTACTTTTAATGGGCGTCGGTATGGTGACCGTCTTCCTTATCCTTCTTATCCTTATATATTTAAGTCAGGGCCTGATCGTGCTCGTTAACAAGATCGCCCCTGAGGAGGAAGTTAAACCCAGGCCGGTAGCGGCACCTGCTACAGGAGGAACGATCCCCTCCGGCACACTCGCCGCCATCTCTGCTGCCGTAAGTATGGTTACGGGAGGAAAAGGAAAAGTGATAAAAGTTGAGAAAAAATAAATGATTAAAAATAGCTGACGTATAAAAATGAAAAGAGAAGTAAAATTTAGCCTGGTTTTCAGAGACATGTGGCAATCTGCCGGAAAATATGTACCACGTGTTGATCAATTGGTAAAAGTAGCTCCGGCCATTATTGAAATGGGATGTTTTGCCCGGGTAGAAACAAACGGCGGTGGATTCGAACAGGTCAATCTCCTGTTCGGGGAGAACCCCAATAAAGCCGTTCGTGAGTGGACCAAACCCTTTAACGATGCAGGCATCCAGACACACATGCTCGACCGTGCTCTGAACAGCCTCCGTATGAGCCCGGTACCCGCCGATGTGAGAAAACTGTTCTACAAAGTAAAAAAAGCCCAGGGAACTGATATTACCCGCACTTTCTGCGGATTGAACGATGTTCGTAACATCATTCCTTCCATAAAATATGCCAAAGAGGCCGGAATGATCTCCCAGGCTGCCTTGAGTATCACGCACTCTCCCCTGCATACGGTAGAGTACTATACCAACATGGCCTTCGAACTGATCGAAGCAGGAGCCGACGAGATCTGTCTCAAAGACATGGCAGGGATCGGACGTCCTGCCTCCTTGGGTAAGATTGTTGCCAATATCAAGAAGAAATACCCGAATATTCCTATCCAGTACCACAGTCATGCGGGCCCCGGCCTCAATATGGCTACCATACTCGAAGTGTGCGAAGCCGGATGCGACTACATTGACGTAGGTATGGAGCCCCTCTCCTGGGGTACCGGACACGCCGATGTGATCAGCGTACAAGCCATGCTTAAAGATGCCGGATTCCAGGTTCCCGAGATCAATATGGAAGCCTATATGAAAGTCCGCAGCATGGTGCAGGAGTTTATGGACGACTTCCTCGGACTCTACATCAGTCCCAAGAACCGGCTGATGAACTCCCTGTTGATCGGTCCTGGACTCCCCGGCGGTATGATGGGCAGTTTAATGGCCGACCTTGAGACCAATCTTGATTCCATCAATAAATTCAAAGCCAAAAATAACCTGCCGCTGATGACACAGGACGAACTGCTTATCAAACTCTTTGATGAAGTAGCTTACGTATGGCCCCGTGTGGGTTATCCTCCCCTGGTAACTCCCTTCAGCCAGTATGTAAAGAACCTGGCTATGATGAATGTGATGCAGATGGAGCGTGGTAAACCCCGCTGGGGCATGATCGCCGACGATATCTGGGATATGATCCTGGGTAAAGCCGGACGCCTTCCCGGCCCGCTCGCACCCGAGATCATCGAAAAAGCCAAAGCCGAAGGACGCCAGTTCTTTGAAGGAGATCCGCAGAACAACTATCCCGATTCACTGGATAAGTACCGCAAGCTGATGAACGAAAAACAGTGGGAGACCGGCCAGGATGACGAAGAGCTCTTTGAATACGCCATGCATCCTGCTCAGTACGAAGCATACAAATCGGGCAAAGCCCAGGTAGAGTTCAAAGCTGATGTAGCCCGCCGGAAAGCGGCTGCCAAAGCCGAAGCACAACCCGCTGTTTCTGCTGCTGCACCCGCTATGCCCACCACTCCGCAGGTAATGAATGTAGATGTGAACGGACAGCAATACCGCGTAACCGTATCGTTTGGCGAAGCTTCTGAAGCTCCTGCTGCGGCTGCACCTGCGCCTTCTGCTGCACTCGCACCCGCTGCTGCTCCTGCTGCTTCAGGGGCCGGACAAGAGGTACTTTCACCCCTGGAAGGAAAATTCTTCCTGGTAAAGAATGCCCAAGATGCCCCGGTAAAAGTAGGCGATGTAGTGAAAGAGGGGGATATTCTTTGCTACGTAGAAGCCATGAAAACCTATAACGCCATTCGTGCTGAATTCGGTGGAACCGTGACGGCCATTTGTGCCAACCCCGGAGATGCCGTATCAGAAGATGATGTATTAATGACTATTCAGTAATGAACGAGATATTTAAGAACCTGTACGACATGACTGCGTTCAGCAACATCATTGCTGAACCGCAGTTCCTTATCATGTACACCATCGCCTTCATCCTGCTCTATCTGGGGATCAAAAAACAGTATGAGCCCCTGCTGCTGGTTCCTATTGCTTTCGGGGTGCTTCTGGCCAACTTCCCCGGAGGTGAAATGGGAGTGATCCAGGCAGATGAGAACGGGATGGTAGAAATACATGGTGTCCTGAAGAATATCTGGGAGATGCCTCTCCACGATATTGCGCACGAACTCGGGATTATGAACTTTATCTACTATATGTTGATAAAGACCGGATTCCTTCCTCCCATTATATTTATGGGGGTAGGAGCCCTTACCGACTTCGGCCCCATGCTTCGCAACCTGCGCCTCTCCATCTTCGGAGCCGCCGCCCAGCTGGGTATCTTTACCGTACTGCTGGTAGCTATCCTGATGGGATTCACTCCCAAAGAGGCTGCTTCCCTGGGTATTATCGGAGGTGCCGACGGCCCTACCGCTATCTTTACCACCATTAAGCTGGCCCCCCATTTGCTGGGCCCGATCGCTATTGCAGCCTACTCCTATATGGCCCTGGTACCGGTTATTATACCCCTAGTAGTGAAGATGTTTTGCAGTAAAAAAGAGCTCTGTATCAATATGAAGGAGCAGGAGAAGAAGTTCCCTTCCAAAACAGAGTTCAAAAATATGCGGGTACTCAAAATAGTATTCCCCATCGTGGTAACTACGGTGGTGGCACTCTTCGTGCCCAGTGCAGTACCGCTGGTTGGTATGCTGATGTTCGGTAACCTCATTAAAGAGATTGGTACCAATACCTTCCGTCTCTTTGACGCCGCTTCCAACAGCATTATGAATACGGCTACCATCTTCCTGGGACTCTCCGTGGGAGCGACCATGACCAGTGAAGCCTTTCTGAACCTGACCACTATCGGGATTATCGTAGGTGGATTCCTGGCCTTTGCCCTCTCCATCTCCGGTGGTATCTTCTTTGTAAAACTATTCAATCTCTTTACCAAAAAGAAGATCAATCCGCTGATCGGAGCTACCGGCCTGAGCGCCGTACCGATGGCATCCCGTGTAGCCAATGAGATCGCCCTGAAATACGATCCCAAGAACCACGTATTGCAATACTGTATGGCCAGTAACATCTCAGGTGTGATCGGCTCCGCAGTAGCTGCCGGGGTACTGATTTCCTTCCTGGGATAACTCTCCGGAGCTTATCTATACAAACCTTTTTATGTGGCCGGCGCTCTATAGTATGTAGAGCCGCCGGTTTTTTATTGAGTAAAAAGTGTCACGGTTTTGTCTCCTAATTGCAGGGAATATAGCCACTCTCTTCAATAAGCTTGTTGGCGTTTGCGGAGGTGATAAATTCAAAAACCTTCCAGGCCATAGAAGATTTGTCGGTATCAGCACGTACCACCGCATAGATCTCCGAAACATATCGATATTCCCGACCGGCAATGGTACTTCTGCCGGGTTCAACCCCATCGATGGAAAACATCTCTATGGCAGGATCATCTACCATCGTTGTACAATAATAATAAGGGGTATAAGCTATTCCATATTTATCCTCCCAAAGGGAATAAAAAGGAGAAGTCATTCCACCCCCGATCATTTCAGGCAGGTCTATCATCGGTTCCCCGTTCATAACCAGGGTTTCCATCTTTTCCTGGCTGCCGGAATTGCGGTTCCGCATATAGGGAGAGATCGCCACATCTTCCCCGCCGACCTCTTTCCAGTTAGTGATCCGTCCCGTATAGATATCTTTCACCTGTTCATCGGTCAGGGATCTTACCGGATTCTGCTTGTTCCTGATAAAAACAAATCCATCCAGTCCTACCGGTCTTTCGATCAGTTCGACCTTTTTTCTTCGGCATATTGTTTTTCGTCCCGGGAGATACTTCTGGAAGCTATTATAAGCTCTGCTTTCTGATCAATTAAGTTTATAAATGATCCATGCGTAGTGGAACTATTCAGTTTTTCGCTTATTTTATTTAACTCTTCCCTATTGTTGACTTTCTGATAGTCCACTGCAATATGCTTTTCTATACCATTGATCGGACTTACCTGCCAGTAATAAGGGATCCCCATTAACCGGTAAGCCACTATGTTCATTAACGGATGGGTAGAGGTAGAGCTATCCATATAAGGAAAATTGTCTGCCGTTAGTCCTTTTATACTTTTTGTATAATGGGTGCCTTCTTCCTCTTTGCTGCAACTATGAAAACAGAGGATGCAAAAGAAGAGTGTACATACTTTAAGTAGAGGTGTTGATCTCATACAGTCTGATTTTAGTTGTTTATGTGCTATATTTTAATATAAGGTTTTTTCTTGTTCGCTAAGTTGTTCGGTATCTTGTTCGGTTGGCATTCTCTTTAGGATCAATCTTAAATAGTTTATCAGGTATCCGGATAAGCATCTTCCTGTTTCTTAATTCATTCCGTAATTGGGATAGCCTATCTTTTTGCTCACAAATATATTAAAAAAGGAATAACTCCCTGTTTATTCTATATTCCTTTTTACAGGAGGAAGTCAGGAAGTTCCCGATACTCCCAGGATTGTTCTATAGGCTGGATATGGGTGAAGAAAAGCGGGGATATGCTGTTCCTGCACCATATCCCCGCACAAATCACACAATTGATATACAAGCTAGTTAAGTCTGGTTTAGTTTTAAAATAAAGTTATCCTGTCTAAAAGTTTAGTGGTCCAGTTTATCTCTCCTACAATCCAATCACCTTCATTTGAACTAATACAATTCTGTTTTGCCTCATCCAGCAGCTCCAGGTAATTTCTCAATATCGCAGTGGCCTGTGCCTGTTTATTCATCCGGAGCATCAGCAATGCCTCCTGTTTAACAGCACTCATTACAGGTACCTCACACATCTGTTTCGTCTTTTCCAGTAACTCCAGGGTCCGCATATTCGATTCATCATCGTTGTAAAGCCCCATGGTAGCCTGCGCCAGCACTAAGTAATCTTCCCAGGTAGCAAAGTTCTGCTCTATATTCTTGTTCGCCAGCCGGGTAGCCTCTGCGAACTTTTCGCTGTTCACCTGTATAATGGCATTAAAAGTGGTTACCCCCGACATGAATTTGCTGAAATTCCGGCTGTAGAGCTCTTTTTCGGGAGGCGTAGCCCGGCTGATCCGTTTATCCAGGTCCTCAAAATTTCCTCCCCTGCTTAGTGCCAGGTAATCCCGGTTCACTACATAGTAATCCTTTATTTTGCTCAGGGCCGAGTGGAGGGCTCCCTGCGGAATATTCTCATACCGGAGGAAATCCTCTGCCAGCCGGTCCGCTTTCTCCTGTTGTTTCGGGGTATATACCATTCCCATCCGCCTTGCGATCTTCTCGTTCACCATAACAGCCACTACAGTAGCCCCTAAGGTGGTCAGTCCCGGCACATAATTTTTATGGTTCTCGATCAGGTAGATCTCGGTTGCCTCTACAGCTGCCGCAGCCACTGCTCCCCAGAACTCACTCCTGCGTGCCCGTGTCTCTGCCTTCATTACATTCTGCAACGCATGGTCCAGTACAAAATGTCCTATCTCCGAAGCCACCAACGCTTTCAGCTCTTCTTCTGAATCCAGCGTGGAGAAGAGCCCTGTGGTCAGGAGCAGGGTTCCTCCCGGTAGCATATAACTATCCGGTGCCGGCGATTTGATCACCTTGACGGAGAAGGTTTTCGGCCGTTCGTTCGGTAATCTCTTGGGGGTCATTCCCACAAAGATACTCCGGGCAAAATCCTGGATAAACTCATCCTCATACACAAGTCCTGTCTGGGCAAGCTCTTTCAGATACTCCTGCGACTCCTCGATCAGCTCCTGGCGTACCCCCGGTTATATCCCTTAGACCGGTAATAGGTATACATATCGTTCTTCAGGTAAGCACACTGCCAGTACTCCTCCGCGTTTTTCGGGCTGAACTCAATATAGCGTGCCTGCGAGAGCGGAACCGGTATCGGCGATCCGTCAATACGTAATACCATGTTAATCTCAGGTAAAGTTTCTGTCTTTGTGTTAAGTTTGATCACCTTTTCCAGCACCACCGGTGTACCGGCAGCGATCGGGTGGTAAGCCTTGGTCAGGACCCCCTCAATATTCATCTCGTGGCTCAGGTCCTGCCATTTTGCAAAAAGAGTACATACCGATACAAGGCCGATACA
>JAJQBG010000156.1 GCA_021203405.1 Bacteroides sp.
AACTGGTTCTCCGGTAAAAATATAAGATGAGGTATTCTGTTTAATAAGATTAATATCTATTAATTCAGTGCCTTTATGACCGGATAAAGTTTTACTTTTGTCCGGAACTCATAAGCGAATGATCGGAAAAGTTGCACTATATAGGAGGTTGGTTGTATGGTTATTGGTGATCATACTTGCCTTTCCGTCTGTTGCCCGCTCTCTCCATATTTATCATTATGGAGCGGAGGAGGTAGTGTGTGACCAGCATGGGCATGAGGCTTCTCATCACGATTGCCATGACTGTCCGGTCTGTAACTATCTTTTTTCCCTCTTTTCACTCTCTCAGGAAAATGCAGGGATCATAGAGAAACCGGTTACTCTTTTCAGTTATCCTTCTTATGAGGAAAAAGAGTATGGCCGGACTGTTTTTTTTCTATCATTTACGTGCTCCTCCTGCTGCTTGATCCTTTTTAGTACGTGTGAATACCAGAAGTCGGGAGTTTTTTTCTGGCTTTATCCAACATTATTTAATCGTAAAGGAATATGCGTATCGGAATCGTTCCGGTGCTGTTCCTGTGTACATTCGTTTTTCCTGTAAAAGGACAGGAGGTGGACTCTTTGCAGGTAGTGGAACTGACCGAAGTGGTCATTTCGGACTCTTTCCGTCAGCGTGCTGAGAAACAGTCTGCACTGTCGGTAGAGGTGGCTACCCCTGACTTTCTGAAAGAACATTTTACGGGAGACCTGATGCGTACACTGGGCAGCTTGCCGGGGATACATTCAATGGATATTGGTTCCGGTTTTTCCAAACCCATGATCCGTGGGTTGGGATTTAACCGGATATTGGTAGTAGATAACGGCATCCGCCAGGAGGGACAGCAGTGGGGAGCCGACCACGGAGTGGAGATCGATGCTTTTGCTACCGAGCAGGTTATTATACAGAAAGGGCCTTCTTCCCTGCGCTATGGAAGTGATGCAATGGGGGGGTGATTGAATTATTGCCGTTCGCGCCTCCGCCTGTCAATCAACTTTTTGGTGAAGCAGTGCTTTTGGGTAAAACCGTCAATGGTACAGCTGCCTTCTCCCTGATGGGGGGAATAAAAAAGATAATTTCTATTTCAAACTGCGTTACAGTGAACAACATTTTGGTGATCTGCGGGTTCCCACAGATACGGTCGTTTATCTGACCCGGCGTCTGCCGATAGAGGGACGCAGGCTAAAGAATACAGCCGGTTATGAGCGGGACGGCTCTTTGTATGCTACCTATCGAAAAGGGGTATATGGGGCCGGACTTACTTTGAGTAATGCTTATCAGAAAGTAGGATTCTTTCCGGGAGCACACGGTATTCCGGATCTTTCCCGTCTTCAACAGGATGGAAGTCACCGGAATATTGAGTTGCCTTATAGTATGGTAAATCATTTGAAGGCTGCCCTGAAGCAACAATATAACCACTCTTCTTTTTCCGGAAGCTGGGAGCTGGGGTATCAACATAACCTGCGGCAGGAGTGGAGCGAGTTCCATACCCATTATGGTGATCAGGTTTTGCCTGCCAAGGATCCGGACAAAGAACTGGAGTTCTCGCTCCATACTGTTAGTTCATCGTTGAAGTTCAGGCTGTTTCCCGGATGGAACTGGCAGCATGAAACCGGTTGGGATGTACAGTACCAACATAATTCTGTCGGTGGATATTCTTTCCTGATACCCCGTTATCACCGCCTTACATCCAGTCTTTTCTGGATAAGTAGGTATCAGTTATCTCCGGATCTTACGATTACCGGAGGGTTACGGTATGATTATGGTCATCTGAATGCCTCTTCTTATACGGATTCTTATCTGGAAAGTTATCTCCGGGAAAAGGAGTATGGGGGAAGAGACGATCCATCAGTACCGGCAAAGAAGTTATGGTGCCAACCGCTCTTTCAGTGATCTCTCCGGATCGCTGGGTATGATGTGGCAGGTCGCTGATAATCATTTGCTAAAGTTAAATGCAGGACGTAGTTTTCGCCTGCCCGGAGCGTATGAGCTGGTGGCTAACAGACTCCATCACGGAGCTTTCCATCACGAGCAGGGAGATAACAGGCTGAATTCGGAGCGGGGCTGGCAACTGGACCTTTCCTATACCTATCGGGCTGGAAAAAGTAGCTTTACTCTTTCTCCCTTTATTACCTGGTTTGATAACTATATCTATCTGCAACCTACGGGAGAGTGGTCTGTTCTTCCTCATGCGGGGCAGATATACCGGTATGCCGAAGCCAAGGCCCGGCTCACGGGAGGAGAGTTAACAGCTGAAATTCCGGTTTACCGGGGACTTTCCTACCATTTTTCCGGAGAATATCTCCATACCTGGAACCGGGATGAAAAGATACCGCTTAGTTTTTCTCCGCCTGCTTCTATGCGTAATACCCTGCGGTATGAGAAGAAGAACGTAGCGGTCTATACGGAAGTGGAAAGTTTCGCTGCCCAAAACCGGATTGCCCGGAATGAAGATACAACTCCGGGGACTACTTTGTGGAATGGAGGTATATCTACTTTTTGGAAAAGTAACTATACAGACCTGGAAGTAACGCTAAGTATTCACAATATACTGGATAAAGCTTATTACAATCATTTAAGCTTTTACCGCAAAATAGAAGTTCCCGAACCGGGACGTAACATTCAGTTATTAATTAAGATCCCATTTAAATACAACAAATTATGAAAACAATCAAAACAATTTTGCTATTATCTGTACTTTTTACTGTGACTCTTTTTGTGGCCTGTGAGGATGAAAAAGGAGATACTACCAGGCCGGAAATTCAGATAATCTCTCCGGAAGAAGATGCAGAACTCATTATTGGCGGAGTTATCGGGTTTAAAGCGACTTTTACTGATAATGAAGGATTGGCTTCTTATAGAATAGATATTCATTATCCTTCGGATGGTCATACACACAGTGTCCGTTCGGATGAGCCTGATCAGAAGGATGACCGGGAAACTTTTTCTTTTGAGGGAAATTGGGATTTACCGAACGAACCCCGTGCTACTGTAGAATATGCGATTGAGATTCCGGAAGATGTAAAGCCCGGAGAATATCACCTGGTAGTATACTGTTATGATGTTTCTAGCAATCAGGCTGTTGTAGCCCGTGATATTATATTGGCAGAGGCTGAGTAAAGAGATTGTTCCTACTTAAAACAGAAGAGGTGTGTCCTGTTCCGGGACCCACCTCTCTTTTGTTACAACTAATACCTTTAATTTATTCTTATTACCTCCAGGTAATCTATATGAGCATCGTTGATGTTCTCACGGGTGCGTGACATATTGCTGTCCCACCCTTTATCTTCAGGGTTTAATTTTAATTCTATCGTGTGTTTGCCGGCTGAAAGGTTATCTGTAAAAATGTAATTGGAGTTCAGCCACCGGGTCCAGTCTCCACTTGCTTCCAGGATAAAGGTACCTGCGTCTTTTCTGTCAATCAATACCGAACGTATCATGCAGTAAATTTCGTGAGGCCCGTATCCGTTGGCTCCTACGATTTTCATGGCATACTTTCCTGCTTTTCCTTCCGGGATCTCGATTTGGAAAGTAAGGTTGGCCGGTTTACTGGTGTAGTCCCGGACAAAGCCCCTCCCGGAATAACCGCTGTGGTCATTGGCCGATTGCCCTGTGTGGTCGGCATCTTCGGCTTCATACCGGTAGGTGTCCGGTGCTATAATAACCGGATTGGAGAGGTCGGACCGGAATCCTTTTTTGTCGATAGAGAATAGATTGTACACTCCGAAACGGTTGGTATCTACGGTGTGGGGAGAGGTTACTTTTTTACTTCCGGTACCGTCCCAGAGCATATAAGTAAGATCTTTTTCTTCTGTTCATACCAGTTGATCGCCTTGCAGGGATAGAACGGGCTCTATCGGTGACCAGCATTTCTCCGGACCTGCTTCTACTAAGGTGATTTTTTGTTTTTCGATGGAGGGTTTAACCTCTATTTCCAACGTATGTTTTCCGGAGATATCCGGAGAGAGAATAAAAGGGACCTATTGCTTATTGCCATCCAGGAGCACAGAGGTAATTATATTCCCTGAACCTTTGATAAGGATATCCAGTTCTGCCTGGCGGAATTTGAATCCCTGTAGTTCAAAAGGTCCGAAAAATCCTTCCGGTACGGCGGGGCGGAAGGATATACCTTCCGGAACTAATTCCATACCGAATATCACTTTATAGAACATACCTAAATAGGCTGCTACAGACCATAATTGCCTGTCGGAGTTCAGGGCGGTATTCCGGTCGTACCCGGTATCATAGGTCATGTTCTCTTTGTTGGTTAAGAAAAGGGCTGCCTGTCTTACTAAAGAGTTCATGATATGGGCAGTGGCCTCTATGTTGCCTGTTTTGTGTGCTCCCAGCATGAAATAGCTTTCCCAAACCGGCCAGATGCCTTTATTATGGTAGGCGAAATCGTCCGGAATGGAAGGATATAGGGTAGGGGCCCCATACGGGTAAAGCGGGAAACGGGATGTGATCTCTTTGGCTTTTGCTTCATCGGTGACACCAAAAACGATGCTTAATCCGTTGGACATACAGCCGCCCCGTTGGGAAATGAGGTAATTTTCCATTTCCGGATGCATATAGGCACTGTAATATCCTTTATCAGCCATCCAGAAATGTTTGTTGATCCCCTCTTTTACTTTAGCGGCATAGGAGGCCCATCTCTCTGCTTCCTCCTGTGGCTTATGGAGGTGTTTGCCGGCATAGGCCAGGAAATCATACATAAATGCGTGTAATACGTTGGTTCCGCTTGAATAGGATTCTCCTATATTAACATTGGTATACCAGTTGGGGTAGGTATGGGTGCGCCAGTCCATGGAACAGGTCTCTCCCCGGAACAGGTTTACCTGTTCGTCGAAAGCTACATGAATATCTTTCTCTGCTGTATAACTCAGACCTTCGTAACAAAATTCCAGCCACTGGGTATCTCCGGTCATTAAGTAATACTCCCAGGCAGCAATGGCCCACACCACTCTGTCGGTCGAAATAGGCCACGATCCACCACTGCCTGTGTCCTGCAGAGCTTCCCGGGGATGGGTCAGGGTCTGTTTTTCGAGTGTCTTTTTCGAGACTTCGGGTAGTAAGAGACCATAAGCCAGGTGAATGGCATATACGGCATCGCGGGTCCATGTATCGGGCCATAAGGCTCCTGCCTGAAAGGTGGTATCCTGTTTGCGGATATCCAATTGCATCTCTTCCAGGGACATCCGGTAAAGGGCGACTAACAGGGGGTGATTCTCTGCTTTTAACTGTGGGAACCGGGATATATCCAGTTCTCTTTTCCAGCTCTCTCCCTCCCGGTGGTAATTGGATGTGATTTCATCGTCGGAAACATAACAGGCTTCCCACATGCCCAGAAAGCTTGCTTCTTTTACACAATTGCCGGTGATCATAAAAGGTGACCGGGAACCGGCAGAGCGGATAAAGGTCCAGTGGGAGGCGAAATCTTTGTTTACATCCGTAGGGGCTACCTGTAGGCCCTGGTTGCTGAGTAAGAACTTCTCCGGATCTACCCGGTTATGGATGTTGTACCATCCATAGTTCTCCATATTGTCCCAGTCATATCCCCCGTATTGCCATTGAATGGTCGGATCGTCAGTGTCCGTTTCTATCATATCTGCAGAGGATCGTTGCTGGTTAAAGTGCAGGTATCTTCCTGTTCTTTTATTTCTGATCTTTACATATTCATCGGCTTCTTCTATCACCCATATATAGGAATCGTTCACGGGGTACTCTCCGCTTTTGCATACTCCTTCATCCTCATACAAATAGGTGTTATCTGCCCGGTTCTGTAGTTGCCACTCGGACCATACTTCCCGGTTGTTCTCTTTTTTACAACTTACCATTCCTAAGAGTAGGAGGAGTAAGAGCCAGTATCTTTTTAACATATTCATAGTTTTCGGGCTTTTCTGATTGATAATTTATTTTCCGGTGTTTGGGATCCGTCGTTTATTCCGTGGACCGGAACAGACGATGGATCCCTTTTTTAAAGCGTCCTGATAGTTACTCTTTGGTAAAGATCAGGGTCAGGGTATCGTATTTTGCACTTGTTCCTTCTACCGGACCTAAGAATACAGCTACTACAATGGCGTTCTCCCACTCCATGGTAAATTCCGGGTGATTCACAATGTCGTTGTAGATGTTTCTTTTATAGACAGTCCACTCTGCTGCCGGAGCCTCTTCCGTAATAACGATGACCGGATTGTCTTCGTGCTGGGAACCGATGCGGTAGAAGATGTTTTTTCTTCCCACAACGGAGAGTTGTCATTGGGATTGAGTAAACGGAAACCAAACCAGGCAGCAGAAGCTCCGTCACCTTTGATGGCGATCTCTACATTTTTAAACTGGTTGATGGGTACCCGGATGGCGCTTTCATTGGTACTTGTTATGTAAAGTTTTTCCGGCGTTATTTCCAGAGACATATTCCCGGTATATGCATCGTCAGATACTTTCCAGGTAGAGAGTTGTCCGTTGTAGAAATTGTCAATTGGCAGGGGTGTCTGCTCATCCAATACGGTGATCGTTTTTGCATCTTTGAAAAGTGTTTCACCGGCTGCGTCGTATTTAAATTCATAATCCGGGAAGGAGGTTGCATAGGCTCTGGGAGCAGCAGGTAATTCCCGGTTCCGGTTTGTGGTCACTACCAGGCTACCGAACAGAGAGAGGTCGGAGATGGTGGCCTGGTACATCCCTGCAGCAGCGATCAGGTTGATCTCCTGTTTTCCGTCGGGAGTGATGAAAGCGGCACTTTCGGCTGTAAGATCTTCCGGCAGGCGGAAACTGATCGTTACTGATGCGGGAGAGGGTTCTTCATTGATCTCTACCCATTTAAGTTCTGTAGTGGTGCCATAATCAATTAAGTTGATAATAAGTGCGTCCATTTTGCGGGTACGTTTATCTATTCTCTCCTTAGATCTGACTACCAGTCCCGGAGAGTTACCGTCTGCGGATACTGTACTTTCGCGGGCATCCCTGATTAGGTATACCGGATTGGAATAGTAGAAATATCCTCCGTAGGCTTCTGTGAACCGGTTCCATTTGGAGATCTCTGTCAGTACTTCGTCCGGATAACGGGTGGCGTGGAAGGGCACCGGATCGGTAAATCCGGCTACTCCGTTTACGATCTGGGCTGCGGGATATACTCCGGCTGTCAGGCAGGTGGCAAACTGGTAACGGATGTTGGTCCGGGGCCAGCTGGTGGTGAGTTCCATCGCAGTAGGGGGATAGAAGTTGGCAAAGAGTGGTTTATCGGGATATTTTGCTTTGGCATTGTAAGTAACATTGTACATCTGGCTGTAGAGCTCTCCCGTACCCCATACTTCCGGCTATATCTCCAGGAACTGGTGATCTACAACCGGTGCTGTCATATCGAACGGTATATTATCGTTGGCATACGGTATTTGTAAAGTGGTAGTCGTTGCATCCGGACGGACCATCTTTACGTGGGTATCTAAGGTGTCGGTCAGTACGGAGATCTCATAAGAGATGTCTCCCAGTCCATCCAACCCGTCGCAGGCGTATACAGCCGGTAGTCCATACCAGTCCCAACGCCATCCGTTCCAGTTGAATTCTGTTTCAGCCAGGGCTGCCTGGTCTTTCAGGTAATCGTTGAAGTTCCTGAATGTTTTTCCGTTGACTGTATAGGGGTGGTTTACGTTTTGGTTAATAGCCATCAGATAGAGGTAGTTGGCTCCGTACATGTAAAAATCACCTGTATTCAGATCACGGATGGCCCAGGCCGGATAATTATGTGCAAACGCGGGAGAAGAAGCGTAAATGGCGTTGTAGCAAACACTTCTTCCGCCTATTTCCCTGAATTTATTGATCTTTTCCAGCATTTTTGATTTGCTGGTCCACAAACGGTCGTCTACTACATACGTGTTCCAGGATTCTCCTATGGGAGCATTTTCTTCGTGAGCCCTCATCCAGGGATGATACTCCAGTGTATTGATCCCTACAGCCTGGAGAGCTTCTACCCATTTATCCACATCCAAGGAGTTATCAAAAATACAGGTCCATCCGTGCCGTAAGCTTACATCTTCTCCTAACTCTTCCATAGAGGCCAGCGGCAAAGTTTCCGGGCGTGAATAGTTAAAATCTGCAATGGCAAACTCCTGGATACCGGTAACCGGACAATGAATGGTCTGGTCTATGGTACCATAATCAGCTAAATCTCCATAACCTTCCATTTTAGGCTTTTTAGCATTGAAATAGTTGATATATATAGTATTGTCGGTAACGCGGTAAACAGCCATATCATCGTATCCGTCTCCATTGAAATCACCCACTAACGGGATATCGGTGGAGATCCCGAACCGGCATCCGTTGATCGCATACGGACCTGCAAAATTGGGTGTACCGTCCAGATTGGATAAGGAGACAAACCATTGGCCGGTAGAGGGGCGATATACGCAAACATCTGTTACACCGTTTGCATTGAAGTTCCCGGATAGGGCAATATCTCCCGTAAGCCCGAAGGGGACTCCTGAAATATCGGGAACACCGTCGCAGGGAGAGTAGTCCAGGTACCATTCCAGAAGGCCCTTTCACCGGGCCTGACTACGGCAATGTCGGTCTTTTTGTCACCGTTAAAATCTCCTATGACCAGCTGGTCCAGTCCTGCTATTCCAAATGTAACGGATATAGGATCACCGGTATTGAAGTTACCGTCGGCATCTCCGAGGCACCATTGCCAGACCAGGTAGGCTCCGCTGGCATCTACTTTACAGAGGTCAATATAACCGTCACCGTTGTAATCTCCGAAAAATGTGGCTACGCTTCCTGAATATTCAGCAGGAAAAGTCTTATCAATGGTTGAATTATTACCATAGTCTACCGACCATCCGGAAGCGGTTTTATAGGCTACATCGTCGTGAGCCAGACAGGATAAAGAGATAATGTAAGACAGGATAAAAGTAATTTTTTCATGGTAATTTTTTTTAAATTATTTTATTAGACACCGGAAAATAAATTATTACTCATAAAGATAAATAAATTATACCTGTGTTGTAAACTTTTTAGAAACTTTCCCAGATGTCACTGAATAGATCCGGACGTGTTACAAACCGGAATTTATCCGGATCTTCTTCAAATTGTGTATAGATAGGCTTTCCTTTTTCCAGTAATAATTGTGGATATTCAAAAGCTTCTTTCACTTCCAGTACAGAAGGCTGGTAGTTTTTATTTTTTTCCACTCTATGGTTTTTTCTTTTCCTATAACGGGAAACCATGCTATGCCCTGGTGAACTCTTACTTCGTTGTAGTCGAATCCGTAATTCCGGTCACACCAGGCTCCGAAAGTCAGGGGGGTATCTATGGAAGCACTGATGGTAGCATGTACCCATCCGGGAGGCACAAGGATCACATCGCCGGGTTTACCCTGTATGGCGATACATCTTTCCGGGTTGTCACTTCCCGATTCCTGCATATAAATGATGGCTTCTCCCTGCCATATCTCATATACTTCGGGGGTAGACCATCCGTTGGCAAAAGAGGAACGGATGTGAATATGTCCCTGGCTTCGTATCGGTTCGTCTCCTAGCGTACCGGCAGCATAGGTCACTACTCCGTAAAGCAGATGGAGCTCCTGTAACAGGCTTTTGTGGATCTCTTTACCCACATCCATAGCAATGGAGTATACAATTTCCGGCCCCTGGCAGGTGGGATCCCGGAGACTTTTGCGAATGGAATCCAGTGTACGTAGTTCAACTGCCGGACCAAATACTTCTTTCCCATAGTTGAATCCTATTGGATCGGTTGTTGGATATATATCCAATCCCGGATAAAAATCTAACTGTTCCATAATCATCTTTGAATGTGTATCGGTTTTTTTATTCTATATCTTCCAGTTTGGTATTCTTAGTCTCTTTCACAAAGAACAGGTAGAAGAAAAATGCGGCTATACACAGGATCATAAACAGGAGGAAGGTACCTGCAACGCCTAAGGAAGCGAGAACGGTAGGAAAGAGTAATGCTACAAAAAAAGGCTGCTATCCACAGGAACATCGTGGAGACAGACATGCCGACTCCCCGGTATTTATTGGGAAATATTTCGGCTATCAGTACCCAGGTCACCGGGCCTAAGGAAACAGCGTATGCGGCTATATAGACTAATATACAGACGATTACCCATGGCCCCGGCAGAGAGGAGTTTACGGCAAAAGCTAATATTCCCAGGGAAATAGCCATAATAGCGGAACCAATTAGTAACAGGGGTTTACGCCCTAACCTATCAATAAACAGCATAGCAATAATGGTAAAAATAAAATTGATCCCTCCTATCAGGATGGTTTGTAAAAGTGCCAGGTCCATGCTGAAGCCGAGCGTTTCAAAAATGATCGGTGCATAGTACATAATGGCATTTATTTCGGTGATCTGTTGCAGGATAGCCAGTACAATACCTATGGTTAGCATATACCTGGAACCGGAGTTTAGCATAGTACGCAGGCTACCTTTTTCCTCGCTTTTGGTTAATGACCGGTAGATGACATCCAACTCTTGCCGGGCAGCTGTTTCTGTGCCGGTAATTTTATGCAGGATCTGGTAAGCTTCCTCTTTCCTGCCTACCTGGGTTAACCAACGGGGACTTCGGGGAACGAAGAACAGAAGGCCCAGAAAGGCAAGGGTCGGGACTGCCATGACAAGCAGCATCCACCGCCAGTTGTTCGCTCCGGTAGATACTAGGAAATAGTTGGTAAAAAAGGCCAGTAAGATACCGGTCACTATAGCCAGTTGATTGATACTTACCATCTGTCCTCTTTTCTCTGTGGGCGATATTTCAGCAATGTACATAGGGGAGGCCACAGAGGCTATCCCTACTCCCAAACCACCCAATAGCCGGAAAACCTGGAATATATAAATGTTACCGGCACTTGCCGTACCGACGGCCGATACCAGGAACAGGGAAGCAGCCAGGAAAAGCAATACTTTACGTCCGTACTTATCTGCTGTGGCACCTGCAAAAATTACTCCGGCAATACTGCCGATGGTGAGGATGGATACGACCCACCCGCTCATTAATTCATCAATCCCGAAATGTACCTGAATGATGGGTAACACGCCTGAGATAACGGCTGTATCGAATCCGAATAGTAGTCCTCCACAGGTAGCTACCAGGGCGATTAAAAAGATATAATTTGATCGTTTCATTGTTTCTTACATGGTTTTTAGTAAATAGTCCATTCCATATAGTGCGGCTGTATCTTCCAGTTGGGCCGTCTCTACTTCTACTTCTCCCCAGGGAGTCCAGGCGTATTCTTTTATCCAGTTCCGCAGGTGAGGTAAAATGATCTCTTTACTTTTCATCACTCCACCGCCTATAATTATTTTTTCGGGGTCATACACATGGGTCAGGTTTACTGCGCAGGCTCCCCATGCATCCATACTGATCTGAAGGATTTCCCTGGCTTTCGTATGGCCCTGTTCCAGTTCTGTAAACAGAGACTTGAAATCTATGGGATCAGCTTTATATCCTTTGGAGGATGCGATAGAAGGCAGTACCCAGGAAGAGCCTTTGGTCTCCACACAACCCAGATTACCGCAGTTGCACCTTTCTCCC
This sequence comes from Bacteroides sp., assembly GCA_021203405.1. Lineage (GTDB taxonomy): Bacteria > Bacteroidota > Bacteroidia > Bacteroidales > Bacteroidaceae > Bacteroides. The sequence continues at coordinate 11,565 of JAJQBG010000156.1, forward strand.
TGAAAATCGATGCAGAAATGTCCGCCCAGGCAACCTGCCTGGAAGTGCTTTCCATGAAGCAGTTTTCCTTCTATCAGGGCCGCTCCGCCGATGCCTGTCCCCAGTGTCATCATAACCAGGTTGTCTGTTCCTTTGCCTGCTCCGTATTGCCATTCTCCTGCCAGGGCTGCGCGCGCATCGTTTTCGGTACTAAGTTTTGCATTCCATCTCTTTTTAGCCCATGCATTCAGGTCGAAATGGATAGAGTCATTGTATTTTTCGTTGATAGAGATCACCCGGTTCTCTTTGGTATGGACGATCCCCGGAATGCTTAGTCCTATTCCTTCGATCCCGGCCATGGAAAAAGAGTTCAGCAGTTTGGCTGCTTCCTGCTCTATGATCCGGAGGGTGTTTTCAAAATTCTCTTGTGAACAGGCCGGAACTACGGCCGATTGAAGTAATTCGGAATCTGCAAAGAGCCCGATCTTCAGCCGTGTTCCTCCCATATCTATTACCAGATTTTTCATTTTCTTTTCCGTTTTTTGTGGTTACCGGAGTGCTTTTTACGGATAATATCCTATCCGTAAAAGGTGGTTGCACTTCAGGATTTAGTTAATACCGGTCTCTCGTCTTCCTCCATCAATCTGGTGGAAAATCCTTTTTTATTAATGGTCTCATAGTCATGCCCGGCATCGGAAGGCCAGCAGGCACCGAATACCAACGGTTCGGTACCGGTATTGGCTACCCGGTGGGCAATGCAACCGGCAATATAGTGCAGGGAGTTGGGATGCATATTCTCTGCCCATGAATTTCCCTCTTCATCCATATAGATCAATACGCCTTCTCCTGAAATTCCAAAGTAGAATTCAGCGGTATCGGCTTCGGCGTGGAAATGGCCACGAGTCATGAAATACTCTTTTCCTACCTTTCCGGGATAGATACGGGTTACTCCCCAGAAGAGTCCTCCTTTTTTCCCTTCCTTTACCGGCAGGTAACATTCTACTTCATATACAGGCTGATCCTGAACCATTTTTTTCGCTCTTCTTCCTCCTTAAATACGCCGGCCAGGTCTTTTATTTCCTTTCTGGAGCATAGCGCCTGTTCCGAATGTAACTTTCCGGTAGTAAGGTCAAAGAAGGTTTCCGGCTCGGATATTTTAAATTCTTTCATATACAGGTTTATTTAAGGGGTTAATAACCGGGATTCTGTGGTAGCAGATTCGGGTTCGAATCAATATCATCGATCGGTACGGGTAATAAAAGATGTTTGGAAATGGAGAAGTTGGTTTTACCGATACGGTGGAAAAAGTCTCTTGCATATTCTCCATTATCCCACCGGATCAGGTCGAACCAGCGGTGCCCACCTTCAAAAGCAAGTTCCATGCGGCGTTCGTTCCGGATCGCTTCCCGCATTTCTACCTGGTCGCCAGAGATGTTTTCCAGCCCGGCTCTGGCTCTGACACGGTTCAAAGGCCCTCCTTCATTGGGACCGTAAGCCGGTGCACAGGCTTCTGTGGTTCTTCCTCTTTCATTAAGGGCTTCGGCATACATCAGCAGGACATCCGAATAGCGGAGGATCGGGAAGTTCAACGGGCTATCCATCGGATTGGTGGTACCGTAATTCGGGCACATGAACTTTTTTACATTGTATCCTGTGGTAGATACATCGGGATCATAGATCCATTCTTCGTATTCATCGCCTTCTGAAAATATAGAGACAAATTTCCTTTTATCTCCTGCTTCGAAATTCTCAGCAAATTCGGCATATACATGGAACCAGCCGAAATTTCCCCAGGGGCCTCCCAGGTTTACCGGAGCCAGGGGTGCCATATATTCGTTGTGCCAGGCTCCTTGTCCTAATACATCAAATGCAGGATAAGGAGAACCTTTTTCGTACTGAACCTCGAACAGGCTTTCGGGACCATTCTCTTTCAGGTCATTGAAATTATCTTTGTAATCTTCATTGAGTGAATATATTCCGGTAGCCATTAGCTGTTCAATCGTAGAGATCGTAGCCTCATAATCTTCCAGGGTCAGGTATACTTTGGCCAGTAAACCTAATGCGGAGCCGCTCGTTGCCCGTCCGATATCTTTTCCCGAATATTTCAGGGGCAGGCTTTCGGCAGCTGTTTTCAGATCTTCTATAATGGTTTCGTATACAAGTTCTTTGTCTGTGCGGGGAACCTGCAGGTTGTCTGTAGCCTTAAAGGATTCCAGGATCAAAGGTACATCTCCGAACAACCGGACTGCATTGAAATAGTAGAGTGCTCTTAAGAAATGGGCTTCTCCTATGTATTGAGTTAATTTTTCACTTCCGATAGTAACGGCTGCATCTTCTATATTATTGATCACGTTGTTGGCACGGTTAATCCCTGCCCAGGGCCCCCGCCACAATTCTTTGGCACCGTTATTGTCTGCATTGGCAATAAAGTTGGAGAGCTGTACGGTTTCAATCCCGTTCCCGCCTGCTTCGTTCCCCACGCGTCCTTCTCCTGCTACAATGTCTAATGTCCACATGCGCAGGTTATACATATAGGAGCGTTGCATCGGTTGATAGATGGCATTTACTGTATTTTCGATCTCCTGGGCAGAGGCCACTTTGAAGAAGTTATCTGTTACGATCCCATCTGTCGGGTATTTATTACTCAGGTAATCTTCACATCCCACCAAAGAAGTGAGGAATAGGATTAGGGTGATATTTTTAATGTATGTTTTCATGGCTGTTTATTTAAAAGTTGACATTGATACCAAACATAAAGGTTCTTGCCGGGGGATAGATCACGTAATCTCTTCCATTCACGCCTACTTCAGGATCCAATCCGGAATAGTTGGTGATGGTGAATAAGTTATCGATATTACTATAGAGCCTTACTCCTCCCAGACGCATGGCCGAGGTCCATTTTTGTGGTAAACGATAACCGATATTCAGATTCCTGAGTTTGATAAAAGAACCATCCTCTACATACCGGTCTGAAACCCTGTTGTTATCGTTTGGGTCTGCATAGATCGCTCTCGGCATATCGTAGCTGGTCCCCTCTCCGGTCCATCTGTTTAGGGTAGAGGCTAACTGGTTTACGGTTGTAGACATATTCTCATGTTCCCGGCGTATCTCATTGAAGATCTTATTTCCGTATACACCTTGTAGAGTAAAACTTATATCGAGGGATTTGTAGGAGAAATTACTGGTTAACCCTGCGGTAGATTTAGGGTTCGGATTTCCCATGATCACACGGTCTTCTTCTCCCACTACATCTCCGTCAGTGAATTTTTTGAAAGCAATATCTCCCGGAGAGGTATTCAGGTAAGGATCGTGGCTTGCTCTGTCCGGAGCTCTTGCTGCCATGGCGGGTTCTGTAAATACATCGTCTAAGTTTTGATAAATATGGTCTACTTTATAGCCATAGAATACATTGATGGGTTGGCCTTCCCGGATGAGCCAGAGATATTCATAGATATCTCCCCAGTCACCAATCTTCACCATCTTGTTCTTATTGAAAGCGATGTTAAAGCCGGTATTCCAGTGGAAATCTTTTGTTTGTACGTTGATGGTGTTCAAGCTGATCTCAATTCCCTGGTTCCTTACTTTACCTACATTGATATAAGGATTATCGGTTTCAATTAAAGAGACTCCTGTGGTCTGCGGGACCGGTACACGGGTTAACATATCCTTTGTGTTTTTCAGGTAGAGGTCTACCGTCAGTGAAATGCGGTTATTGAGGAAACCCATATCAAAGCCGGCGTTATACTGTTCTACGCTCTCCCATTTAATATCCGGATTCGATAACCGGTAGGGATAAATGGTTCCTGCGGTAGAGGATTCTCCCCCTTCATGGCTGCCGAAATTATATTGTCCTTTTGCGTCCAGAATCTCGGTATAGATATAGTTCGGAATATTCTGGTTCCCGGTTAATCCATATCCGGCACGGAATTTGAGCAGGTCAAATATGTTGTTGTCCTTCATGAATGCTTCGTTGGAGATAGTCTAGGCACCCGAAAAAGAGGGGAACCATCCGTACCGGTTTTTGGGGCCGAATTTCGAGGAGCCGTCCACACGCAGAGAAGCGGTCAGGTTATACCGGTCGTCATATCCATAGTTAACTCTTCCCAAGTAGGACATAACCGCCCAGTCATACCGGTTGCCATTCACTGCATGGGCTTCCAGGGCATTGTCCAGTTCGGTGGTCTGGTCGCTGGCTCTGCCTGTTGCTGTTCCGCTCAACCAGCGTTTGGTGTAATTCTGAAAAGCTGTACCTGCCAGCGCGTTGATTGTATGCTCACCCATGTATTTATTAAAGGATAATGTGTTATCCCAGATCGTTAATACTTCGTAGGTAGAGGAACCTGTCTGGGTGGTTTCTGTCTGTTCGGTGTTTCCCCACTGGTATTTGGGCATATAATAATTGTCATAATTATAACCGGCTTCAGTACCTATTACGGTTTTAAACTGTAAATAGCTGGTAATGTCATACTCTCCGGATAAGTTGGCGATCCCTCTGTAGGCATTGCTGGTACTAGTCTCGGTTTTCAGGATACCTACCGGATTGATGGCCTGACCGTTCAGGTCTGCTCTCCCCTGGGGACCTGCAAAATTTCCGTTTGCATCGTATACAGGGACCGTCGGCAGAATTCTCATCGCATTGGCTATAATGGTATAAGCATCATGTTTGTCTCTTTTTTCCCGCTCAGTGCAATATTGGAGGTCATCCGGAACCTCGGACTCAGTTCGGAACGGATGTTGGATTGCAGGGTTACTCTTTCATACCCTGTTCGCATCAATACACCCTCCTGTTTATAATATCCCAGTGAAGTATTATGCACCGTCTGGTCTCCTTCCGAAATATTCACCGAAGCTTTCTGTATAGGGGCTGTCCTGAATATTTCATTCAGCCAGTTGGTCCCTTTTCCCAAAGATTGAGAATTAGCGAAGTCCGGGTTGAGATCATAACCTGCATTGCTTCTCATTTCATTATGCAGGGTTGCATATTGTGAAGCATCCAGCATAGTATAGGTTTTGGATACATTTTGAAAACCATAGCTGTAATCTAAAGATACCTGTGTTTTTCCCCGGATCCCTTTTTTGGTAGTGACCATTACCACCCCATTGGCTCCCCGGGAACCGTAGATCGCTGTGGCAGAGGCATCTTTCAGTACATCAATGCTTTGAATCTCATTCGGGTTCAGGAACCAGATCCCACTGTTCACCGGAATTCCGTCTACTACATAGAGAGGATCTGCGTCGTTGATGGTACCGATCCCTCTTATCCGTACGGTTACATCTCCTCCCGGAGTTCCTGAGTTCTGGATGATCTGTACTCCGGGTAGTTTACCGGCCATCCCTTCCAGTACGTTGGCAGAAGTAGTCAGCTCTATCTCTTCACCTTTAATGGAGGAGATAGCACCGGTCACATCCTTTCTCCGCATGGTTCCGTACCCGACTACCACCGTCTCTTCCAGCATATAAAGATCGTTCGATAAATAGACGTCGATCACCTTATTACTCCCGACAATGACTTTTTGAGTCTCCATTCCCAGGTAGGAAAAGACCAGTGTCTGACCCTCCCAGGCCGTGATCGAATAGGCTCCGGTTAAGTCGGTAATAGCACCAATAGTGGTATTCTCTACAACTACGGTCACTCCTATTAAAGATTTCGTAGTCTCTTTCTCAAATACTTTACCGGTAATTTCCTGGGCTTTTGCAACACCCAGAGTTCCCAGTAAGAAAATAAACATGCAAATGAGTTTTCTCATGGTATAAAAAGATTAAATGATAGGTTTTATATTAATTGCCACTAATTTTCCGTAGTAAGCCGTATGATATAGTATCGATAAATATCCTTTGCGTATGTGGGGAATTGTTAAAATGTAGTTTCATACATATTGTTTTATATGTATGTACATATCGCATAGTGCAAATATAGAAATATTTTCAAAATAAAAAGGGATTTCCTCTTTTTTTTCGAAAAAAGTCTATCTTTGCCTTATAATCTTACTTGTATGGACATTAAAGTAGACTCAAATAGCTCTGTGCCTTTGTACTTACAAATAGAGGAACAACTGCGAAAACTAATTCAGCAACCTGAATATAGGGCAGGTAAATTGTTGCCTAATGAAATGGATCTCTCCAAAAACCTGGGTATATCACGTAGTACGATCCGGCAGGCTCTTAATAAACTGGTGTATGAAGGATTGTTGATCAGGAAAAAGGGAGTCGGTACGGTAGTGGCCGAAGATGCGGTCAATATAAAAATAAAGAACTGGCTTAGTTTTTCCCAGGAGATGAAATCGTTGGGAATAGAGATCCGTAATTTTGAACTTCATGTGAGCTGGGAAGAGGCGAATGAGGAGATAAGCTCTTTTTTTAATATAGAAAAAGGAACGGAGGTTCTTAAACTGGAGCGGCTACGTGGAAACCCGGAACGCCCTTTTGTCTATTTTATCTCTTATTTTAATCCGTCCATTGGAATGACAGGTAATGAAGACTTTTCGCGTCCTTTATATAATATAATGAGCAAAGAGTATGGTGTATATGTGAAACTCTCCAAAGAGGAGGTAAGTGCCCGGGCCGCCGACGAATTTTTAGCAAAGAAGCTCCGGATGAATATCGGAGCTCCTATACTAAAAAGAAAAAGATTTGTATACGATGAAAAGTCTGTTCCTGTAGAGTGGAGTGTGGGTTATTTCAGGTCGGATAGTTTTGTTTATACCCTTGAGCTGGAACGTAGTTAAGCATTTAACCGGACAAAGGCTTTCAGGGTAGCACACTGCTTACCTTCACTTTTACCATACGGGCGTATGGTATATGTACCGACAATCTCCGGAATGATAAATGTCTCGGCATAATGGACCACAAATGGTTCAAAGCGATCTTTGGGGCTTTCTACAATAGCTTCTTCCCCTTCGATCAGGTTGATCACATTCACACTTCCGTTTGTAGTATGTAATACAGGTTTTGTAAACCAGTGTCTCCGGGTTTCAATAAACTCATTTTCATGAAGCCCCGTTCTCTCTTCCCTCCATCCGTCGCCTTCGGCTATTTTATCTACCCGGTTGATAATATTCTCTTTACACCAGTCCGTATCCCGGTTCCACTGGATCACATGGGCACCGTGTTCAATATTGATCGGGCGTGGTTTGCCATCCAGTCCCAGGCGGTCCCAATCCCACAATTTAAAGGTAAAGATATAAGGAGTGGCGGATATTTCAAGTACCATACTACCGGTTCCGGAGCAATGGATCGTTCCATTGGGGATCAGGAAATGGTCATGTTTTCTGGCCGGGAACTTATTTATGTATTTATCTGCATCAAAGAAAATCTCTCCCTTCTGTGCTTTTTTTGAGATCACGTATCATCTCCCGGGAAGATATTCCTTTTTTGAGTCCCAGGTATACAGTTGCATCCTCTGTAGCATCCAGCATATAGTAGCTTTCGTCCTGTGTATATTTCATTCCGAATGTATCCTGTATATATTGTATGGTAGGATGTACCTGTAAACTAAGGTTCCCTCCCTCTATCGTATCCAGAAAGTCGAAACGGATAGGAAATTCCTGGCCAAACCGGGATTCGACTGCTTCTCCTAGAAGTTCTTTTGTTTTATAAAAAACCAGGTTAATGGAGGGGATCTCCACCAGTTCATCCTGTACCTTTAATAAGAGGCTGTTCTCTTCGGGTACACAATCGAAGCACCAGGCATAGTTCGGTTGATCATCCAGGTCAAATTTATCTTTCATCCATTGTCCTCCCCACGGACCCGGATCAAAGAAAGGTACTACCCGGAAAGGTGTGTGTACCGTCTTTTCCAGCCCTTTTCTTATCACAGCAGCAGGTATCATTTTAGGAGAATTTTTCTGATTGGTATCCAGCCAGAAATCTGCTTTATCGAAAAGTTGTTTTTTTGCCTGTCGCAAATGCGCCAATCCAGGAAGAATCCTCTTTTATATTGCCGGGCCGGATCTTCTTCCCTGTTGCAAAGTCCTATATTGTCCACTTCGTGCAATCGTTGCCTGCGTTGTATCTCCCACCGTGCCATATCTGCATAGATCAATAGATCCGGTTCTTCTTCTACCAGGCTTGCCGCATATCCATACACTATGATCAGCCCTTTTCCGTGGCGAAGGTTTTGCCGGACCTGGTCTACTTTCTGCCAGTCTACCAGATCTTTATAAGAGAAACAGGTCATATAGCCGAATATCCTGTCATCTGTAACATCCGGAAAGGTTTTTCCCAATAGAACTTCTTCAGGTAACAGAACATTTCTGGTATCAATGAGCTGATCCGGTTCTATCTGTTTGATCCCGGCTATGATCTCATCGTGATAAATCCCCTGATAGGTCTCTATAACTACGATAAACTTATCGCCTCCTGTTTTTTCCGTTTCTCTTTTATCTGCCTGCCGATACTTTCCCAGCCTTGATAAAGGTCACCTTCTACAGCGGTATAGGGAAGTTTATTGAAATTTGTATGTTTCATGTCTGTACATATAGAGTTAATAATGCAATAAAATACTTCTAACAGAATATTTATTATAACTTTGTTACAAAATAATTGGATTATCTTATGAATATGAAGCAGATCACCGTAAAAGAAGGATTTAAAGGACAACGTATTCTGAGTTTTCCTGATGAGAGTATCAGGGAGTATCTGAGAGATTTGGTTGTAACTAATCTTTATATTTCCCGGATCGGATTTTTTCCGGATGTCAAACATCATTATAATGAGAAAAGTGAAGGCGCAGATTACTGTATATTAATTTATTGTGTAAAGGGTCGGGGGGTGGATCAGAACGGGAAAAAACGTATCCGGTAGACAAAAATCAATTTATTATACTTCCCGATAAAACTCCTTATAGTTTTGGAGCAGATAATGAAAATCCATGGACTATTTACTGGATCCATTTAAAGGTAAACAAACTTCTTCGTATATACCTGTATGTATAAATCCACAAACACTGAATGATGAAGAGAATCTCTTTACGCAAAACCTTCTTGAATTATTTGAGAAAATATATACTTGTCTGGAATCTGGTTTCATCAAAGAGAATTTCCGGTACGCCTGTTCCTGCTTTCAATATCTTCTCTCTTCTTTTCTCTATAAACAAACCCGTAATGGTATCCGCAGAGAGGATAAGGCTTATAAAAATCTGGTTGAGCAGATCTTATCTTATATGAAAGAAAATATAACCAGACAAATTACCCTGAAAGAACTCTCGGAGAAATTTCATCTGTCTGTTTCTCACCTCTCTTTTATTTTTCACAAAAGTACCTCTTATTCTGTGATCGACTATTTTATCAGGCTAAAAATTCAGAGAGCCTGTCAGTACTTTGAACTTACTTCTTTAAAGGTTAATGAAGTAGCCTATTTATTGGGGTATAATGATGTCGCCTATTTTAGTAGGATATTTTCAAAGGTAATGAAGATGTCACCCAGAGATTATAAAATGAAATTATCCTGACTCCATTCTACTCCGGGTAGTTTTATTACTTAAGTAAGAGAGGAAAAGAAAGATAGATAAATGGAATATAGAGGGTCGAAAAACAGGTTTATTGGTGTCTCATCTGTTGTCACTTTCCGGATGGGGAAAAAACGGATGATTTGGACAACTTCTTCGGACAATATAGTACGTCCGTTATCAGGCTTTTTGTTTATCTTGCTACTCTTTCCTAAAAGGAGTGAGTAAAATTTATCTTCCTATTATATATGCTGTATGAAAAAGACACTTTCTTTGCTTGGTCTCGCAACTTTTATTTTGGCAGGTTGCAAAAAGCTTCCGTCCGGTTCACCGGAACGAACTCTTTATGTGGAGACAGGAGAAAACCCGGTATTAATTAGTAATCTTTCTTATAATTCAGTACATAAGGTAAAATATTCTTCTGACTCTCATCCGACAGATGCATGGTTTTTTACCGGAGTGTATGATATCCGGAATAGGGATTCTGTTTTTAATAAGTACTACTCCGGTTAAAAACGGAGCAGGTACTGATACTATTTGCGGAGATTGGTTTGGGATAGTGCGTAATAAACACTACATGGAGGTTTTTATTGCGGAAAATAATACCGGTCATTCCCGGAAACTTCGTATACAATATGCTGCTGACGGAGCTGTAGGAAAAGATTTGGTTATTGAACAACAAAAATAGACTGGTTTCCTAAAATCCCAATAAAAATTCTTCGATGTTTGTATCGGGATCATTCAGGCTTTTGATTAAAGCCCGCTGTTTATTAAAGAACAAGATACGGGATCGTTCTCCGGTCTCTGAGATCAGGGTGGAAGAACGTTTGAGAGATTGTACCCAATCTTTCACCTGGTCAAAGGTCTCTTCTACTCTACTGACCAGATTATGTAAAAGGCATGCTCTTATCATGGTAAGGTGGAGTTTGTTGGTATCTACATAACAATAATTTGTGTCAAAATTGATATTGGAAATATAGATGAATAATTTTTGTTCTGAATCTTTGAATTTTCCATGGATACAGAACCATTCCAGGTCGTCTAGAATGAGTAACAGGTCTTTCTGAATAAGATTGATCTCTTCCCGGGTGATAAGTTCGAAGCTTAAAAAATACTTCAGATCGTTCACTAAATAGTAAAAAGTCAGATAGTCAAAAATCAAGGAGGTGGAGGATGCTTCCCGGAGCGCTTTGGAATATTCGAGTTGTAACAAGTGTGCTTTGGGCTCCATCTCTACATCTTTGTAAGCAATGATCTTCTGTGCATACCCGTATTGATAGATCCATTTAAAAAGGTAATACCGTGAAATGTTTTCATAAGGTGTATAAAGGGAGTCGGGTATAAGGTTGATCGCTCCTTCTACTCTGGAATCCGGATGTTGTTTTAACCACCTCATTGCGTTTACACTTTGCTCCATCAACCGGTAATCTGTTTCGGATGGATTCCATGAACTGGCTATTTTCAGCTTTAGCAAGTGGCACTGTTCCGGAATATTCCCGATCATTTCATCCAGTGAAAGATTCATCGCCTGCGCAATGACAGCCATTTCATTGAAAGTAAAAGAGACTTTTCCGTCCAGTCTTCTATAGACAGCGGCTTTGCTCAGGGATAACAAACCGGTCAGAAATTCCGTCAGATTAGTGCCGGAAGGCATTTTTTCTTTCAGCATTTGTGCGATCATCTCATGTAATGAAAGAATAAAACTCATAGTTGTTAATTTTAGAGCGGTTAAGGAGTGATCTGTTCTATAACTGCGCCACGATTTTTCGTTGTTTGTTGAAAAACGTTTGCTGGTATAATTCATTGCACCCTGAAATAAGTATAGAATGTTTTTTTAAAGACTCGATCCACTTTTTAAATTGCATTACTGTTTCCTTATCCAGAGAAGCGGCATAACTAAGCATAAATACTTTAATCGCTGCCATCCGGAAGGTGTCAGAAGACATATAAAGATAATTGGTATCCAGATTCAATGTAGATATATAGATCCGGAGATCACTATCTTCTTCCGGAAGTCTACCGGCACTTGTTCTGTACTCTACCTCTTCTATCAGGCTATACAACTCTTTTTTAATCTCCTTGATCTCCTCGGCCGTAATAAGCTCGATCCCGGAAAAATATTTCAGATCATTTACTATGTAATAAAATATAAGTGGATCTACTATGTAGTGAGAACGTTTGATAATCTGTTTATAGGCATCATAATGTTCATACTGTAATTCTCTCTGCCGCTTATCGATCTTCACCTTGCTGAAAGGAGTTGCCTTCCGGGGTGTTTTATATTTGTACAGCCATTTAAAGATATAGAAACGGGTGATAAGTTCGTATTTATAATGAAAAGGTGCAGGAATAAAGTTGCAGGTCTCGGTAATTTCAGGTATTCCTTCCGAGTTCTCCATGGATCTTAGTTGTTCATTATGTATTTCCATAAGCCTGTAATCTATTTCTGTCGGCTCTATAAAATTTACAAGCGGGAGTATAAAAGGATGTTCTTCCGGAGAGAAAGCATGAATGAACGGATCAATAGAGATGTTTAATGTGCGGGCAATAAGTGCTACTTCGGCAAAAGAGAAACTAACTTCTCCCCGTACCCGTCTGTATACAGATGCTTTTTCAAGAGAGAGTATTTCTGCCAGCTCATTTACCAGGTTGGCTTTTGGAGGGAGGTTACGCCGGATCGTATCCAACAACTCCTGAAGGAATGTGTAGTTTTCATTCATAGTAGTACCTGTAGTCTGACGTTTGTATTTAAAAGATTACTCCCGTATCTTTACTGTGCTCCTACACAAAGATACTATTTTTTACGAAATATCCTTGTTTTTCTTCTATAAAAAGTTGTTTTTTTAAGACCTTGTTTAAAGAAAGGAGGCCTGTTTTATAAAATGCAGGTAGCCTGTTTCCGGATTGTTACATGAAAATGCGTAGTGGACAATATAAGTATGTATTCCGGAAAATTTTTCTCTTTATTCTTTGAAATAACTTCTTCTTTTGCATGTCCTAATAAAATGAGGCAACGCCTTTGCGAAGAGGTATTCGTCTTAATACGATTCAATATTTTGTTTAAGAACTAAACTTTAACATGAAAAAATCTTTGTTTATACTCCTGGCATTGGAGTTATGGAGGTGAATCTGCCCGGATAAAAATTCAATCGGTATCGACCGTAGAGTCAGCATTCAATATACCGGAAATACTATTTTCCGGAATAAACCTTGTAATTGAGCAAGTTCCCTGAAGAAAAATCCTTTGTTAATAACCTGTCTTTTCCTGCTGCAATTTTCAATAGGTATAAAAAAGCGGAGTGGGTAAAGTAATTTTCTAATTTTTTATTTTCGAAGAGCTACACCGGGATGGTGTGGCTCTTTTTTCAGCGATAAGAAGGGGGTAAAAATAGAAAAAAAGATCAGTATCACCTGTACAATGTTTGATAGGTAAATGGAGTGGATCCGGCAAATTAAGGCAGATACTGATCTTTTTAAAGTTATAATCTGATTTGCAATTCTTTTTATAGATAAAGGGTTAATATATATAATACTCCCTTTTTAACAATAAATGCAAAATTCTTTCATATTGCACAGCAATACGAAACTTTTTCAGAAAAAAAAGGAGAAGACTGTTTTTAAGAAAGAGGTTGCCCAACCGGGTAACCTCTTTCAGATTAAGTATTTCTTTTGTTTTTAAGGAAGATCAAATCTTGAGAAATAAGAATAGAGGTCTACGATCATTCCACTTAAAACGTATGGAGGATCAATTTCCAGTGTCTTATCCTGATAACCGACGGAAACGATGGTGCGTCCTGCAGGTCGGGCAGTATATTCTCCCTGATCGTTCAGGATGATATCCTGACTCAGTCCATTATCATAGGTAACGGTGTAGGTACGGTTAGCCGGTCCACGGAAAGTGGGATAAGTCTCTTCAGTAGTATATTCTCCGGGTATACCGGGTCCTGTAGTCCAGTTGATCACGGTGATCTCTCCCAGTTCAAGTTGCATCCCGTTCAGCGTGAAACAGTAGCATCCGTTTACAGCGGTGTTCGTAATTTCTCCTACGGTTGTCTGCAAATAACGGGTGGCCTCCTGGGTTACCACCCTGATGGTAGGAGAAGTGGTTCCGGGAGGAATAATAACCATGTATTCGGGAATGTTCCCGGTACCTATCTGGTAGGGGAGGTAAGGGGTGCCTCCTATCAGTACGATCACGGAGTCTATCTGTGACGGGTTAATACTATTTATCCGGAAATCAAGCATACTATGGGCATGTTTCATCGGGATTTCCGGCTCGTGTCCGGGATAGGTAGTAACGTATACCGTTCCGTTCTGTATAAGGACATCCTGCTCCAGAAAATCACTAAGGATCCGCTGGTCGGTTTCAATCTCACTCCAGCCTGGTGCGGCCAGTGTGGCCTCTACCCGTTGCCGGGTGAAGTTTGGAAAGAACAAAGTGTCGCCCACCCAGTACTGGTCGGTAGCATCCCAGGTAAAGGTTTGCTGCCGGTAAGCGTTAGTACCGTCGTAAATAGTAACATCCAGTATCCAACTTTCTCTACCGGTGATCACACTGGTAGGGTCGTTGGTTTCATTGACGGTATAGTAATTGAGTGCCCGGCTTACAACGTCCGTATCTGCTCCTTCCAGAAGAACCTGTACTCCCCTGGCATGGGAACTTTCCCGGGGAACATCCACTGTCTTTTCGTTGGTACAAGCTGACAGAAATGCCAGTGTACAACCATAAAGTATATAGATTATTTTTTTCATATGCTTGTATATTAGTTTTCCTCATCAAATAGTTCCAGGGTTTCGCCGTCACCGTAGGGAATAGAAGT
>JAJQBG010000151.1 GCA_021203405.1 Bacteroides sp.
AGTCATCAATCCGAAAGAGAGAAGTGCGGAAAACAATTCATCGCCCTCCGTTAGTGCCATTAAGACAAAAAGGGAGATCAAAAGAATTACAAAAGGAAATACAAAAGCCAGCAGTATTGCCTGCATACCCAAAGAGGTACGCCCTACAAGGACAACACTATCCCCCTTTTTATAAGAGTGAGAAGGCATATTCACCTCGATCAGTTTCTCCTTCCTGTCCGCAGAAGAACAATGCCCTTTTGCTGCGCAGGCCGCGCAGGCTGAAGTCTGTTCGATCCTTACCACTACGCAAGAACCATTCGTGCTTTCCACAATACCCCGGTGTTCTATGATATCAGACATTTTGCTAACTCCACATTACAAATTGCGGCAAATTTAAACATTATTTGCGAACTACGAAGAGTTATCCCTTTTTTTATCGGAGCAAACAAAACTTTTTCAATTAATTATCAATTCCTCCACAAAAGCCACCAAATATTACTACATATTAACCCTCTAAAGAGAATCAATTCAGGAGATTATAAGAAATCAAAAAGTGTATTCCATACCCTTATAGTTATAGTTTTCTTTTCTATCCTTTCCTTCTGTTCCTACCTGACCGGCACAAAAAAAGAGGCAGAATATTCAACGATCCTGCCTCCTGTATTCTCCCCCGTAAAAGAACGATCCGGAACTACCACTTATAGCTGATACCAAAACTCAGCAACTCTTTCACCTCTACCCGGCCTTGTCCCTCTTTACGGGCAATATCATCATAGAAACGGGTATGTACAAAGAGTTTGGTCGAAAGATACTTATTAAGCGCAAAGTCGAACGTATTCTCCCACTCCGTCTCGATCTTTTCATAATTAGTAAAATAGTAAATACGGGTTTCATACCTGATAGAAGAGATGATCTTCCAGGTTAGGGTAGTCTGAAACTTGGAACCGATATCATGCAGGAATTTTTTCCCCTCTTCCAACCCAAACTTCGTCTCATCTACTTTACTATTTCCCACATAACGGATGTTGTAAGCTCCCGGTGAGAGGATCACCGAAAGATCGATCTTATTGTTTTTCAGCTTATAATCCATACCGATAGCAAACAATAAATTAGCCGGAGCAAATATAGCAGAGACCAGCTTCGGGTCATTCGCTTTGTAAGAATTAAAAAGCTGCGTATTAAACTCTCCCGAAAGCGTATAATACCAGTGAGAAGCCGCCTGTATACCCAGCTTACTGGTGATACGGAACAGGTCGGAATTTATCAGGTATTTATGTACCGTATCCGAAGGAAGCGTATTAAACCCCAGCTTCATCTCCAGCATATTGTCAAACTGCACCTTCTCCTTATCGTTATAATTGGCATTCAGCTTCAGATAAGAAGTAAAAGCATTATTACTCTCTCCTCCCTTATACCAGTTGTCCGAAATGTAGTTCTGTGTCATCTGAACCGAGAACTCTCCGCTCCTTACCCAGAAGTTCGGTTTACGGATCACCATATCCACTTCGGTAAAGCGGGGTCCGTCCGGCAGATCGGCCCTGAAAAGATCGATGACATTCCTTTTGGGTCTCTTTTCCATCGGCCTCTCCTGGAATCCCCTGAGTCTCTTTATACGATCTTCGGTAGTAACAATCAGGTCCGCGCGATCCAGATAAAGGGCAAACAACGCCTGATCACTGGTTCTTTTCTTACGGGCAGCAATTTCAAACGGATCATAATAGGTCAGGATCTCCTTCCTCTCTTTCCAGGGATCCTTTACAAGTAGTGTATCCAGCTCCAGTTTAAAGAACTCCCTGGAGGGTGAATGGTAAAAAGTCAGCGGGATGAACATACGGAAATAACGGGGATCACTCTCCGTATACATGATCGAAGCCTCATCCCTGTAAAGTTCATCCAGGTTCCCGAAATAATAGCGATACAGTTCACTCACACTGTCCGTACGTATCATATACTGCTCTTCATCCAGATGGGGCCAGAAGCGGATCACATCCTGCCCCCTGGCACTATAAAGCGCCAGAAGTAAAAATCCCGTTAAAAAGACTCTAATACCTTCATTGTCTGTCCTGTTTTAAATACCTCCGCAAAAATACACTAAATAGTTTAAAAAACATAACCTCCGACTCCAAATGATAGCCTGAGAGGGTTACCTCTTTTCTACCTGAAAATTGCGAAATTTACCCTATACTGCTCTTTCAGTTCAAAACAATCCCTCTTTCCACTCTAAATGTTCTTCTGAATTTTCCATAGGGATGGCACTACTCTGCCACAGTTATGGCGCGATCGTTCCAATACGTTGGCACAACTGTGCCATAACTGTGGCAAATTTACTGATCAACCTTATAAATATTCCTGCCGGCTTTCTGCCGGATCTCTCAGGTACATCTATAGGGTTGGTTTACCCACTTTAGGGAAACAGCTTCCGGCATATTTGCATAAACCTCTTATTCTTTTTATCCTGCTATTTTTAAAAAGGCTATAAATTGTTTCAAAGAAAGATTCCCTCATTTCCCTTTTTTTGTAATTTTGCACTTTTTAGTTTCAAAAGGTACAGAGAAAAATAAATTTAAAAACAAATATAGTTGTGGGAGAAACAAAGTATATATTCGTCACCGGTGGAGTTGCCTCCTCCCTGGGAAAAGGAATTATCTCATCCTCTATCGGTAAACTGCTTCAGGCCAGAGGTTACAAAGTAACCATCCAGAAATTTGACCCTTACATCAATATCGATCCCGGAACACTCAACCCGTACGAACACGGCGAGTGTTATGTAACGGTAGACGGGCACGAAGCCGACCTTGACCTGGGACACTACGAACGATTCCTGGGTATTGAAACCACCAAGGTAAACAACATTACCACCGGCCGTATCTATAAAAGCGTCATTGACAAAGAACGCCGGGGAGACTATCTGGGAAAAACCATCCAGGTCATTCCTCACATTACCGATGAGATCAAACGGAATGTGAAAATGCTCGGAAGCAAATATAAATTCGATTTCGTTATTACCGAGATCGGAGGTACCGTAGGCGATATCGAATCCCTTCCCTACCTGGAAAGTATCCGCCAGCTCAAATGGGAACTTGGTAACCGGGCCCTCTGTGTACACCTTACCTATGTACCTTTCCTGGCAGCTGCCCAGGAACTCAAAACCAAACCGACTCAGCACTCCGTTAAAGAGCTCCAATCCCTGGGCGTACAACCCGATGTACTGGTACTCCGCTCGGAACACCACCTCAACGATAATCTGCGTAAAAAGGTAGCCCTTTTCTGTAATGTAGAAGAAGAGGCCGTAGTACAGTCCGTAGATGTTTCTACCATCTACCAGGTACCGTTGAAGATGCAGGAGCAGGGACTGGATGAGACCATCCTCCGTAAGATGGGGCTTCCTGTCGGAGAACGTCCTCCCCTGGGTCCCTGGAAAGATTTCCTCAACCGCCGTGCCAATGCCACCGAAGAGGTAAAGATCGCCCTGGTAGGAAAATATGTAGAACTTCAGGATGCTTATAAATCCATTCTCGAAGCCCTCTCACAGGCAGCCACCTACAACGACTGTAAGCTTAAAATAGAGTATGTACAATCCGAACACCTTACTACCGAAAATGTAGCAGAGAAGCTCAGGGATGTAGATGGTGTAGTTATCTGTCCCGGATTTGGTTCCAGAGGGATCGAAGGCAAATTCGTTGCCGCCCGTTACACCCGTGAGAACAACATTCCCACTTTCGGTATCTGTCTCGGTATGCAGTGTATGGCCATCGAATTCGCACGCAATGTATTAGGTTACAGCGGGGCTAACTCCATCGAAATGGACGAAAAGACCCCACATAATGTGATTGACATCATGGAAGAGCAGAAAGCCATTACCAATATGGGAGGAACCATGCGTCTGGGAGCATACGAATGCGTAGTGAATGAAAACTCCAAAACATTCGAAGCCTACGGCAGACAACATATCCAGGAGCGCCACCGCCACCGTTACGAATTCAACAATGCCTACAAGGAGCAGTACGAAAATGCCGGTATGAAGTGTGTGGGTATCAATCCGGAATCCGACCTGGTAGAGATCGTAGAGGTCCCCGGGCACAAATGGTATATCGGTACACAGTTCCATCCGGAATATAACAGTACCGTTCTTGCCCCACACCCGCTGTTCCTTGACTTTATCAAAGCAGCTATAAGCAACTAACGAATTACTAATATAGAGAAAGAAAAAGATTATTTATGGATAAAAATACCTTGATCGGCTGGGTCCTGATCGGTGCGCTGCTTATCGGTTTTACCTATGTAAGCCGTCCTAACAAAGAGCAGATGACACAAATGCAACAATACCAGGACTCGATCCAGTCAGCCCTGGAAAAAGCACAGGCCCGCCAGGTAGCTGAAGCTACCCAACAGGCAGCTTCCTTTGTGGCACAAAGTGATTCTGCTGCTCTCTTTTTTCCTGCCACCAGCGGTCAGGAGACTTTTGTAACCCTGGAGAACGAAGTGGTAAAACTCACCCTTAGCAACAAAGGAGGCCGGGTTACTTCCGCCATGCTTAAAGAGTATGCGGATGTAGAAAAGGACCCATTGGTTCTCTTTGACGGCAAAGAGACATCCATTAACTTCATCTTCCATAACCGCCGCGAAGAGTTCCCAACGGAGCTTTACTATTTTACTCCGGTAAATGCCTCGGCCAGTGGGGTAACCATGCGTCTGATGGCGGATAGTACAAGTTATATTGATTTTATTTATAGCCTTCAGCCTGACAGTTACCTGGTAGATTTTACGATCCAGGCACAGGGTATGGAGAACAAACTCTCTCCCTCTTCACAAAAAGTCGATATTGAGTGGAGAAAACGGGCCCGTCAACTGGAGAAGAGTTACACCTACGAGAACCGTTACTCCAACATTACCTACCATTATGTGAACGGAAAAACAAACAATCTTTCCGAATCGGGAGAGAATTCCAAATCCATCGAAGACAACCTCAACTGGATCGCTTTCAAGAACCGGTTCTTCTCTTCCGTACTGATCGCCGACCGCGATTTCGAAAAGACAGAACTTGCCTCACGGGTAGAACCCGAGAACTCAGGCTATGTAAAAGATTACCGGGCCACCATGAGTACCTTCTTTGACCCCTCCGGGCAGGAACCCACTCACATGCAATACTATTTTGGCCCGAACCATTACAAAACACTGCGTGCTATTGACAAAAGCCAGGGCAGAGACCTCGATCTTGATAAACTGGTTTACCTGGGATGGCCCCTGATACGCTGGATCAATAAATATTTCACCATCAATATCTTCGACTGGCTATCAGGCATGGGATTCAGTATGGGAATGATCCTACTCTTCCTTACCATTATCGTAAAGATCGTAGTATTCCCCACCACCTATAAAACGTTCCTCGCTTCTGCTAAGATGAGAGTGCTCCGTCCGCAGATCGATGAGATCAATAAAAAGTATCCGAAGCAGGAAGATGCCATGAAGAAACAACAGGAGACCATGGCCCTCTATAGCCAGTATGGTGTAAGCCCCATGGGAGGATGTTTGCCTATGCTACTCCAGTTCCCCATCCTGATGGCGATGTTCATGTTCGTGCCGACGGCTATTGAGTTCCGCCAGCAAAGTTTCCTCTGGGCAGACGACCTCTCTACCTACGATGCCTTCATCAACCTGCCCTTCAAGGTTCCTTTCCTGGGAAGCCACCTGAGCCTCTTCTGTCTCCTGATGACAGTCACCACCATTCTGAACACCAAGTTCACGATGCAACAGCAGGATACCGGACAACAACAGGTACCCGGTATGAAGTGGATGATGTACCTGATGCCGGTTATGTTCCTCTTCATCCTGAATGAATTCCCGGCCGGGCTGAACTACTACTACCTGCTTTCAACCCTGATCAGTGTAGTGACTATGATCGTTCTTAAAAAGGTTACTGACGATAATAAATTGCTTGCTCAGCTGGAAGCCAACAAAGCCAAGCCCAAAAAACAATCCAGCTTTTCCGCACGGTTAGAGGCTATGCAGAAAGAGCAGGAACGGATGATGAAAGAGTGTGCCGCACAACAGCAAAAGAAGAAGAAATAAAAAGAGGTATTTTCTCCTGTTTCTTTTTCAGGATATAAAGAGAGAAGGTATTCTTTTAAAAAGAGTACCTTCTTTTGTTTTATAAGATGGGCTCCGCCTTGAACAATCAGGTTATAAAACAATCTTATCCGGCAAAAAATATGGGGAGCTATACTCCCCATATACGATCCTTTATTCATTCCACAAAAGCATATTTTTTCTAAAGAATTGATAAAAACCGATCAATGCTCCTCGCGGATATAATCGGTTTTATTATAAAAAATTTAGTTTTAGTAAAATATCTGCCAATATATGTGTTTTTTCTTAACTACCAACAAAGAGA
>JAJQBG010000065.1 GCA_021203405.1 Bacteroides sp.
GGTGGGGGTGGCGTAGATGGAGCCATCCACCGGGCTGCAGGCCCCGGATTGCTGGAGGAGTGCCGTGGGTTGAACGGATGTTCCACCGGAGAGGCCAAGATCACGCAGGGATATAATCTCCCTGCCCGGTATGTTATTCATACAGTAGGTCCTGTCTATAAAGATGGGCTACATGGAGGACCGGAATTATTGGCCATGTGTTACCGCAACTCCCTGCGGCTGGCCCTTCAATATGGAATAAAGAGTATTGCTTTTCCCTCTATCAGTACAGGTGCTTATGGGTATCCGGTAAAAAAGGCAGCACGGATCGCTATTTATGAGATCCTGGTTTTCCTGAAAGAACATCCGGGAAGCATGACAGTAACCATTTGTTGTTTCTCGCGCAGGGACCTGGAGTGTTACACGGAAGTGCGTGATTCCCTGGAAAAGTATCTCAAATAACCTCTTATCACGGGAAGAGGGATAGGTTTTCAGTCAGTTTGAATTTAAAATGCATAAGAATTCGTATCTTTGCAGGGAATATTCGAAGTATGGCAGGAATTTATCTACATATTCCTTTTTGCAAAAGCCGTTGCAGCTATTGCGATTTTTACTCGACTACCGCATCTGAAGAGTCGGACCGGTTTATAAAGGCCCTTTGCAGGGAACTGGAAATCAGGAAAGATTTTTTGGGTAATGAGCCGGTAGAGACGCTCTATCTGGGAGGTGGTACGCCTTCTCAGTTACAGGAGGGGGAACTAAAACGCCTGTTCGAAACCCTTTCGTTTCATTACAATCTAAGCAACTGCCGGGAAATTACCCTGGAGGCCAATCCGGACGATCTGACTCCGGAGTATATAAAGATGTTACAGACCCTTCCTGTAAACCGTATCAGCATGGGTATCCAGAGTTTTCAGGATGAATTATTACGTCCCCTTAACAGGCGGCATACAGCTACCCAGGCCACAGAAGCAGTGAACAGATGCCGGAAAGCCGGTTTTGAAAGGATAAGTATCGACCTGATGTACGGACTGCCGGGGCAGACGCCGGAACTTTTTGAAAAGGATCTGCAGCAGGCCACCCGCCTGATGCCTGAACACATATCCGCCTATCATCTTACTTACGAAGAGGGTACCTCTCTTTATAAACTTCTTACCAAAAAGAGGATCCGGGAGAGTGAAGAAGAGGAGAGCCTGCTTTACTTCCGGTTGCTGACTGATACCCTCCGGGAAGCCGGATACGAGCATTATGAAATATCCAACTTCTGCCTTCCGGAAAAGTATGCGATCCACAATTCTAATTACTGGAAAGGGATTCCCTATCTGGGATGCGGCCCTTCGGCGCACTCTTTCAACGGTGAGGTAAGACAATGGAATATCTCTTCGCTAAGTGAATATATAGCCAGACAATTAAACGGAGAGAAGAGCTATGAAGAGGAATCACTGGATACGGATACCCGGTATAACGAACTCGTCATTACTTCACTCCGTACCCGGTGGGGGCTCTCCCTGCCTCAGATAAAAGAGAAGTTTGGCCGGGAACGCTACCGGTATTGTATGAGGCAGGCAGCGAAATGGATATCCGATGGAATACTGGAACAGAGAGACGAAACCCTCCTGTTGACACAGAAAGGGATATTTGTTTCGGATGCGGTCATGAGTGACCTGTTGTGGGTCGAAGAAGAGTAAAGAGCTATGTTCTCCACACCAGATGATACCAGACAACTACTCCGGAAAATAGCACACCGGGACGATGAACGACTTTTCAGGAAGTTGTACGACCATTATTACGATCGTTTTTCCGGATCGCTTTCTATTATCTGCAAAACGATGCCTGGAGCCAGGAGATAGTACTGGATATTTTTTATAAACTATGGGAGAACCGGAAAGATCTATCTTCTTTAGATAACTTCGATAATTATTGCTTTATACTTCTGAAAAATGCATCGTTGAACCACCTGAAACGGGAAGAGAAAAACCAAACAACCCGCCTGGAGAATATACCGGAAAAAGAGAACCCTACTAATCCGGAAAACGAATTGTTGGATGAGGAGTTATTGCAGCTCTATGTAACGGAACTGGCGAATCTGCCTGAACGATGCCGGGAGGTATTTATCCGGATCCGGGAAGAGAAAAAGAGCTATGCAGAGGTAGCAGCCGAATTAAATATCAGCCCCAAAACCGTGGATGCACAACTTCAGAAGGCGGTTTCACGGCTCCGCGCAAAAATAAATGAATATTTTTCTTCCAGGCAGTAGGGAGTTTTACAGGATTGACTGTCTTTATCAGCAAAAGGTAATCATTAAACCGGTAAAGAGAGATCCATGCAAAAAAACTTATCCATAAGAACGATCCTTTCCAGCGATTGGAAGAGTTGGCCCATTCCACGCACGCTCCCCGGGGAAAGTATGGAGCACAGGCCGGATATGAGCTTCTGAAAAAGCGCATCCATCCTTCTAAGAAACGTTCTTTTACGCTTCCTGTATGGACAGGAGTTGCCGCAGCGATCCTGGTACTACTGGCAGGGTGGTGGATAGTACGGGAGTACGGGCAACCGGAGATCCTGCTCTTCGAAACGACTACACAAACACGGACTATCGAACTGAAAGACGGATCCCGGGTTACGCTGAACCGGTATTCGGCCTTGACCGTACCCAAAAATTTCAAAGGCACAGCCCGAGAAGTAACGCTCCGGGGAGAAGCACTGTTCGAGGTAGCAAAAAATGCCGGAAAACCCTTTCGGGTATTTACCGGAGAGGTAACCGTAGAGGTATTGGGTACCGTATTTAATGTAAATGCTTACCGGGAGAACCCGGAAATAGTAACAACCCTGCTTGAAGGAAAGGTGGCCGTCAAAGAAACAGATAACGGACAAGAGCTATTATTATCACCCGGAGAACGTGCCGTTTATTCGCTGAATGAAAAAGAATTGGTACATGATACAGGAACCGATACAGAGGGGATAGTAGCCTGGCAGAAAGGAATGTTGATCTTTTCGGGTGAATCTCTGGAAGATATAGCCCGTGTCCTGTCTAACCATTTTAATATCCCGGTCAAAGTAACGGATGAAGCACTGGCCGGATACAGGGTAACGGCCGATTTTACAGACAACGAAGATTTAGAGACTATACTTAACTTACTTATTCATGTAGCCCCTTTCTCGTGGGAGCGGGCTGAACAAACAATTATTCTAAAACCTAAAATTGACTAGACATGACTTACCTGCAAGAGCAGTACCGACACATCAGGAAAATTCTCCTGATGTGTTGGGTTATTCTTTGTATGCCTTTTTTACAGGCACAGACCAGCGACAAACAGATCAGTATCCAGGTAAAGGATGCCACCCTGGAGGAGTTTACGACCCTGTTGAGAGAAAAAAGCGGATACTCCTTTATGTATGGCCAGGAAGTGGTCCTCTCGAAACCGGTCACCCTGGAAGCAACCAACCAAAGCCTGTGGGAGATATTGAAACTGGCTTTTACCTCTCAGCCTGTCAGCTATGAGGTAAAAGGAAAACATATTATCCTCCGGAAGCAGGAGCCTGCCGCACCACCTAAAAAAAGAGGAAATATACGATTAGCGGCTATGTGACCGATGATACTTCGGGAGAAAGCCTGATCGGAGTGAACATTCTCGAAACTACCCGGAAGCAGGGTACCATTACCAATCCTTACGGTTTTTACAGCATCACTTTTCCGGAAGGAGTAACACACCTATCTTTCTCTTATATGGGATATGTTACACAGGAAAAACAGTTTCACCTGACCAAAGACACCGTTATGAATATAAAGATGAATGACAACAACCTGCTTGAAGAGGTAGTCATTCTATCCGATAAACGGGAGACAGGTAACCTGGCCACCCAGATGGGAGCCATTGATATACCACTGGCACAGATACAGAACACACCGGTTATCCTGGGAGAGGCAGATGTAATGAAGACGATCCAGATGTTACCGGGCGTGCAATCCGGCACCGATGGTTCGGCAGGGTTGCATGTACGCGGTGGAGGACCTGAGCAGAACCTGATCCTGCTGGACGGGGTTCCGTTATATAATGTAGATCACTTAATGGGATTCTTCTCGGTCTTTACGCCGGAAGCCATTAAGAAAGTAAGCTTTTTCAAAGGTTCTTTCCCGGCCCGCTTCGGGGGGCGTCTCTCTTCTGTGGTGGATGTAAGGACGAACGATGGAGATATGCAGAACTACCACGGTTCTCTTAGTGTGGGGCTGGTCTCTTCCCGGATCAACCTGGAGGGTCCTGTTGTAAAGGATCGTACTTCCTTCAATGTATCAGCGCGGCGCACCTATATAGACTTGCTTGCAAAACCTTTTATCCCGAAGGATAATAAGTTCAATTATCACTTTTACGATGTCAATGCAAAGATCAACCATCGTTTTTCGGATCAGAGTCGTCTTTTCCTGAGCTTCTATAACGGTAGGGACAAGTTCTCCAACGACCAGAAAGATGTGTACGAAGATATATATAATGGTACAAATATATACACCAACCGCTACCAGACAAAACTGGATTGGGGAAACCTGGTGGCTGCTGCCCGCTGGAACTATATTTTCAACAACAAATTGTTCAGCAATACCACTGTTTCATTCAACCGCTATCAATCGACTATCACAAGCAAAGATTTTAGCTCTTACCAGGAATCTGCTACGGGAAACTATGAAAGTAATCAGTATGGTTACGATTACTCTTCGGGAATCAAAGATATCTCTTATAACATAGACCTGGACTATAACCCTTCTCCCAGGCACCATGTTAAATTCGGTACCTCCTATACTTATCACGCCTTCCGGCCCGAGACCATGGGTAGCCGCACCAAAAACATAGAGGATGGGCAAATTACAGATACTATTTATAACGGTTATTCCAATCAAAATATTTATGCCCACGAAGTAAGCCTGTATGGGGAAGATAACATCCAACTCACTTCCCGGCTAAAAATGAACCTGGGCGTACACTTTTCTATGTTCCATGTGAATAATCAGACTTATACTTCTGTCCAGCCCCGCCTCTCCCTGCGGTACGAACCTGTAAAAGATCTTGCTTTCAAGGCCTCTTATACACAGATGAGCCAATATATTCACCTGCTCACCAGTAGTTACATTTCTCTTCCAACAGATCTGTGGGTACCGGTAACCGATAAAATAAAACCGATGTCCTCTCATTAGTATGCCCTGGGAGCCTATTATACCGGAATAGCCGGATGGGAGTTTTCAGTAGAGGGATACTATAAAACCCTTAATAATGTACTGGAATACAAAGACGGTTCTTCTTTTTTCGGAAGTTCTACCGGATGGGAGAAGAAGGTGGAAATGGGAAAAGGACGATCTTACGGTCTTGAGTTCATGGCACAAAAGCAGGTAGGGAATACAACCGGATGGATATCGTATGCGATAGCGAAAAGCAACCGTCAGTTTAAGGACGGAAGCATCAACGACGGCAAACGCTTTCCCTACAAATACGACCGCAGGCATACCATTAATATCATTGCGAACCATGCTTTCAATAAAAAGTTTGATATAGGAGCCTCCTGGGTATTCCAGTCGGGCAGCACCATGACTATTCCGGAAGCGCACACCACCATTATCATTCCACCCACCTCTAATCCCTGGAGTCATAAACCCATAGAGGAAGTAGACTACGTAACCAACCGGAATAATTACCGCCTGCCGGTATCTCATTACCTGAACGTAGGGATGAATTTCCACAAAAAGACTAAACACGGTATACGTACCTGGAGTGTCGGCGTATACAACGTGTATAACTCAATGAACCCCAATTTTGTATATAAAGAGAATAAATATATTGATCTTCCGGGAGGTGGGTATGAAGTCAAACCGGTTATCGAGAAAGTAACCTTTTTACCCTTTATCCCATCCGTTACTTACACCTATAAGTTTTAAAATATGAAAAAAGTAGCTTTTATAGTACCCTTATACATCCTGGTTCTGGCGGCCTGTACCAACGATCTTCCCCATCCTTTTGAAAACAGACAGGAAGAGCTTATTATAAACGCCCTGTTAAATGCCGACAGCCTGTACAACAGAGTTTATATCCATAAAACCGGCTGGAGAAAAGCGACCCTGGTTAAAGATGCCCGTGTAGAGGTATATGTGAACGGAGATCTCAAACAGGTGGCACCCTTTACCGAACTCTTTTATCCGGACGGTTACTATCCGAATCCCGACGGGCCTGAAACAAAATTTGAGAGTTACTACGAAGTAACAACCCCATTCAGTCCGGGAGATCGTATCCGGATAGAAGCAATCTCTGCGAATGGTGAGTTGCATGCATGGGGGGGGGGAAAACCACGTTCCCGAGAAGAA
>JAJQBG010000042.1 GCA_021203405.1 Bacteroides sp.
AGATAATAAATAAAACAACAAAAACTATTATTTAATAACTAAATTATGATGTGTATGAAAAGGAACATTCTTGTAAGTTTATGGATGATTTGTTCGGTAGCTGCTTTTTCGCAGGTTACCTGGAATGCTAAATTGGGTATAAATATAAGTAACTGGATGGGAGAGGGTGCTACCGATGCAAAAACCGGTTTAAAAATAGGAGTTGGAGCAGAGCACGCATTTCAACAGGACTGGTCTTTGGTGTCCGGACTTTGTATTTCCCAGAAAGGGACAAAAATATCGAGTATTAACACAGGAGAAAAACTGTCTCTGAAATGTAACCAGTTCTATCTGGAACTACCGGTAATGGGAGCCTATCGGTTTTTCTTTTCAGACGATCTGAGTTTGCAGCTGGCAGCAGGGCCTTATTTTGCCTGCGGTATAGGAGGTAAATCTACTTATCAGGAGAGTGAATATGGAGATATTTATACGCAGGAAAAGTATAAAACTTTTGGAAAAGATGCCTTCAGGAGATTTGATATGGGATTGGGAATAGGAGTAACTTTAGAGTGGAACCATTATCTGTTTGGTGTGGAAACCCAGTTTGGTTTTATTGATCTGAATGAATATATTGAGCAAAAGAACATTAGTTCGGCTATTACTGTAGGATATAAATTCTAAAACGGATAGATATGATTAGTATAGAGGCTGTTCCCAGGAGGGGTCAGCCTCTTTTTAGAAATAAAGTTTTCTGACTTTGTTAATCAATCATCTGCTTTAAGAGCTTAAATTGCTCCACTACATCCATGTAATCATCTCCGTTACAGATATCAAAACGATCCCAGAGGTCGCCCAGAATAGCGGCACCTCCGAAACCGTAATCTTTTACCATCAATATATTATCTGCGTTAACACCTCCCAGGGCTATCACATTTTTATCAATGATCTTTTCCCGGACTCCCTGACGGAGCTCTTCGGGAGTGAACCGGGAAGTATAACCGGACTTGGATATGCTATCGAATACCGGGCTCATAAATACATAGTTATAGGATTCTTTTTTGGCTTTTACCTCTTCTAAAGAATGGCAGGAGCAGCTTATATGACCTGAATAACCGGTGGGTGGCATCGGGTTACGGGAGTTGAGATGGATTCCCAGCAAGTTAAACTCTTCTATAAGGTGAAAGTGTTCGTGCATGACAATCCGTTTGTGATACTTCTCCGGGATAAGGGTAAGCAGGCGTTCGGACAAAGCAGAAGGCGTATCCGGTTTGCGCAGGTGTAATACATCCAATCCCTCTTCAAAAAGGAGCGTAATGATCTTGTCTTCTTCGACAAAGAAATCGGGAGCCGTTACAACGATCAGTTTCATCTTATTTGGGTTTTATATCTGTGGCAAAGGTATGGAATCCCGGTTAATTTTAACAGGGTTCAGAGTAAAATTATGTGGTTTTCAAGGGTAAGAAGGTTGATCGTCCACAATTTACCGGATAGTACTTCTCCGCATCCGGTTATAATTTTGATCACTTCCAGTGCCTGAATGCTACCTGTTATACCGGGAGTAATACCGATCACTCCTTTAAAAGGGGAGATTTGGGATAACTCTTTTTCGTCGGGATAGAGATCGCGGTAAGAGGGGCCACCCTGGTAGTGGAATACAGAGACCTGTCCACTGAAACCGCTGATGGCTCCGTATATATAGGGTTTCTGTAGCTTTTCACATACGTCGTTGATGATGTAACGGGTGGTATAGTTATCGCAACCGTCTACTACTATATCGTATTGCCTGATCATCTCTTCTGCATTGTCAGCTGTCAATCGGAACGGATAATGATGGAGTCCGGTCTCTGAATTGAGTTGTCGGAGCCGTTGTACCGCACATTGGGATTTGGGAAGGCCTTGTTCTGCTTCTGTATAGAGGATCTGGCGTTGCAGGTTGCTTATGCTCACTGTATCGTCGTCTATAATTCCCAGGGTTCCTACACCGGCTCCGCAAAGATAGAGGGCGATAGGGGAGCCTAATCCGCCGGCTCCCACTATCAGTACTTTGGCTTTTCTGAGTTTTTCCTGTCCGGCTTCTCCGATTTCGGGAAGTATGAGTTGCCGGGCGTAGCGTTCTTTCCAGTCTGGTTTTTCCATAGGGGCTGTTTTATAGAGTAATATGGTCGAAACTCTGGTCCCAATCTTTCCAGACAGGTTCCCGTCCGAGGGAGCGGAGATCTTTTTCCATTTGCAGGGCGGTACGTTCGTCACTTACATGGAACTGTTCCAGGGCCTGGGGATAGGTAAAGTAGCCTCCCGGCTCGGTTTTACTTTCTGCACTCATAGAGGTGACTCCCAGGGTTGCTATGTTGTTACGGAATGCTGCACTTTCGCGGGTAGAGTAGGAGATATCTACATCCCGGTCGAAGATACGCATGGCAAAGGTGAGTTGTGCCAGTTCCCGGTCGCTCATAACTACATTGGGTTGGAAACCACTTTCGCTGGGACGCATACGAGGAAAGTTGACACTATAACGGGTTTTCCAGTAGTGCTTTTGCAGGTAGCGAAGGTGGTGCGCCATCATAGTGACATCAGTACGCCAATCTTCCAGGCCGATAAGGACTCCCATACCTATTTTATGGACTCCGGCCTGCCCCATGCGGTCGAAGCCGTTGACTCTCCATTCGAATCTGGATTTCATACCGCGGGGATGGTAGGTTTTATAGTTGGCTTTGTTATAGGTCTCCTGAAAGCAGATCACTCCATTGAGCCCGGCGCGGGTAAGCCGGTAGTATTCTTCGGTTTTGAGGGGCATTACTTCGATCTGTAGGTTGGAGAAGTAGGGCTTGGCCAGTTTCAGGGCTCTTTCGATATAATCGACTCCTGCTTTGGCCGGATTCTCTCCGGTTACCAGTAAGAGGTTTTCGAAGGGTGCCAGTTTTTTAATGGCTTTATACTCGTTAATGATCTCTTCATCCGTAAGGATCACTCTTGCCATGGGGTTATTGTGGTTAAATCCGCAATAGATGCAGGAGTTGGTGCAGGAGTTGGTCAGGTAGAGGGGAATATACATGGATATGGTTTTGCCAAAGCGTTGCAATGTGTATTGGCGGCTAAGGCGGGCCATTATTTCAAGATAGGGGGCAGCGGCAGGAGAGATCAGGGCTTTGAAATCTTCAACATCCGGATACTCTTTACCCAGAGCCCGTTGTACATCGGTATCTGTTTTGGCATAAATTTCCCGGGTGGTCTCTTCCCAGGATATTTTTTCTATTTCGTCTGAGAACATATTACTTCTTTTTCGGGTTAGCGTTGTTTTTGCGCATCTGTTTTAATACATTTTTTACTGTGGAGCGAATACCGGCCGGGTGGTACTCCATATCTTCGCTCTCCAGGCAGAGTTTAAGTTCGGATAGTAACTCCGGTTGTGTAAGGCATAGTTTGTAAGCAAGCCGGATGCTAAAAGCCTGAACAGTGATGGGATGCCGGGGATCGAATATTCTATCCAGGCAGCTATTGAGTAGTTCGACGGATATAGGTTCTTCTACCGGTAACAGGCAGAGCATGGAGAGTAGCAGACGCCGGGTGCCGTCGTAAGGAGTAGAGAGCGAAAGGGTGGTTAGCTCCTTTCGCTTCTCCATAAACCATTCAGGTGAGGTTTCGCACAACTTCTCGCAGGCCCAGGCTGCTCTCCAGGAGATAATTTTTTCCGGATGGCTGATCAGCCTGAAGAGTTCGGGAAAACGTTCCGGATGGTTCCCGATGTGATTATGGGCAACCTCCAGTATGTGTCCTCTGGAAATGGGCTGTCTGAGAAGTATCATAAGATCTGTCATGAGAGAGCGCTTATTTTGCACAATTTTTCAGGTCGCGGCTCAGGCGCATGGCACAGAAATTGGGACCGCACATGGTACAGTACTCTCCGTCTTCGTGTGCTCCTGCTTTGAAATATTCCAGTGCACGCTCCGGATCGAGACTGAGGTTGAACTGGTCTTTCCACCGGAACTCATAGCGGGCTTTGGAGAGGGCATTGTCGCGTACCTGGGCTCCGGGATGTCCTTTAGCCAGGTCGGCCGCATGGGCAGCTATTTTGTAGGTAACGACTCCGACCCGTACATCCTCTTTTTCAGGTAATCCTAAATGTTCTTTGGGAGTTACGTAACAGAGCATGGCAGTGCCCAGCCAGCCGATCTGGGTAGCTCCGATAGCGGATGTAATGTGATCGTATCCGGGAGCAATATCTGTAACGAGCGGACCCAGTGTGTAAAAAGGGGCATCGTGACAGGCTGTGACCTGGCGTTCCATATTTTCTTTGATCTTA
Organism: Bacteroides sp.; assembly: GCA_021203405.1. Taxonomy (GTDB): domain Bacteria; phylum Bacteroidota; class Bacteroidia; order Bacteroidales; family Bacteroidaceae; genus Bacteroides. The sequence goes on from JAJQBG010000042.1 coordinate 4,280, forward strand.
TGCAGGGGTACATGGCCGGGACCTTCGATAAAGGCCTGTACATTCTTGTTCCAGGCACGGAGTACCAGTTCACCCAGGGTATCGAGTTCGGCAAACTGGGCTTCGTCGTTGGCATCGTGGATGCTTCCGGGGCGTAACCCGTCTCCGAGTGAAATGGCTACATCGTATTGGGCAAGGATATCGCAGATATCGTCAAAATGGGTATAAAGGAAACTCTCCTGGTTGTGTACCAGGCACCATTTGGACATAATGGAACCTCCGCGGGATACGATCCCGGTAAGACGTTTGTTTGCCAGGTGTACATTTTCGTATTTGATACCGGCGTGGATGGTAAAATAATCTACTCCCTGCTGGCACTGCTCGATCAGGGTATCTTTGTAGATCTCCCAGGTAAGCTCTTCTACTTTTCCGTCTACTTTTTCGAGTGCCTGGTAGATGGGTACGGTACCTACCGGTACCGGGCAGTTACGGATGATCCATTCGCGGGTTTCGTGGATATTGGCTCCTGTAGAGAGATCCATCAGGGTATCTCCTCCCCAACGGCAGGACCAGACAGCTTTTTCAACCTCTTCTTCGATTCCGGAAGTGGTGGCGGAGTTACCGATATTGGTGTTGATCTTGACCAGAAAGTTGCGACCGATGATCATGGGTTCGGCTTCGGGGTGGTTGATATTGGCCGGAAGAACAGCTCTTCCTTCGGCTATCTCTTTGCGGACAAACTCCGGAGTGATGTGGGTTTTGATCCCTAATTCGGTACAATTCATATTCTCCCGGATGGCTACATATTCCATTTCGGGTGTGATAATTCCCTGTTTGGCGTAGTACATCTGGGAAATTTGTTTACCGGCTTTGGCTCGGTAGGGAAGTGCAATGTGTTCGAAACGGAGGTGGTCCAGGTTTTTATCGGCTTTTCTCATCTTTCCATATTCGGAAGTGATATCAGGAAGTTGTTCTACATCGCCGCGTGAAGTGATCCAGCTCTCCCGCAACCGGGGAAGTCCTTTTCTGAGATCGATCTCCCGGGTCGTGTCACTGAAAGGGCCGCTGGTATCGTAAATATAGATATCGGGATTTTCTGTAACCACTCTCTGATCGTCTACTACATCTACAGTTGGGGTCAGTTTTACTTTACGCATAGCGACTTTTATCTCCGGAAAGATCTCTCCGCTCAGGTACACTTTTTCTGAGTTCGGGTAGTGTATATGTTGAATATCTGCTTTCATACCTTATTATATATTAATCGTTGAGGAAACTGGTTAGCGGTGAACTGGCAGAGGCTGTATATCCGACTGTTCCCAGACCGGCTTCGTAAGCTATGCGTCCGGCTTCTGTGGCCAGACGGAAGGCTCTGGCCATCTCTACGGGATCATTGGCCACGGCAATAGCTGTATTGACCAATACGGCATCTGCTCCCAGCTCCATGGTTTCGGCCGCATGGCTGGGTGCACCGATCCCTGCATCTACTACTACAGGAATTCCGGCCTGTTCTATAATGATCTCCAGAAAATCTTTGGTGCGCAAGCCTTTGTTAGTCCCAATGGGAGCACCCAGCGGCATGACTGTTGCGGCACCGGCTTCTTCGAGCTGTTTGCAGAGTACAGGATCGGCCTGGCAATAGGGAAGTACGACAAATCCCAGTTTTGCCAGTTCTTCGGTTGCTTTGAGAGTCTCTACCGAATCGGGAAGGAGATAACGGGGATCGGGATGGATCTCCAGTTTGAGCCAGTTGGTTCCAAAAGCTTCACGGGCCATTTGTGCAGCAAAAACGGCCTCTTCGGCATTCCGTACTCCGGAGGTATTGGGTAATAACTGGATATGGGGATGGGCAATATGGTGTAACATATCGTCTTCGCTGTTATCCATATCAATTCGTTTCATGGCTACGGTTACCATTTCACTACCGGAAGCCAGAATGGACTCTTTCATCAATTCATTGGAATCGAACTTGCCGGTTCCCAGAAAAAGGCGTGAGTTAAACTCTTTCCCTGCAATAATTAATTTTTTCATCCTGATCTTATTTGTATGT
>JAJQBG010000074.1:0-5924 GCA_021203405.1 Bacteroides sp.
TTACATACATTATTAGGAGGAAACGGGACCATCGCAACTGCATTATATCCTCTATTGTTGGAATATAATGAGCGGGTAAGATTAGTCTCTCGTAATCCAAAACCGGTAGCGGGAGTCGAATCCGTTGCGGCTGACATGCTTGACCGCGATGCTGTATTCAGAGCGATAAAAGGTTCAGACATTGTTTATCTGGTAATCGGCATACAGTACAATGCTAAAATATGGAAAGGGACTGGCCTGTTATTATGCGTAACGTAATTGATGCTTGTAAAAAAGAAAAAGCAAAACTTATCTTCTTTGACGATGCCTATATGTATGGTAAAGTTGAAGGTCTTATCACTGAAAAAACGCCTTATCATCCTACGAGTAAAAAAGGGGCAGTAAGAGCTGATATTACCCGTATGCTTGAAAAAGAGATGAAAGAGGGACATATCCAGGCTGCAATTACACGGGCTGTTGATTTTTATGGACAGGAAGTTACCAATAAAAGCGCTCCGGGAGTATACGTTTTCTCCAATTTAAAAAAAGGAAAAAGAGCCATGTGGCCTGTCAATGCCGATGTACCTCGTTCGTTCACATATGTTCCTGATGCAGCACGGGCTCTTTATATGCTTGCCACCCACGATAGGACATGGGGTGAGATATGGCATCTTCCGTCAACAATTCCTTCACTTACAGGGTGAGAATTTGTTAATATAGCCGCAAAACACATGCATGGTTCAGGTAAATTGCTCGTTCTTCCTAAATGGCTACTAAAAGCCGCGGGGTGGTTTATTCCTTTTATGCGGGAAGCCTACGAACTGAATTACCAGGATGAATTTTCATTTCAATTTAGTTCTGCAAAATTTGAAAAAGCATTTGACTTTACTCCTACTTCATACGAAGAAGGGATAAAATCCACATCCGAATGGTTCCTGGAAAATACTAATACATAAAAATAGACTATCAGCTTACTCTTTATAAGTAAGTACCAGGTTTGAATAAACATCTCCCTCATGGTAATAAAACTGCGAGGAGAGAATAAAATGACGGAAAAATTCCCGGTGGCGGAAAAAGAAGGAAGGTACGGTAAGTACCTGGTAAAAAGCATCCTCTGCCATACTATCTTCCAGATCCGTCAGCATAAGATAGGTATAGGAGGCAGAAATATCCTGGTTATAATCCTCCTGTACCGCCACATGTTCCAGGGTATCTCCTACATACAGGGCATGAATATACTCCTTCAGATGGTCCGGATCACTTCCGATCACCAATTCTCCGTCGTACAGGGTCAGCCAGTAAAATTCAGCCGCAGGTATCACAGCAGAGAGTGCAGGGATTACCCGGTTAAAGGGAACCGGATAGAAAACAAGCTCGGACTGGCCCACCGGAAAGACTTTACGCAAAGGCAAAGCGCGTCCGGCCTGGCGAAGCGCCCTGTTGTATATCTCCTCCCTGAGCCGGGCCCGTGCCGGAAGAGGATTCTCCACAGGAACCGTAAGGACCCATCCCTCTCCTTTTAAAGAGTCTTCCCGGGCAAATAACAATGTAGAGAGTTTACGGGAAGTATAGTTTTGCAGATAGTCGGTCAGCACCTCTTCCATCAGGAGGGTAGCATCCGTTATCTCCTGCTTACCCGGATATTCCATAAAATCCAGCGTGGCAGCTAAATTGGTAGCCGATTGCCGGGAAAAGTAATAGGTACTCACAGGAAACCGGTAATCGGGATAGTGTTGGATACTCTCCTGCTTTTTGATCATATTCCCGAACGTATTGAGAGAATCAGGATCGAAAAGCATGCCTGAAAGATATATTTTATGATCCCTCATCCGGAAAATATATTCGGCCCACTCACCCAGATCCTTTTGCAGAACCTCTTTCTCTTTTTTCCAGCCAAGAGCGATACTATCCATCCGTACATAGAAAAGAGACTGACTATGATTTCTTGCCTCGGTACGGGCAGCAGTAAAGTTCTTATCAGAAAAGAGCAAGGTATGATCCAACCGTGCGTCAATCACCTCTTCGATAAGCTTTTTGCGGAAACTTACCGCCACAAAATCAGAGGAAAAATAACAGGCCATAAAACTATTATCCCTGAGCGGATAGATGCGAATGGTCTCGTCCCTGTAAACCACCTCCTTGGGGGGAAATCCATTGGCACTCATCCGTTGTACGAATTTTGCCATTATATCTGTATCCCCGAGTCCCAGTGGAATATAAAGAACCTGATTCTCTGCATAGTCGGGAGCATGAAAACTGATCAGTATTTTATTCATCTGGTTACTCAGCCCGTGAGGAGTAAAAGCAAGGAGTTTGTCAAAATGCTGCCGGATATAGGCCAGGAGACGGGAAATCCGCTGCAAAGGATAATCCCGGAAAGGGGGTAACTCGGTAAAATCATTGATCATTCCGTCTAAGTTGGAAGTCTCCAGAACGGCCATGCTGGTAGAGGGAACCCATTCATACAGGTTAATATCCTGTTTCTTTTCGGCTGAAGTAAGTCCCAGATAGAAATAGAACCCCACCCCCGTAAAAAAGATGACGGCCAATCCTATCGCGATCCTGAAAACTGCTTTGTTGTTCATTCCAAGTTACGTTCTATGCCCTATAATACACATCCCTACATACCCTGTCAATGACAAAAATAGTCTTTTTTTTGAATTTATCTGACCAGTTTAGGTAAAAACACGCTCTTACACGCAAATTACCTCCCCGTCATAAGCCAGCCGGATGTGCTCCGGAAGTAGCTGCTCTACCTCCCGGTGTAGTCCGATATGGTGACTCATGTGGATAAACCAGGTATGACGGGCTCCGATCCGTCCTGCTTTTGCCAAAGCTTCCTCCAACGATTGATGAGTAGGGTGGGCTTTGACACGAAGAGCATTGATAATCAAGACATCTAACCCCTGCAGATCCGCATACGCCTCCTCAGGAATAGTCAGGACATCCGTAAGGAAAGCCATTTTTCCGATCCGGAATCCCAGAATGGGTAACTTCCCGTGCATCACCCGGATAGGTAGTATCTCCATCCCACCTGCCTTAAAGCTCTTTCCCGGCTCTATCTCCTGCAACACAATATTGGGTACACCGGGATACTTATTCACTCCAAAGCAGTAGGGCAGCCGGGTACGAAGTTTATCGGCCGTCTCCTTTTCTGCAAATACAGGGATCTCTCCGAAGCGGCAGAAAGGACGCAGGTCGTCAATCCCTCCCACGTGATCATAATGTTCGTGAGTGATCAGTACTCCATTTATCTTCCGGAAGGGAAGCGGTTCGATCTGCTGGCGGAAATCGGGTCCCGCATCTATCAGGATGCGCCCTGTTCCTGTCTCTACCAAGATAGAAGTACGGAGTCTCCGGTCGCGCCGGTCGTCCGAAGTACAGACTTCACACCGGCAACCAATTTCAGGAACCCCGGTAGAGGTACCACTCCCCAGTATCGTAATTTTCATCTTACACATAAATAACTTCGGGGCGGATGTCAATACCAAATCTATCTCTCACTGCCGCTCTCACTGCCTCGGCCAGGGCAATTACTTCCGCAGAAGTAGCATTTCCCTTATTGACCAGTACCAACGCCTGTTTATCATGCACGGCAGCTCTTCCCAGTGCTTTTCCTTTCCAGCCGCACTGCTCTATCATCCAGCCGGCCGGAACTTTGACATGCTCCCCGTCTACCGTATAATAGGGAGCAGCGGGATATTGTTCAGCAATCCGCTCGTATACCTCTTTTTTAACAACCGGATTCATAAAAAAGCTACCCGCATTTCCCTCTATAGCAGGATCGGGCAGCTTCTTTTTCCTTATCTCAATCACTGCCTTCCGTACATTTTCAAGGTTGATCTCCGGATAACCGGCCAGCTGCTGGCGTACATTTCCGTAATCAAGCTGAAAGACCGGTTGTTTACCCAGCCGGTATACCACATGAGTAATAATATAACGGTTGCAGTAAGTATCTGTCTTAAAGATACTTTTCCGATAGGCATATCCGCACTCTTCCTTAGGGAATATCCGCACCTGGCCTGTAGTTACATCTATTGCCTGGACTTCCAGAATAATATCTTTAGCCTCCGCACCATACGCCCCGATATTTTGTACGGCACTTGCCCCCACTTCCCCGGGGATCAGGGAGAGATTCTCAGCTCCGTAATATCCTCTTTCCACACAATAGGCAACCAGGTCATCCCATACCATTCCGGCACCCACCCGTAACACCACCTCTTTTTCATCTTCATGCTCTGTCCTTATCTCTTTGATCAGGGAGTGAAGGATCAATCCGTCATAGGGAGCCGTAAAAAGCAGGTTACTTCCTCCCCCTATATGGAGATAACGTATCTGCGACAGGTTCTCCCGGCGAATGATCTCTTTCAGATCGGCCACACGATCATACTCGATCATACGGGCCGCCTCCACATCCATCCCAAATGTATGGTAAGGAAGCAGTGATATATTCTGATATTCTCTATACATGCTCTACAGGAATTTAGTTTACCGGCAAAAATAAAAAAAATAGCAGAGGATACTGCTATTTCAAAGTTATTCTTTTTACAGGTAAAAATGTAAACTCCATTCCCGGGTTTTTCCCCGGGAATGGAGTTTTACCTATTATTTCAATGTAATAAAAGGTAACTGGCTTCCGCTGAAATATTGCGGAAGCTTTCCGTCCCATTTATTGATCGCCATTTCCTGCAATACCATGGGAGAAAGAGAAGCCTGCTTGATCATCTGTGCTTCTGCCTCCAGCTTCATCCGTTCCAGGGTAAATTTAGCCGTTAAAGCTCCCTGTTCCGCAATCTTTTTATCCTCAATGGCTTTATTAAATTCATCACTAAAGTCGTGGTTGGTGATCAGCAAAGTCTTTACCAACACCCCGTTCCCTTCTACCTGGGTAGCAAAGGTAGTACGGATACGGTTGGAGATCTCCGCCCTCTTTTCCACAAATGCTTCAATAGGATACTCCGCAATAATAGCATTGATCTTTTCAGAAAGCGTAGGACGTATCAGGGTCTGCTCAATATTCTTGGCATAGGTCTGATATACAATCCCCACTTTTTCCGGGTCCAGCGAGTAAACAAGTCCTACTTCCACCGCAATGGTCTGTATATCACTGGAAGAGACTTCTGTTTTAATGGTAAGGTTCTGGTCACGGACAGAGAGGACTTCCACATGATCCATAAAAGGTACTTTAAAATGAAGGCCTTCGTCCACTACATCTGCCAGTCTGCCCAGCCTGAGGACTACTCCCCTCTCTCCGGTCTGAATGGTATAAAAACTGGTGCCCAGGATCACTCCTGCTACAACCAGCAGAATAATTACAGTTACTAACTTTTTACTTATTTCCATATTACCTTAAGTCGGTTATTTTAAATTATAGACTAAGATACATTATTTTTCTGTATCTATCAAACATCAGGTGGTACTATCTTCAAATTTATAGAGCTCCCACATACCGTGGTGCCTGCGAAAGTAGAGATGTACCGACAAACGGTTATTATTTCCTTTAAAAGTAAGGATCTTTGTTCTGGAGTCATCTTCGTTGTGCTGTCCGTAACTAATATTGAAAAGGCGGTCTACCGGAAGTTCCGGTTTAAATGCATACCATTGCTCCAGGTCAATGGTGGATTCCAGTAGAGAGAACTCATCGTCCGGATCTAACATGGCAAACTGCAAAGGAATACGGATGTGCTGAGCCTGGAAAAGAGAGTCAGCCGCAAATTGCCTGAGGAAAGTGATAAAATCTTCATGGCCGGTATCCTCAATATCCCGCAGATTCAGCGCCTCCAGTTTCCAGATATCGTTGATCTTTTCAAAATAGTAGCGTTTTACCCGCCGGTCGGCCAGATAGAACCATTCTACCTGTACTGAAGTAAGTGAATCACTCTCTATGCGGTCAAGTTCTTCTTCATTGTCAAACAACAACGTATAATAATAATTATCTATAAAGA
>JAJQBG010000074.1:5940-6302 GCA_021203405.1 Bacteroides sp.
TAACTTATCAAACTCCCATTCACTTTTTTCAATACGAACAACCGTATCGGGTTGGTAATAAGGAAGAGGAAATTTGATCCGGCGGAACTGGAGGTTCTCATAGGTAACAAAATTATAGATGAAGCTTTCAAAGGAGCCGTCTGTCCAGGCAACCTCTTCCTCCTCTTCTTCGTTCTCCTCTTCTTCCTCCGTATCAATCAAAGAAGTATCCATATAGGAGTCATCTAAAGTACCCTCTCCCCTATTCTTCTTTGCATTTTCATTACCACATGCAGAAAGAACCAGGAGAATTAATAATCCTGTTAAAGTTCTTTTCATTCACTACGGCAGTTCCCTGCGCTTTATTTATTTAATTATAGTAC
>JAJQBG010000201.1 GCA_021203405.1 Bacteroides sp.
TCCCCTGAGAAATACAATCTCAGCTTATTAATACCTGCTTTGGTTGTCCACTGCCTGGGTATCGTATATCCTACTACAAGCGACTTCAAACGGATGTATCTGTTATTCTGTACCATTACATCTTTGTTGTTGTAATTCCATTTATTGAAGTCCTGGTTACGGGAGGCAATCGTATATCTGGCATTGGGATTATCTTCACTCCACATATTCCCCAGGAAAGTGGTATTCTGTAATACATAGTTTGTGGTAAAGGGAGCCGCCAGGTAACCGCTTCTCAGAATGGTCTGTTTTCCTACTCCCTGGAAGAATGCCTGAAAGTCAATTCCTTTCCACTCCAGTCCGGCCTTGAGTCCGAAAGTTATACGGGGGGCTGCATCTCCTGCGTAATAAAGGTCATCCTCTGTAATCGCTCCGTCTCCATTAATATCTACTACTTTGCGGGCACCCGGGCGGAGCTGGCTGGTTCCTGATTCCTGGGGAGCCGGGATGATATTATTAGCTTTAGGGCCTGTACGGTCTGCGTTCCAGTAATACATTTCATAATAAGCGTCTACCTCTTCCTGAGTCCGGAATATTCCGTCGGTCTGGTATACGTAGATAGCAGTCAGTGGTTTACCGATCAGGCGTTTTTCGTTCTTACCGGGTTGAGGAACATTTTCATTGTTTTCCAGGGTGAGGATCCGGGACCATGCATCGGATATGGAACCACCTACATGGTATTTAACCTGACCTATTCTATCGTTCCAGTTAAGAGCCAGTTCCCACCCCCGGGCACGGAGTTTTCCGTTGTTGGTTTTAGGGGCTGAAGCTCCCAGTACGGCAGGATAGGTCACACCGATGAACATACCGTCATTGGTTTTTACAAAATATTCGAATAATCCTCTCAGACGATTATTTAAGAAACCATAATCTACTCCAAAATTATGGCTGTGAATCGTTTCCCAGGTACGTTGGTCTGATCTCATTCCATCGATCCAGAGAGAGGTGTAATAACTTGGGGATGTTCCAAACAGGGTAGTCCCGGTTTTGATGGTGGAATAGCGTCCATAATTGTCGATACCCTCTACACTGCCTGTTTTACCGTAATTGTAACGGACCTTCAGATTGCTCAGCCAGGAGATATCCTCCATAAAGCTCTCTTCGGATATATTCCAGCCTCCTGAGATGGAGTAGAAGTTTTTCCAGCGCTGGGCTTCGGATAATTTGGAGGAACCATCCCGGCGTCCTACAAACTGCAGGATATATTTGCCGTCGTAGTTATAATCCAGGCGGGTTATGCAAGAGACAAATCCCCAGGAACTCTGTCCCCCTTCGGCACCATTGTTCTCTCCGGTTACCCATACATTCAGGTCTACCAGGTCAGAACCCGGATACATAGGTCCCTGGTTACGGGAAGCCATTATCCTTTTACTGCTCTCCTGTTCGGCTGTCATACCCAGCATAGCTCCTATTTCGTGTACATTGGCAAAACGACGCTGGTAATTCAAAAATCCTCCCAGGGTAATGTTCTCCCATTTGGTACGTTCTTCTTTGAGCGAACCGGGACCTTGCTTATTGCCGGTTTCGGTTCCTGCCCAGTCGTAATATTGAACCGGGTTTTTTGTTCCTGGTAATCCTTTTCTACGGTTTTGTAAGCAGCAGTACCCGAGAGTGTCAATCCTTTTATCCAATCTGAGAAGTCATAGGTAGCTTTCCCGGTACTACGGAAAGTGATAAAACTTGTTTTGTTGCGTCCGCCCTGGGTAAGACCACCGATAGGGTTACGGTTACCGCTGAATGTGTCGTAGGCATCGCCGTTCTGGTTATAAACGGTCCAGAACCAGGGGTCAAAATAACCGGCTCCTACATCTGTACTGGGGGTGATAATGTCACGTTTTTCATAAGACATGCCTGTTTCAAACTTCAGCCTTTTATTAGCCTGGTAATCTACGTTGAGGCGCCCGCTGTATTTTTTATCTCCGTCTTCTGCCACTTTCAGCTGCGAATTATTATCTGCATAGCTTAAAGAAGCCCGGTAACTGAATTTATCATCGGCACCCGAAATGCTTACCGAATGTTTCTGAGAGGTAGCCTGTCCGTATAAATAATCCATTATATAATTGTTGGGTTCCCAGCGGTCGATGTATTGATCCCGTTGCAAAGTGAGGGTCTGGCCTGCGCGCAGGGCATTAAAAAGAGATTCGCCTACGTAAGTTCCCGAACCATCCGGTGCATTCCCGCCGAAGCTGTTGAATATCCACCAATCAATATTCTGATGGATCTCTTCCCGGGTTTTGAGCCGGGGATTGTTGGCGGCTGCATCGTTGTACTGTGCTTCGTAAAACATATCCAGCCATTGCTCGTTGGTAGTAATAGGGGGTTGAATACCATTAATAGTCCTGCTGAAGGAGGCATTGTAAGAGATTTCGGCCTTTCCCTGTTTTCCCTGTTTGGTAGTGACCAGCACTACTCCTGAGGCGGAACGGGCTCCGTAAATAGCTGCCGAAGCATCTTTTAGTACGGAGATATTCTCAATATCACCTGCATCCATAGAATTGAGTTCGTCCAGCGAACCGGCCACTCCGTCAATTAAGATCAGTGGACTTGAGCTACCGTTTACAGAGATATCTCCCCAGATCTTCATGGCAGCTCCTTCACTACCGGGACGTGTCGAAGTACGGGTAATGGTAAGTCCCGGGACTTCTCCCTGCAGGGCTACCGTAGGATTGGTAAGACCTCTGTCTTTAAAGACTTCATCGCCGCTTACCTGGGAGATAGCACTTGTCAGGGAGGCTTTTTTCTGGGTACCGTACCCTACTACTATTATTTCGTCTAATAATTCCGTATCCTCTTTTAACTGAATGATAAAGGAGGTTCTTCCCGTAACAGGTATCTCCTGCGTGGTATATCCGATATAGGATACAACCAGTGTTCCTGAGGAGGGAGTACTAAGGGTAAAATTACCATCTATATCAGTAATGGTACCGATGGCACTATCTTTGATGCGTACACTGGCACCAATAACGGCTTCTCCTTCCTGATCTGTAACTTTTCCCTGTATGGTTTTGTTATCTTGTCTTACTTCCTGTGTTCCATCTGCAAAGGCGTGGATGGTATATGCCGGAGAGGCTGTCACCAGGCATAAAGCAACCAGAAATTTTATTTTTCTTCTCATAATATGGACTGTTTTTATATACTTGATATCAGATAATTCTTCTTCGTCACCGTATACATTGATCTCGGCAAGCATAGCCTGGTCTCCTGTTCCTTTATGTTCTGTACCGAAGTAAATTTTAATGTATCTGGCAACCGGGTTGGAGGTTAACCGGTAACTTTGCGGATTGTCTGTGGTTATGTCAAAACTGAAGGAACCGTGGTCATCCCACACCCAGCTTTCCGGGGTTGTTTTATTGGCCGCGTTTGCATCCGGACAGGTCGATATGGAGTGTCCGGTCTGTCCCCGGGCATCTCCCTGGCGACGTATAAGTTCAATGGTACTTACTTTAATATCTTTACCCATATCCACAATAAACCAGTGCGGGTAATAAGCGGTAGTTTTCCAGGATGCATGCCAGAAAGTTGCCAGGTCATCATCCAGCATGGCTATTACACGTCCCTGTGGGGAAGCGCCTTCGCCTCCGGCTTCCTGCGAACTGTAGCCGATGGTTTCAGCCGAACTATTGTCATCGTATCCCGGGAAGGACCACTCTGCTTTGGATATTTTTACGACTCCGGTAGGAGTGATCCGGATCTGCATCTCTTCGGAACTGTTCTCCTCTTCATCCTCAGTAGTTACGGTTACTATACACTCTTCGCCGGATAACAGGTCGTTATCTTCTCCGTAAGTAAGGGCTACGAATTCTCCGTTTTTTGTATGACCGGGTGCTGTAATTCTCTTTGTTCCTTTTTTACCGGAATCATGAGCTGCCTGGTAATTTAGAACAATGTAGACCGGGGCGGTATAGATATTCTCCCAGTATACGATGATACCTCCCAGGTCGGGTTCGAGTGTGATGGTTCTGGCTACTTCTGTAAAAGCAGGGGTTTGGGGCGATTCCGATACTTCAACAGCTCCTGTATGGGTTCCTCTTACTGAGCATGCAAACAGGGAAAATGTTTGTGGATCTGTATTGGCAAAGCCTCTTATCGTATCCCGGGCTATATTATCCGTACCCACTCGCTCCCCGGAGATAAGTCTGTATCTGCTGTCGCCTTTTGAGTTCGTATATTCTATTTTAGTATACATAAAGCTGGCGTCAGAGGGATTCTGCCATGCCGGGTATACTTCTCCGGGTCCCGGTGTCGTTGTTACGTTGGCAACCCTGGCGGGTGGTGCATCATTGATTTCGATCCTGCCTTCGGCTTCGTCCTTACAGGAGCCGAGAAAGACAGATATAAAAACAAAGAATACTAAATACTGATTTTTCATTTTCTTAAATTTTAGTTATATTACTTAGGTGTTTTATCAGGAACTATCCGGTAAACCCTTTTCCTGAAAAAGAATTTATCTCCCCTTATCCGGACCGGTTCGGTTCAGGCCTCGTATCAAATGGAAGGGATAAAGCAAAACGAAAAGTGCCAGATCGTGTAATTGTTCTCATAGTAGTATAATGTACGATTTTTACCTGATGCAAAAATAAAGGTAAGAAAGGATAAAGAGTACGTCATTTTGTTGTGGATGATGGGGTAATCGGTTTCATAGCCTGGCAACTCCTGTACCAGGCTGTTACCAGGGAAAAGGATCAGTGAGTTAATACCTGGTAAAATACTTCTGTAAGCCTTCTGATCATAGTGCTGTATCAAAATGACCCACCTTTTGATACAATTTATCTGTAAAATGTAGGGGTGAATGGTTAACTTTGGAGATTTAATTATGGCTGCTATGAAAACCACTTTGAGAAGTCTGTTTGTTATTTGTTGGATGCTTTGGGTGCAACCGGTAGGTGCACAGTATATATTCCGGCACCTGGATATTGTCGATGGACTCTCCGATAACCAGATACGGAGCCTGAGTATGATACCCGATGGTCGGCTGGCTGTAAAGACCGCTTCCATCCTGAATGTGTATAACGGAGCTGCCTTTGAGCAGTTCACGCCCGATAAATGGCAGGAGTACCGGTGGGACTATTTTAAAACTCCCCAGGAGTATTACGATAACCAGGGGCGGATCTGGATGAAAGAATGCGATCATTTATTGCTACTCGACTTACATACCAATGAGTTTATTTACAATATAGAAGAGGAACTTTATCGGTTTGGTGTTGAGAAAAAACTGATCAATCTTTTTATTGATGAGGATAAGAACTACTGGTTTGTAACGGAAGATAAAAGCTTTCTTTGTTACGATGTTCGTAAGGATTCCCTGTTAACTATTACAGAAGGTAGTAGTGAGTTCGCCCGTATTCACGGGATACCCCGTGAAATGACCCAGTATAAGAACTTCTACTGGATCATTTACTCCGACGGCCTTATCTGCCTGTGGGACTCCACATCGGGAGAATTTGTATCCAGGGATGAGACTTTCCTCTCCTCCCTGGATGATACTGCCGATAAGATCTATATCAATACCTCTGATAAAGACAGGCTCTATATGCATACAACCGATACCGGAGACTTATGGTTGATGCTTTCTGACGGTATCTACTATTTTAGCCGGATGAATGCTTTGTGGAAGGAAGTATGTACCATCAGCGGATTCTCCAACTTTTTTACCTGTATGGATCTGGACCGGGAAGGGAATGTATGGGTAGGAACTTCCCGTACCGGCCTTCGCTTTATTGAAAAAGAGAGTTTTGAAGTCCATACTCTTCCCGGTATGAAACTGGATACCGGAGGGATGATATACAACGATGTCTTCTCTGTTTTTGTCGATGATTACAACGGCCTTTAGGTAGGAACACTCTTTCAGGGGCTTTGTTGCTATCATCCCCACATGAAGAAATTCCGCCTGCACCATGTGGTGGAGAGTGAGTCTAATATAACCAATGAAGTGATCTACTCTTTTCTGGAAAATGAGGACGGTACGTTGTGGGTAGGAACCGGGACCGGTTTATTTATGTATGATCCTGTAACGGGAACCACCTGGCCTGTTTATCAAAAGGAGTTAGGAGATAAATTATGTAGCTCCTTGTACCGGGATAGCCGGGGCCGTATCTGGGTCTCTACCTTTTTTGACGGATTTTACTGCATTGACAGAGGAAGTGTACGAAGTTATAAAGACCACTCGCTTATGCTGAACTCTTTTCCTAACCCCAATAATGCCCAGACAGTTTTTGAAGATAAGAACGGGAATTTCTGGGTAAGTGTAATGG
>JAJQBG010000139.1 GCA_021203405.1 Bacteroides sp.
TAATTAATAAACACGGAAAATGAAAAAGGTATTCATCTTTAATCCCGTTATTTTATTTTTTCTGTTTTTACTGGCAGTTAATTCAGTATATGGACAGGATAATATAGTAGATGAAGTGGTATGGGTCGTTGGCGATGAGGCGATCCTTAAATCAGATATCGAACAGGAACGCACCAGAATTCAGTATGGAGGGATCAGAATGGAGGGAAATCCGATCTGTGTTATACCGGAGCAGTTGGCTGTTCAGAAGTTATATCTTCACCAGGCTGTTATTGATAGTATTGAAGTGTCGGAAGCAGAAGTTCTGCAACGGGTGGAGATGACAACCAACGAATATCTGAACCAGATAGGGTCCCGGGAAAAACTGGAGGAATATTTTAATATGAGCATGACCCAGATCCGGGAGCATATGCGTGAGAATATCCGTCAGGGAATTACCGTACAGAAAATGCAGCAAAAGCTGGCTGGCGATATTAAAGTAACTCCGGCTGAAGTCCGTCGTTACTTCAATTCCTTGCCGGCAGATAGTATTCCTTTCATACCTACACAGGTAGAAGTACAGATCATTACTATGGAACCCCGTATTCCGTTGGCAGAAACGGAGGATGTAAAGAAGCGCTTACGTGAGTATACGGAACGTGTTGTTTCCGGCGAAAGTGAGTTTTCCACATTGGCCCGTCTCTATTCGGAAGATCCTGGGAGTTATCTTCGTGGGGGGGAACTTGGTTTCATGGGACGTGCTGAATTGGTTCCGGAGTATGCGAATGTAGCATTTAACCTACAGGATTCGAGCAAGGTATCCAAGATCGTTGAATCAGAATTTGGATTTCATATTATTCAATTAATAGAAAAACGTGGAGACCGTATCAATACCCGTCATATCTTATTGAAGCCTAAAGTCTCAGAAGAAGATTTAATTGAAGCTACTAATAGATTGGATTCAATAGCTAATGATATACGTAATCAGAAATTTACCTTTGAAGAAGCAGCTTCCGTATTATCCCATGATAAAGATACCCGCAATAATAATGGATTACTTCCCAATCCTTATACGGGAACTTCTCGTTTTGAATTGGCTGAACTTCCCCAGGAAATAGCAAAAGTGGTGGATAATATGAATGTAGGAGAGATTTCGAATGCCTTTACCATGATCAATGATAAAGGAAAAGAGGTTTGTCTGATTGTAAAGCTGAAAACCAAGATTAACGGGCATAAGGCCACTATTACAGAAGATTACCAACGTCTGAAAGATATTCTGGTCTCTAGACGTGCGGAAGAAAAACTGCATAACTGGGTATTGGAGAAGCAAAAGAATACCTATGTACGTATCAGTGATAATTGGAAAGATTGTGAGTTTCAGTATCCGGGGTGGATCAAATAAGTTTATATGGGCAGAAAAGAAAAGAAAGATACATATATAGGCAGGCACAGATCTCTTTTAGTAGGTAGTTTGTGCCTGCTTGGTGTATGTATAATTGCTCAGAATGATCCGGTACGCCCTGTCAATGCTATACCTATGGAAGCTGATAGTCAGCAGGTAAAAAAGACAAGGGTTGATCTTTTACATGCAGATGTAGGATGGGCTGATCAGGAAATTTTTCCGGATGCACAGGTTTTGATCGGTTCGGTTCAGTTTCTTCATGATAGTATGTATATGTATTGTGACAGTGCTATTGTTTACGAAAAAACGAACTCTTTTGAAGCATGGGATAATGTCCGTATGGAACAGGGAGATACCCTTTTTATTTATGGAGATTATCTCTATTATGATGGGGTAACCCGTCTGGCTCGTTTGCGTGAGAATGTCCGGATGGAGAATGGAAATACCACTCTTTTGACAGATAGCCTTAACTACGACCGGGTGTATGATCTGGGATATTATTTTATGGGAGGAACACTGATCGATGAAGAAAATGTATTGACTTCCGATTGGGGAGAATATAGTCCCAGTACAAAGGAATCTGTTTTCAATCACGATGTAAAACTGGTAAATCCCCAGTTTGTACTTACGTCGGATACTTTACATTACAATACGGATTCAAAGATCGCTACTATTTTAGGGCCCTCAGATATTGTCAGTGACGAGAATCATATCTATTCGGAGCGGGGAATTTATAATACTCTAACTGAACAGGCGGAATTAATGGATCGTTCCGTACTGACTACCCATGATGGTAAGACGTTGACAGGAGATAGCCTTTTTTATGACAAAGTAATTGGTTACGGAGAGGCATTTGATAATGTGGTAATGAATGATACTGTAAATAAGAATATGCTTCTTGGTAACTACTGTTATTATAATGAAATAACAGAGTATGCATGGGCTACCAGCCGGGCAGTAGCAGTCGATTATTCCCAGGGTGATTCTCTCTTCCTGCATGGAGATACACTGAAGATGACCTCTTATCATCTGAATACGGATTCAGTTTACCGGATCACGCAGGCTTATCATAAAGTCAGAATGTATCGTACCGATTTTCAGGGAGTATGCGATTCTCTGGTCTATATAACAAAAGATTCCTGTATAACCATGTATCATGATCCTGTTCTTTGGAATGAAGCGCAACAGTTACTGGGAGAGGAGATTAAGATATATATGAATGATAGTACGATTGACTGGGCTCATATTATTAATCAGGCTTTGACTGTTGAAATGATGGACCCGGTTCATTATAACCAGGTAACGGGGAAGGAGATGAAAGCCTATTTTATAGAAGGAGAGATGAAAAAAGTAGATGTTATATCAAATGTAAGAGTTGTATACTATCCTGTAGATGAAAAAGATAATACGTTAATTGGGCTGAACGAATCTGAAACCAGCTTGTTAAATATGTATCTGGAGGAACGTAAGCTGGAGAGAATGGTAATGAGTCCGAAATCTAATGGGGTGTTATATCCTATGGACCAGATCCCACCGGATAAATACAGGCTGGCTAATTTTGTCTGGCTTGATTATATGAGACCTTTAAACAAGGATGATATATTTGAGTGGCGCGGTAAACGGGAAGGCGAAACCCTGAAAAAAAGTACCCGTACTCCGGTTGCTACACCTAACAGAGAACAATTTAGATTGAGATAACTATGGGAATGTTTAGTGCAAGAAAGCCAAGACGCTTTAACCATCAGTACATTTATGTTGATGAGAGAAAAGAGAAGCTGAAAAAGATGGAAGAAGATGCAAAGCGGGAATTAGGGATGCTGCCTCCGAAAGAATTTTCCCCTGAAGATATACGTGGTAAATTTGTAGAGCATACCACTCATTTGAAAAGGCGTAAAGAGAGTGGCAGGAAGCCTCTGCATTTCGGATTGGCTCTGGTTATTATCGCTGTATTATTGTTTATTTGGCATTATCTGACCACCGGAAGTTGGTCATTTTAATAAATTTAATCCTGTACTATGAGTGATATGATACGTTTACTTCCTGCTTCAGTTGCTAATCAGATTGCTGCAGGGGAAGTAATTCAACGTCCTGCCTCTGTTGTAAAAGAACTGATAGAAAATGCAATTGATGCAGGTGCTAAAAATATACAGGTTCTTGTTACTGATGCCGGAAAAACTTCTGTCCAGGTAATTGATGACGGGGTAGGAATGAGTGAAACCGATGCCCGGCTGGCATTTGAACGGCATGCTACTTCTAAAATAAGTAAAGCTAATGATCTTTTCTCCCTTAAAACGATGGGATTCCGGGGAGAAGCATTGGCTTCTATTTCTGCTGTTGCACAGGTAGAATTGAAGACCCGTCGTCAGGATAGGGAAATTGGAACTAAGGTAGAGGTTGCTGCTTCCGAACTGGTAAGTCAGGAAGCTATATCCTGTGCTCCGGGATGTACTTTTTATGTGCGTAATCTTTTCTATAATATCCCGGCCCGTCGTAAATTCCTGAAGTCAAATACAACAGAGTTAAGCAATATTTTAGTTGAGTTCGAACGGATCGCACTGGTTAATTCTCATCTGTCTTTTATGCTTTATCATAACGGTTCCGAACTTTTTAATCTGCCAGTAGCCTCTCAGAGACAACGGATAATAAACATATTCGGTAAAAAACTAAATCAGCAATTATTGAATCTGGACGTGGAGACTACCTTGGTTAAAGTTAGTGGGTATGTGGCAAAGCCGGAAGCTTCCCGTAAAAAAGGGGCTCATCAATACTTTTTTGTGAACGGGCGTTATATGCGGCATCCTTATTTCCACAGAGCAGTGATGGAAGCCTATGAAAAACTGATACCGGTTGGAGAGCAGGTTTCTTATTTTATCTATCTGGAAGTAGACCCAGCATCAATAGATGTAAATATCCATCCCACCAAAACCGAAATAAAGTTTGAGAATGAACAAGCTATCTGGCAGGTGATCGCAGCAGTTGTAAAAGAGACACTGGGTAAGTTCAATGCTGTACCTTCCATTGATTTTGATACGGAAGACAGGCCGGATATTCCGGTGTTTTCTGATTTTTCGGATACCCCTGTATTAAGTCCTCCTGTAGTTGCTGTAAACCATGATTTTAATCCTTTCCGGCAATCTACTTCTTCACCGGCTTATTCACGTCCTGATTTTAATTGGGAGAGCCTCTATTCAGGCAAGCCTCAGGAGAGCAAAATGAATCAGGTCTCTTATTATGGAACCGAAAGAGACGAAGAGTCGACAGATAAGGTTAAAGATGACTCTTTACCCCTGTATGGACGGGAGAAAATAGAAGGGAAGGGAAGTTAGCATTTACAGATTAAAGGACGTTATATTCTTACCTCTGTGAAGTCCGGACTCATGTTAATTGACCAGCACCGGGCTCATATCCTGGTATTATATAATAGGTATATGGAGCAGATGGAACAGAGACAGGGAGTCTCCCAGGGAGTCCTTTTTCCGGAAGTTATTCAACTTCCCTCTTCTGAAGCAGCTGTACTGAAGCATATTATGGATGAACTTACTGCTGTAGGCTTTGAATTAAATAATCTGGGAGGGGGTAGCTATGCTATTAACGGTACTCCTTCAGGAATTGATGGAGTAGACCCTGTAGAATTGATCCGGGAGTTATTATATGCTGCCATAGAAAAAGGAAAGGATATCAAAGAGGAGATCAATCATGTCCTGGCTTTGACATTAGCAAAAGTCACTACTGTTGTATATGGACAATATCTTTCACACGATGAGATGGTCAATCTGGTAGATAGCCTTTTTGCGTGTCCTACACCCAATTATACTCCCGACGGAAAGACAATATTGAGCGTGCTGAAAGAAGAGGAGATAGATAAAAGATTTAAGTAACACTAATATAATAAGGTATTATGGAGTATGCTATCTGTTTTTTGCCGGTAATTCCTGTACGTCGCACTCCAGAGGATGGCGGAGAGTTGATGACCGAGCTGCTTTTCGGAGATGCGTGTGAAGTACATGAATACATGGATTCCTGGGCCCGTATCCACAATAAAGCATACGACTATGAAGGGTGGCTTACTACGAAGATGCTTACTTTTATCAGTCGGGAGGAGTATGAAGCTTATGATCCTGCTATTTTGCCGGTTGTTTCATTCTACTACGCCGAAGCATTCCATACAGAAAAGAATGAACATCTCTTACTCGCTGGCGGAAGTGTATTGCCTGATTACCGGCCGGATGGTACATTCCGGGTAAAAGATAACCGTTACCGGATTGATCCGGAAGTGGTAAAACCTGTCACGGAAAGTATAGTTGAAACAGCAATGAAGTATTATCACTCTCCTTATTTGTGGGGTGGAAAAAATCCGATGGGAATAGATTGTTCCGGATTGACCCAGGTAGTATACCGTATCCACGGAATACAGATCCCCCGGAATGCCTGTGTACAGGCGGAAATAGGTGAGTTGGTACCTTTTATTCAGGAAGCTATGCCGGGAGACCTGGCTTTTTTTGATCATGGAGATGGTAAAATATCTCACGTCGGTATTGTACTTGAAAACGGATATATCCTGCATGCATCCGGTGAGGTACGGATTGATAAACTCGACGCACAGGGTATTTATAAGGAGGAAATACGAACTTATACCCACGATCTGCGTTTTATAAAAAGGATATCTTCTTCTTTTCCGACAAATTCCTAAATATTAAAAAGTATGAAATACGAAACATTTTTATGTAAGAACCGTTATTTAAATATATTCTGAAAAAGAACGATATTTAATTAACCAAACTTAATAAAAAGGTATATGAAAAAGGTTTTTATTTTGCTGGCGTTCGCCGGCTTATGTGCTGCGTCATTTGCGCAGGGTAGCTATGGATACGATAGTAATACAATTGATCGTCATGCAGT
>JAJQBG010000130.1 GCA_021203405.1 Bacteroides sp.
ACTAAGCGGTACATTCACAAAATATATATGTAGCCTAACAATTTATTTTCCCTATTGGTAGCATACCAGTTAAAAACAAGAGAAAATATTATATTTCCCCTTCCTAAATTTCTCCTCCTAAACAAAGTACAAAAACACCGTTTTTCAGTCTTATAGTAGATCAATTAAAAACACTTGGATATGAAAAACGAGTATAAAGGCGTGGTGGTACCTATGGTAACCCCCGTTACAGATAAAGGTGAGATCGATACACAGGCAGTAACCCGCATGATGAAACTATTTACTGCCCACCATGTATCGCCGTTACTCATGGGTACAACCGGCGAAGGCAATTCCGTATCAAAAGCACAATCGGAGATCCTGGTAAGAACAGCGGCCGAAGCCGGAAAAGGCAAAGTGGTTATTTATGCCGGGCTTAACGGATGCTGTACAGCCGAACATATTGAATACGCCAACCGCTATCACAAACTGGGAGCCGATGTGATTGTAGCGACCCTCCCCTCCTACTATGCACTCACTGACGAACAGATGTATGACTATTATAAAACACTGGCAGACAACATTACCGCTCCGCTGATGCTTTATAATATCAAAGCAACCACTCACATGTCTATTCCCCTGGATATTGTAGCACGCCTGATGGAACATCCCCATATTGTAGGACTGAAAGACTCCGAACGGGACGAAAAGCGGATGCAGCAATGCCTTGAAATGGCAGCCGGAAGAGACGACTTCGCCTACTTTATCGGTTGGGCCGCCCAATGCGCTAACGCCCTAAAACTGGGAGCAGACGGAATTGTACCCAGTACCGGAAATTTTGTACCGGAGATGTTTGCCGGCCTGTATGAAGCCGCTTTAGCCGGAAACCACGAAGAAGCGCAGCGCCTGCAACAGGAGACCGATGCTATTGCTAAAATATACCAGGCAGACAAAACCCTGGGACAATCCCTGGCAGCCCTGAAAGTGATGATGAAGACCCGCGGACTCTGCGAGCCCCACATGCTATCCCCCCCTGACCCGACTCTCTGCTGAAATGGAAGCAGCAGTTATTGAAAAAACCAGCAATCTCATCCAATAACCACCAAACAGCTACATACGCATGAAAGACTCTCTTATTCACTGGATCGATTATGTGATCGTCATTCTCTCGGTAGTACTGGCCGTAGGGATGGGACTCTACTTTGCACGCCGCCAGAAAAATACCGACACCTACTTTACAGCCGGAGGAAATATTCCCGCCTGGGCCGTAGGGATGTCTATCTTTGCTACCCTGATCAGTAGTGTAACTTTCCTGGCCTATCCCGGAGCCGCGTATGCCTCCAACTGGATACTGCTGGTACAGGGCCTGATGGTTCCCATTATATTGGTAGCCATGGTCGGTATCATCGTACCGCTTTTCCGAAGAGTGATCCGGTTAAGCACCTATGAATACTTTGAAAAGAGATTCGGATTCTTTGCCCGCCTGTACGGAGCCCTGGCCTTTGTAGTGGGACACTTTTCCAAAATGGGGACTGTCTTTTTCCTGGTGAGCCTGGCTATGTCTGCTTTTATGGGAGTTGATATTTATATCATTATTATTGTCCTGGGAATTGCCATCACCCTACTCACCCTGCTGGGAGGGATCGAAGCCGTGATCTGGATGGACGTGATACAAGGTTTTCTGCTTATCGGCGGAGGTATTATATGCGTAGTAATGCTACTCTTCCTTCCCGAAGGAGGTCCATCTACCATCTTCTCCGTAGCCAAAGAGTTCGATAAAATGAGTTTTGGCCCCTACGACTGGGATTTGACACAACTCACATTTATAGTAATGGCTCTGAATGGTGTCTTTTATGCTATTCAGAAATATGGGACCGACCAGACAATTGTCCAACGGTACCTTACAGCCAAAGATGATAAAAGTGCCAAGAAAGCCGCTTACATCGGCGTATTTATGAGTGTGCCCATCTGGACGATGTTTATGTTTATCGGAACCGGACTCTTTGTCTATTACCAGACCTCCGGAGCCATCCTTCCCGAAGGGATCAAGGCAGATGCCGTATTCCCGCACTTTATAGCTACCGAAATTCCCGTTGGTATCACCGGCCTTATCATCGCCGCCCTGGCAGCAGGAGCCATCTCCAGTCTGGATTCAGATATGAACTGCCTGGCCGCCATCGGGGTAGAAGACTTCTATGTACGCTTTAAACCCGACAGTACCGATAAACAACGCATGAAGCTGGGACGCTGGATCGTGGCCCTCTCCGGAGTCGGATCCGTAGGAATTGCTATGATCTATGCCCATTGGGGAGGTGAAGGAGTACTCGGGGTGGTGTTTGAACTCTATGCCATCTTCTCGGCCGGTATTGTAGGACTCTTCCTATTGGGACTCCTTAGCCGCAGGGCCAATAAACAGGGACTCTACGTAGGTATTGCAGTAGCCGTACTCTTTACAGCCTATGCCATGCTAACCTCCACTAAATTCGACCTGGGAGACGGAGAACAGAAAATTTTAGTAGATTTGGGCCCGCTTAACTTCAAGCACCACAAATATATATTGGGAGTTTACAGCCATATCATTGTATTCGTAGTAGGATACTTTGCCAGCTTCCTGTTCAAAGGGGAACCAATTGACGAAAGCCTCACTATTTACGGATACTTTAAAGAAAAAAGAAAAGCTCGGGAAACGAAGTAATTCCCAACAGCTATACTATAGATAATTAACAAACAATGAAACCAATAACACTCTTACAACCCGCTAAAATAGAGTTCGGTACCGGCTGCATGAACCGGTTTACCGAAGATTACCTGAGTCTGGGATACAAAAAACTTTTTGTACTCACCACCCCGCCTGTAAAACCACTGGCACAGCCCTACCTCCGTACCCTGGAAGAGGCAGGCGTACAGACGGAGATCTACGACCAGGTAGTAGCCGAACCGACCGTAAACGGATTTTATGAAATACTGAAACAGGCCCGTAGCTTTGGAGCCGACAGTGTGATCGGTATAGGAGGCGGAAGCGTGCTCGATACCGCCAAACTAATAGCTGCCCTGATAAACAGCGACCAGCGTGTAGAGGATATTTTCGGGACCGGACTACTCAAAGGTCGCAGTTGCTGGATGGCCCTGGTACCTACCACAGCCGGTACCGGAAGCGAAGTATCTCCCAACTCCATCCTGCTGGATGAAACAGAGAAACTGAAAAAAGGGATTGTAAGTCCCTTCCTGGTAGCCGATGTAGCCTACGTAGACCCGGCTCTTACAGTGACAGTGCCTCCCCGCATAACAGCCGAGACCGGTATGGATGCCCTGACCCACTGTATCGAAGCCTATACCAATAAGTTTGCCCATCCGGTTATCGATATGTATGCCCTGGAAGGGATCCGCCTGATAGCCGGTAACCTGTTGCGTGCCGTGAAAAACGGCAACGATATAGAAGCCCGTGAAGCCCTGCTATTGGGAAGCCTCTACGGAGGACTCTGCCTGGGCCCTGTCAATACAGCCGCCGTGCATGCTCTCTCCTATCCGCTGGGTGGAGAGTTCCATATCTCACACGGTCTGGCCAATGCTATTCTCCTTCCGTCAGTAATGCGTTTCAACCGCCCTTCCGATATCCGCAAATTTGCAGAGATCGCCCTGGCCTGCGGAGCAGCACAGGGAGCCGATGACAACGAAACCGCCGAGAACGGAGTAGCACACATTACCCGGCTTTCGCTGGAGTGTGGCATTCCTACCCGACTCTCCGAGATCGGTATCCCTGAGGATGCAGTAGACCGGATGACAGAAGCCGGTATGAAAGTAACCCGGCTACTTAAAAACAATCCCCGGGAATTTACCCCCGAAGATGCCCGCAAAATTTATCAGGAACTCTTTTAAAACAACAACTATATGTTACCCAAAATAGCAATCACCATGGGCGATCCCGCCGGCATTGGTCCGGAGATCGTGGTAAAAGCCCTCAACGATCCCAACACCTATCAACAGTGTCGCCCCCTGGTAACCGGAGATGCTTCGGTTATGCAGCGCGCGGTAGAGATACTCGGACTGGATTTACAAATCAATGCTATTGAGCAAGTAAGCCAGGCACTCTTCACATTCGGTACCATCGATGTGATCGACCTGGATTGTGTAGATATCAACACCCTTGAATATGGGGCAGTATCGGCCCAGGCCGGTAACGCCGCTTTCCTCTCTATCCGCAAAGCCATTGAACTGGCCATGGCCGGAGAGGTAGATGCAACCGTAACCGCTCCCCTGAACAAAGAGGCACTCAACCTGGCCGGACACCACTTTAACGGCCACACCGAAATGTACGCACACTTTACCAATACCAAAAAGTATGCGATGCTGCTGGCCGATGAGTTTCTGCGGGTGATCCACGTAACCACCCATGTACCCCTGCGCCAGGCCTGCGACCTGGTTAAGAAAGAGCGCATTATAGCCGTCACCCAGTTACTGGACGATGCCTGCCGTCAGTTCGGTATCGAAAAACCCCGGCTGGGTATTGCCGGGCTCAACCCTCACTCCAGCGACGGAGGACTCTTTGGGTGGGAAGAAGAGAAAGAGATCATTCCCGCCATTGAAGAACTTAAAGCCATGGGATACGATGTAGCCGGCCCCGTACCACCCGATACCCTTTTTGCCAAAGCCAAATGTGGATTCTACGACGGTTGTGTGGCTATGTACCACGACCAGGGACACATTCCCTTTAAAGTAGTAGGATTTAACTGGGACAAAGAGACACAGAAAATGGAGAGTGTACAAGGCGTGAACATTACCCTGGGGCTCCCCATTATCCGCGTATCAGTGGATCACGGTACCGCTTTCGACGTAGCCGGGAAAGGCATAGCCAGCCCCGACGCGATGTTATTATCCATTGACTATGCTACCCGCATGGCTCAAAACAGAATAAAGAACAAATGATCACCCGGGTTATCACAGTAATAGCCGACGACTTTACCGGAGCTGCCGAAATTGCCGGCATCGGTCTTCGGTTCGGCCTGCGTGTCAATCTCGCTACAGACATTACTTCTCTGCCCGATTGCGAATTACTGGTTATTGCTACCGATACCCGCTCCATGTCCGAAGCGGAAGCCATCCGCATCAACCGGAAGCTATCCCGCACCCTGAAACAGTTCGGATGCAATAAAATATTCAAGAAAACCGATTCAGCCCTGCGGGGACACATTCTCCCCGAGCTGAAAGCGGTGATGGAGAGTTCCGGGCACAGGCGTGCCCTGTTACTCCCCGAAAACCCTTCCCGGGGGCGCATTGTATGGGAGGGTGTTTACTACATCAACGAAACACCGCTGCACCACACCCCCTTTGCAGACGATCCGGAGTTTCCCACCCACTCTTCCACCATCAGTGAACGCTTTCCAGGTGTACACTTAGCCGATCACTCCGGCGAAATGACCGAAACCGGTATCTGTTTTGCCAATGCCGTAGTACGGGAAGATATCAAACAATTCATCCGCCACTCCGACTCCGGTATCCTGCTGGCCGGTGCAGCCGATTTGTTCACCACTTACCTGCAATCCGAAGGATATGCTGCTAAAAAGATAATCCCGTATTCCAGGGACTCCAGGAACGGAACACCATCATCATCTGCGGTAGTACCGTAAGCGGCGATCTCTCCGGTTTTCCCTATGTAAGCCGGAAAGGCATCCGGATGCACACCATGCCCACCGATGTATTCGAGGGTGGAGATTATAGCCCGTGGAGCAAAGAACTGATGATGAACTACAACGATACAGGCTCTATTGCCCTGGCTGTAGGACACCGTTCCAAAGGAGGAAAAAACTTCGCCCTGCGTCTTCGTAATACCATGGCTGAACTCGTATATAAACTGATCAGTTTCGCCGCTCCCGACGAAGTGATCATTGAAGGAGGAGCCACCGCTTTTGCCGTACTCAAACGGCTGGGATGGTCGAGCTTTGTGATCACCGATGAGATCACTCCCGGAGTAGTGCGAATGGCATTGGAGGAAGATCCCCGCATCCATATTACAGTAAAACCCGGAAGTTATCCCTGGGGTGAACACCTATTCCAGTAGTTAAAAACCTTATTTTGCCAACACGCTAGCACACTGTTTTAATTTACAGTTAGTTACAGTGTGCTACTTCACTTTTAGTGGTAGCACCTGCCAGCACACCCCTCACCCGTTTTTCTTTTTGTTAGCTGATCTTTTTATACATAAAGTGAATCTTAACCCATTTGCCGGTGAACCAGAATTAATCAGATCCGGGCAGGGCTGACGCATTATCATTTCTTTTTACTCTAGTTTTGTTATCTTTGT
>JAJQBG010000253.1 GCA_021203405.1 Bacteroides sp.
ATGATATTCCTACCGGAATAACCTCCTTCACACACAAACAGTTACAGAATGCTTCTATACAACGACCAGAAAATGTACCATAAAAAAATCCGGAACTCTTATTCCGGATATCTGAATATATTTTCTCTTTCGGCTATTTACACTGGAAATCTTTTCTCCTAAACACAAAGCTATTGCTCAAATACTTTTCACGTACCACCTCGTTGGCAGCTAACTCTTCAGGAGTACCCTGAAAGAGGATCTTCCCTTCAAATAAAAGATAAGCTCTGTCTGTAATACTGAGTGTCTCCTGTACATTATGGTCAGTAATAAGAATTCCTATGTTTTTATCCTTCAATTTCCATACGATCTGCTGAATATCTTCCACCGCAATGGGATCGACTCCGGCAAAAGGTTCATCCAACATAATAAATCTCGGATTAATAGCCAGACAACGGGCTATTTCAGTACGTCTACGTTCCCCTCCGGAAAGTTGATCCCCCAGGTTCTTTCTCACTTTCTGCAAACGAAACTCCGCGATCAGGCTTTCCAGCTTATCCTTCTGATACTCCCTGGAAGTATTGGTCATTTCCAGAACCGAAGCAATATTATCCTCCACACTCATCTTCCGGAAAACCGAAGCTTCCTGTGCCAGATAACCGATTCCATTTTGTGCCCGTTTGTAAACAGGATATTTAGTAATTTCCAGATCATCCAGAAAGATACGTCCTTCGTTAGGAGTTATAAGTCCTACCGTCATATAGAAGGAAGTAGTTTTACCTGCTCCGTTTGGTCCCAGTAATCCTACTATCTCTCCCTGTTTTACATGGATAGAGACATGATTTACAACCGTACGCTTTCCATATTTTTTAACCAGATCTTCTGTACGAAGTACCATCTGATCCTCAGAGCTCTGTAATTCAGATGCAGAACCCATTTCCCTGGGTTCTTCCATTGTTAAACTATTTTCTCCGGCGGACTGATCCATAATAAAAATTCTTTGGCGCAAAAGTAACAAAAATATAGATGCCCCCCTATTATTTTATCATTAATAGGGCTCCTATATGTTTAAAAAGGTTACGGAAATCCCATTTATTAACAAAATAATGTACATTTGCAGGCAAATAGAGTAGTAATGAAAAAAGCTTTAAAAACGGTCGGCAGATACATTTTGCTGATGGGACGTACGTTTTCACGCCCGGAGCGTATGCGTATGTTCTTCAAATCATATATAAAAGAGCTGGAACAATTAGGAGTAAACTCTATCGGGATTGTACTGCTCATCTCCTTTTTTATCGGAGCAGTGATTACTATCCAGATCAAGCTCAACATTGAAAGCCCCTGGATGCCTCGCTGGACGGCAGGATATGTAACCCGTGAAATCCTGTTACTGGAATTCTCCTCCTCCATTATGTGTCTTATCCTGGCCGGTAAAGTCGGTTCCAACATTGCTTCCGAATTAGGGAGCATGCGTGTCACTCAACAAATTGATGTGCTGGAAATTATGGGAGTTAATTCAGCCTCCTACCTGATCCTCCCCAAAATTACAGCACTTGTTACCATGATACCGATGCTGGTCACTTTTAGTGCATTTTCCGGTATTATCGGCGCCTTCGCTACCTGCTGGTTTGGAGGAGTTATGTCTGCTACCGATCTGGAGTACGGTTTCCAATATATGTTTGTAGAGTACTTCATCTGGTGCGGTATTATAAAATCTCTCTTTTTTGCTTTTATCATTGCAAGTGTATCTTCATTCTTTGGGTATACTGTCGACGGAGGATCTATCGAAGTGGGAAAAGCTTCTACGGATGCAGTTGTTACCAGTAGTGTACTGATCCTGTTCTCCGACTTAATATTAACCAAACTTCTGATGGGATGATAGAGATTAAATCAATATATAAATCTTTCGAAGGCAGACCTGTATTACAGGATATTAATGCCATTTTTGAAAACGGAAAGACCAACTTGATCATCGGACAGAGTGGTTCCGGAAAAACCGTACTGATGAAGTGCATAGTAGGACTTCTTACTCCGGACAGTGGCGAACTACTGTATGATAGCAGAGACTTTCTTACATTAGATAAGAACGAAAAGAAAAAACTACGAAGTGAAATGGGAATGATCTTCCAGAGTGCTGCCCTGTTCGACTCCATGAGTGTATTGGATAATGTGATGTTTCCACTAAATATGTTTAGTACAGATACACTCAGAGATCGTACTAAAAGAGCGATGTTATGTCTGGATCGGGTAAACCTGTCAGAAGCTAAAGATAAATACCCGGGAGAGATCAGTGGAGGTATGCAAAAGCGTGTAGCTATTGCCCGTGCTATTGCCCTTGAACCGCAATATCTGTTTTGCGATGAACCTAATTCAGGACTTGATCCCAAAACATCCCTGGTTATTGATGATCTTATCCATGATATTACCCATGAGTATAACATGACTACCATCATTAATACCCACGATATGAACTCTGTAATGGGGATAGGTGAAAAAATCATCTATATTTACCAGGGCCATAAAGAGTGGGAAGGTACCAAAGAGGATATTTTCACTTCCAGTAATCAACGACTGAATGATTTTATTTTTGCTTCCGATCTGTTCAGGAAAGTAAAAGAAGTACAGGTACAGAATCTGGAAGGATAAATATCGGATCCATAAAAAATAAAAGAGGCGGAAACCCTGAATAAACCATTCAATTTCCGCCTCTTCCTTTATTCCGGATAGATCCGTATTATTTCTGACGAATATAAATATTAATAGGAGTTCCGGTAAAATTCCATTTTTCACGCATTTTATTCTCCAGAAAACGCTTGTAAGGCTCCTTTACATATTGCGGCAAATTAGCAAAAAACACAAAAGAAGGAACCTGTGTATTAGGCAACTGCGTAATGTATTTGATCTTAATATATTTACCTTTATTAGAAGGAGGCGGATAAGCCTCAATAAGGGGCAAAAGCTCTTCATTCAATCGCGCAGTAGATATTTTAATAGTACGGTTTTCATACACATCTCTGGCAGTCTCCAGCACTTTAAAAATACGTTGTTTCGTCGTTGCGGAAGCAAAAATGATCGGAAAATCAGTAAAGGGAGCAAAACGTTCCCGAATAGCACCTTCAAATTCCTTAATCATCTTATTATTCTTATCTTCGACTAAATCCCATTTATTAACTACTACCACTAACCCTTTAGAGTTACGTTGTATTAATGAGAAAATATTAAGATCCTGTCCCTCAATTCCACGGGTAGCATCAACCATCAGAATACATACATCTGAGTTCTCAATGGAACGGATGGACCGAATCACAGAATAATACTCCAGATCTTCATTTACTTTATTCTTCTTACGGATACCCGCCGTATCTACCAGATAAAAATCAAACCCGAATTTTTCATACCGGGTATAGATAGAATCCCTGGTAGTACCTGCTATTTCCGTAACAATATTACGATCTTCACCAATAAAAGCATTCACAATCGATGATTTACCCGCATTCGGGCGTCCTACCACAGCAAAACATGGAATATCATCATCCAGTATCTCTTCTGATTCCTTCTTGAATTTAGAAACCAGGACATCCAGCAGATCTCCCGTACCACTTCCACTTACAGCGGAAATACAGAAAGGATCGCCTAAGCCCAATCTATAAAACTCAGCAGCATCATATTGCAAATTATTATTATCCGTTTTATTGGAAACCAATATTACCGGTTTATTCGTGCGGCGTAAAATAGTGGCTACCTGCTCATCCAGGTCAGTAACTCCATTCTGTACATCTACAACAAACAGAATTACATCTGCTTCTTCAATAGCCATAGAGACCTGTTTACGGATCTCCTCCTCAAAAATATCATCCGAATTAACCACCCAGCCTCCGGTATCAACGACCGAAAATTCCTGTCCCAACCAGTCCGATTTTCCATACTGCCGGTCACGGGTAGTACCAGCTTGTTCATTGACAATAGCCTGACGAGACTTGGTCAAGCGATTAAACAAGGTTGACTTTCCCACATTGGGGCGTCCCACTATTGCAACTAAATTTCCCATATACTATTATATTTGCGACTATCACAGTCGTATTAATACTTTAATCTAACTGATAACCAAAGTTTTTCAGTCTTCTATCCGAATTTCTCCAATCCTTATCCACCTTCACAAAGATTTCCAGAAAGACAGTCTTACCGAAAAACTTCTCCAGAGACTTACGGGCTTCCGTAGCCACTTTCTTAAGAGCCTTTCCTTCTTTTCCGATAATAATACCTTTTTGGGAATCCCGTTCCACATAGATAACAGACATCATCCGGATCATCTTTTCATCTTCTTTAAAGAGCTCTACCACTACCTCTGTTGAGTAAGGTATCTCTTTATCATAATAAAGCAATATCTTCTCCCGGATAATTTCTGATACAAAGAAACGGGCCGGTTTATCCGTCCACTGATCCTTATCAAAATAGGGAGGCGAATCCGGCAACAACTCACGGATACGCTTCATTACATAATCCACATTAAATTTGTTCAGTGCCGAAACAGGAATGATCTCCGCAGACGGCAATACTTTTTGCCAATCTTCCACCAGTTTAACCAGGCCTGCCTGATTCGTTAAATCAATCTTATTGATTAATGAAAGTACCGGCGCAGCCTGTTTACTCACCCGCTCTACAAATTCACTGTTTTTATCCGGTTTCTCTACCACATCTGTGACATACAACAATACATCAGCATCTGCAAGAGCCGAAACCGAAAAATTAAGCATTGATTCCTGCAACTTATAATTAGGTTTTACAACTCCCGGTGTATCCGAAAAAACAATTTGCATATCCTCCGTATTATAAATACCCATAATACGATGACGGGTAGTCTGAGCCTTGAAAGTAGCAATTGATACTCTCTCCCCCACGAGTTGATTCATTAAAGTAGATTTACCGACATTCGGATTTCCTACTATATTTACAAAACCTGCTTTATGCATAATCCTTAGCTTTTCATTACTGGAAAAAAACGCATCAGAGAAAGGATGCGTTTTCAAAACCATATATATTTACCATTTCTTCCCATCGTAACCCCATTTCACATAGACAGCTCCCCATGTAAAACCAGCACCAAATGCAGTGAAAATAAGATTATCACCCTTTCTAAGTTTATCCTCAAAATCCCACAGGCACAAAGGAAGCGTAGCCGCACTGGTATTACCATACCGGTGAATATTGATCATTACCTTCTCAATAGGAACTTCCATACGATGTGCAACAGCATCCAAAATACGCATATTAGCCTGATGAGGAATAATCCAGTCTATAGCCTCTTTTGTCAGGTTATTACGTTTAGCTATCTCTGTACTGATATCAGACATATTCAAAACTGCATACTTAAATACAGTATGCCCTTCCTGATAAACATAATGCATCCTGTTATCAATGGTAAAATAAGAAGGAGGACATACAGAGCCCCCGGCTTTTATATGCAGAAAAGGTAACCCCTTTCCATCTGTTCTCAAAGCCGCATCCAGTATACCAACCTCTTCCGTTGTAGCTTCAACCATACAGGCACCTGCCCCATCTCCGAAGATCGGACAAGTGGTACGGTCCGTATAATCGGTAATAGAAGTCATTTTATCAGCACCCACAATAATAATCTTCTTATATCTTCCGGAACGAATAAAGGAAGCTGCAGTCTCCAATAAATATAAGAACCCACAACAGGCAGCCTGCATATCAAAAGCGAACGCATTCTTCAATCCTAACTTGTCACACAGAATAGAGGCTACAGATGGAAAAGGATAATCGGGGGTACCTGTTGCTACAATGACCAGGTCAATCTCTTCAGGAGACGAGCCGGTTCTTTGCATCAACTGTTTAGCTGCCTTACGAGCCATATATGAAGTACCGAGACCCTCTTCATTAAGAATACGTCTCTCTTTTACTCCGATACGGGTCATGATCCATTCATTACTGGTGTCTACCATTCGTGATATATCCTCATTATTCAGTACATAATCAGGTACATATCCACCTACACCAGTAATTACAGCATTGATTTTTTCCATTCAGTTTATAAATTGATTAATTAAAAGCAGCCCGAGAGTAAAAACTCTCAGGCCGTATTAGAAGTGTGAGAGCTGAGAATTAAACAGCTGCTTCTTTTTCAATTGCCAATTTGCCTCTGTAATATCCACAGGCACCGCATACTGTATGGAATACATGCCACTCACCGCAGTTCGGGCAGATAGCCAATGTGGGAGCTTCTGCTTTATCGTGAGT
>JAJQBG010000416.1 GCA_021203405.1 Bacteroides sp.
GTTTTATGATAAAAAAAATAGTATTGGTCATGTGGACCCTACTGGCTTGTCTGTTGCTCAGTGTAGTAACGGTCTTCTTTTTTATTTCCAAAGGGTGGATCGGTTACATGCCACCGGTAGAAGACCTTGAAAGTCCTATTGATAAATTTGCCAGCCAGGTTTATTCGGAAGATGATAAATTACTGGGTACCTGGTCTTATAGTAAAGATAACCGGGTAAATGTTACGTACGATGAACTTTCTCCCAATCTAGTGAAAGCGCTCATTGCTACCGAAGATGTACGTTTTGCGAAACATTCAGGAGTAGATGTAAAGGCTTTGGGACGTGCTGTTGTAAAAACAGGTTTTTTGAAACAGAAAGGAGCCGGAGGGGGTAGTACCATTACCCAGCAGCTTTCCAAACAGCTGTACTCTCCCGGTGCTGAGAATGTGATGGAACGTCTTTTCCAGAAGCCTATTGAATGGGTAATTGCAGTGAAGCTGGAGCGTTATTATACTAAGGAAGAGATCCTGACTATGTATCTTAATCAGTTTGATTTCCTTAATAATGCAGTAGGTATTAAAACGGCTGCCAATACTTATTTCTCCAAAGAGCCTTCCCAGCTCTCTGTGGAAGAGGCGGCTACCCTTATTGGAATGTGCCAGAACCCTTCCCTTTATAATCCGGTACGTTTTGATGAACGTGCCCGTACCCGGCGGAATGTAGTACTTGCACAGATGTATAAAGCCGGATACCTGAGTCGACAGGAGTGTGATTCGTTGCAACAGACCCCGCTGGTGCTACATTATCAACGCGTAGACCACAAGGAAGGGCTGGCTACCTATTTCAGAGAATATCTGAGAGGAGTACTTACTGCCAAAGAACCTATCAAGAAGAATTACCGGGGATGGCAGATGCAGAAATTCTATGAAGATTCTGTGGCCTGGGCCGACGATCCTCTTTATGGCTGGTGTAATAAAAATAAAAAGAAAGATGGTACAACCTATAATCTTTATACGGATGGTCTGAAAATATATAGTACTGTTAACTCCCGTATGCAGCAATATGCGGAGGAAGCTGTACGGGAACATTTGAGTGAAACTTTGCAGCCTCAGTTCTTTAAAGAGAAAAAAGGACGCAGAACAGCACCTTTTACCAATATGCTTTCACAGGAGCAGGTAGATGAGATTCTGGCGAGAACCATGCGACAGTCACAGCGATACAATAGCATGAAGGAGAGTGGTAAATCAGATGCAGAGATTTTGGAAGCTTTTAATACTCCCGAACAGATGACTATTTTCTCCTATGAAGGACTGAAGGATACAGTCATGACCCCGATGGACTCTATTCGTTACTATAAATATTTCCTCTGTTCAGGATTTATGTCGATGGATCCCCGTAACGGGCATGTAAAAGCGTATGTAGGTGGTCCTGATTATCGCTATTTCCAATATGATATGGCTATGGTAGGAAGACGTCAGGTAGGTTCTACCATCAAACCTTTTCTCTATACATTAGCTATGGAGAATGGATTTACCCCCTGTGATGTAACACAGAATGTAGAGACCACTATTATTACTGAAACAGGTCAGCCGTGGACACCGCGGAACAGTAGTTATAACCGGTATGGAGAGACAGTCACCCTGCGTTGGGGATTGGCTCAATCCAATAACTGGATATCTGCTTACCTGATGAGTAAACTGAGTCCGTATGCTCTGGTCCAGCTGATCCATAGTTTTGGGGTTATGAACCAGGATATTCAGCCTACACCGGCACTCTGTCTGGGTCCCTGCGAAATATCGGTAGGAGAGATGGTCAGTGCTTATACGGCTTTTGCCAATAAGGGGATTCGCACAGCGCCGCTTTTTGTAACCCGTATTGAAGATAGCGAAGGAAACGAAGTTGCCAATTTTGCTTCCATCATGGAGGAGGTTATCAGTGCTTCCAGTTCCTATAAAATGTTGGTAATGCTCCGGGCAGTTATTAACGAAGGTACCGGAGGACGTGTACGCCGGTATGGCATTACTGCAGATATGGGTGGTAAAACAGGTACTACCAACCGCCATTCGGACGGATGGTTTATGGGATTTACTCCTTCTCTGGTATCAGGATGCTGGGTGGGTGGTGAAGAACGTGATATTCACTTTGATACAATGACATTCGGTCAGGGAGCTTCACTGGCTTTGCCTATCTGGACAAAATATATGACTAAAGTATATGAAGATACAGGTCTGGGATATTCGCAGGATGAGGTATTCCAGTTCCCGGAAGATTACCAGCCTTGTGATGGAAATGCGGTTATTGAAGAAGATTATGTTCCTGTAGGACTGGATTCTCTGTTCGATTAGTAAATAAGTATATATAAGAAAAACGGCCGTCTGTTTCAGAGCAGAGGGCCGTTTTTGTATCAGAAGGTTATCCCCAGTTCCCGGATCCCTGTAAGTAGATACTCACGGGTTATATCCTGAGGCTTGCATATCTTTTTATCGTATATTACCAGGTCAATATCAAGTATTACGATTTCCTGATCTTTGTCCTCAGGTCTTCCGCCTGCTTCCTGTTCTATGGAAGTAAAAAACTCTTTCACTTCTCTATAATTCCAATGGGTACGGAAAGTGGCTACCCGGTTCAAAAAATA
Organism: Bacteroides sp.; assembly: GCA_021203405.1. Lineage (GTDB taxonomy): Bacteria > Bacteroidota > Bacteroidia > Bacteroidales > Bacteroidaceae > Bacteroides. The sequence goes on from JAJQBG010000416.1 coordinate 2,618, forward strand.
CTTTTTGTTTTGTATACCGATGGGTTTACTCTCTATAATACTGCTGAAAGAGATATCGGGAAATGCTTTTCGTAACTTTTCTGTAGCTACCAGAATATTGTTCTTTCGATTGGTATTACTACCCAGACAGATGATGCAACGATGATATTCCATGTTTCGGTATTTACACACAAAATAAAGCTAAATAGGCTGTATTACCAAATCTTTTCGTAATTTTGGAACCTATAAAAATGGTATGAGATGAGATTTTTGGGAATTATTCCGGCTCGTTATGCCTCTACCCGGTTTCCTGGGAAACCTTTGGCTTTGCTGGGAGGTAAGAGTGTAATCCAAAGGGTATATGAGCAGGTGGCAGATATATTGGATGATGTGTATGTAGCTACGGACGACGAGCGTATTTTTGAAGCTGTACGTTCTTTTTCAGGAAAGGTGGTAATGACCTCTTGTAAACATCGTAGTGGTACGGATCGTTGTTGGGAAGCTTATCAGAAGATAGGAGAACAGTATGATGTAGTGATCAATGTACAAGGAGATGAACCTTTTATTACAGCCGGCCAGATCAGAACGTTGATGGAGTGTTTTTCACACCGACAGATAGAGATTGCAACACTGATAAAGCCTTTTACGGAGAGTGATTCGTTGGAAACACTTGAAAATCCTAATTCTCCCAAAGTTGTAGTGAATAAGGAAAAACATGCTCTTTATTTTAGTCGTAGTATTATTCCTTATTTACGTAATGTAGATAAAGGAGAGTGGTTGAAAGTTCATACCTATTATAAGCATATCGGAATGTATGGTTTTCGTCCGGAAGTACTCGGAGAGATTACGCTTTTGCCCCCCTCTTCGCTGGAGATCGCCGAATCGCTGGAACAACTACGCTGGCTGGAAAACGGTTACCGGATTAAAGTTGGTACAACTACAGAAGAGACCATTGGAATTGATACACCCGAAGATCTGGAGCGGGCCGAATTATATTTAAAAACCCGCTGATGTTAAACAGAAATATGCAACCGGAGGTACGCTCCGTTTCTCAAATTGATATTTTACCCCCTGAGTATTCTTTGCTTTCCAATGGAGTTCCTTTGTACATTATTAATACGGGTGATCAGGAGGTGGTTCGTCTGGATCTGGTTTTTGAAGGAGGCAGGTGGCATCAGCGCCATCTTTTACAGGCTCTTTTTACCAATCGTATGCTCAGGGAGGGAACAGTTACTTATACTACAGAACAGATAGCCCGGAAACTGGACTATTACGGAGCCTGGCTGGAACTTTCTACTTCTCTTACTCACTCTTTTATTACTCTTTATTCACTCAGCAGATATTTTAAAGAGACGCTCGCTATTCTGGAATCGCTGGTTAAAGAACCTGTTTTTCCGGAAGCCCAACTTCAAACTACTGTGGCAGTGAATAAACAGCATTATCTTATTAATAGGGGTAAAGTAAATGTCGTCTCTCAGAAAACTTTTCTTCAGGCACTTTTCGGTAAAGATCATCCGTATGGTATGTCTGCCGAAGGTGAAGATTATGACCGGATAGAAGCGGACTGGCTGAAAGAGTTTTATGCTTCCTGTTATCATTCCGGTAATTGTTCTGTCTATTTATCAGGGCGTATAACAGACGATATCCGGTTACGTACTATCGCTGCTTTCGGAGCAGAAGCTTTTGGAAAGACCTCTTCTGTTTTTGAAACTCCTGCCTATCGGATGACTCCGGCCCCTGAGAAGCGTATACTTGCTTATGTTCCGGATGCGGTACAGAGTTCTATGAAAATGGGGGACCTGACAGCGGGTCGTTTCCATTCCGATTATGCCGATCTGAGAGTACTTATAACATTGTTCGGAGGATATTTCGGAAGCCGGCTGATGTCGAATATCCGTGAAGAGAAGGGATATACCTATGGTATTTCGGCCGGAATTGCCTCTTTCCAGGATTCAGGAGTATTGGTTATCTCTACCGAAACAGCCAATGAATATGTGGAAGAGGTCATAAAAGAGGTCTATAATGAGATCGATAAATTACAGAATGAACCCGTATCTGCCCGTGAACTGGATATGGTACGTAACTATATGCTGGGGGATATGTGTCGTACCTTCGAATCACTTTTCTCACTGGCAGACAACTGGATAAGTCTGCATGCGGCAGGACTTACACCTGAATATTTCCAGCGTAATATCAATGCGATCCATGCTATTACCCCTGCTCGTTTGCAGCAACTTGCTTCCACCTGGCTTTGCAAAAAGAATTTAAAAGAAATTATAGCAGGAGAGAAGCTCAGGTAAAAATTTTACCTTTGTAAAGGGTGTGGAAAGACACAGCAATAAACAGGAAGATCATGAGACAAATTATAATATATATATCGCTTTTTACTTTCACTTTTTTCCCGGCAGAGTTAGCTGCGCAAGCCAGCGACAATCTATTAAATAAGGTGGCGGGTATGTTCTCAAACGATACTAAAATAGGCTCCTATAAGTTTAAGGATGGTTCGGTATACACGGGCGAAATGAAAAACCGGAAACCTAACGGAAAGGGGAAAACTATTTTTAGTAACGGAGATATATATGAGGGAGAATACCTAAAAGGTAAAAGACACGGCAACGGAGTCTATCTTTTTGCAGATGGTGAAAAGTACGACGGAGAGTGGTTCGAAAACCAGCAGCATGGCCGGGGGATCTACTATTTTGTGAATAATAACCGCTACGAAGGTACCTGGTATATGGATTATCAACATGGTTGGGGTACTATGTATTATCATAACGGGGATACTTATACCGGAGAGTGGGCTAACGATAAAAGAGAAGGTAAAGGCGTATATGTCTGGAGTAACGGAGTACGGTATGACGGAGAGTGGAAAGGCGATAAAAAGAGTGGTCAGGGTACAATGGTATGGGATGATAATTCCCGCTATACCGGATCCTGGAAAGAGGACGCCCGCCATGGGAAAGGAACTTATGAATATGCGAACGGTGATAAATACACCGGTGACTGGGCAGAAGATATCCAGCATGGGAAAGGCGTTTATTACTTCCATACCGGAGATCGGTATGAGGGCGATTATCAGTTAGGTAACCGTACCGGCCAGGGAATCTTCTATTTTGAGAACGGAGATATTTATGACGGCGAATTTAAGAATGGGCTACAAGAGGGCCGTGGCAGGTTTACCTGGAGTAACGGTGCTGTTTACGAAGGCAACTGGGTAGATAATGAGCGTAATGGTACAGGTACCTATACCTGGGGTAACGGAGATAAGTATGAAGGAGGATGGAAAAATAATCTTTCCCACGGAGAAGGAAAACTTACTCTGATAAGCGGTACTATTTATGAGGGAGAATTTTCGGAAGGTAAAGAAAACGGAAAAGGTACACTCACCGATCAGGAGGGAGTTCGTTTTGAGGGAACTTTTAAAGAAGGGAAAAGAGAGGGAGCCTTTTTAGAGAAAGATAAAGAGGGAAAAGTAATCCGTACCGGTACTTTCAGGAACGGGCTCTTGGTTGAAGAAAAGAAATAAGCTATTCTTTTATAGATAAATCAAAAAAGGTATTTGCAGGAAAGGCAGATACCTTTTTTATGTAGTTATAACCTTTTATAGATACACTTGTAATA
>JAJQBG010000330.1 GCA_021203405.1 Bacteroides sp.
GTAAAATCGTTAGAAGGATGTTCCGTAAGGAACATCCTTCTAACGATTACGACCCTTCGGATCAGATACTGACCAGTACTGTTTTAATCTGTATATCAATGGTATTTTTATATCCTGTATTGGCTTCCTTAATAAGGCGGTTAGCGATGACCATACAAACTGTCATGGCTTTATGGCCCATCAATTTGGATAATCCTGCCAGTGCTGAACTCTCCATTTCGAAATTAGTGATCCTATAACTTTTATATTCAAAAGCTTCAATCTTTTCATTTTGATTCGGATCAGCCAATGGGATACGAAGTTCCCGTCCCTGTGGACCAAAGAAACCACCCGCCGCGATTGTTACACCGCGAATCATATCATCTTGTCCGATGCGTTCGATTAACTCAGCAGAAGCATCGATCACATACGGTCCACCCAGTAGAGGCGACCAGTTCATGTGTTTTTTAAAGGCTTCTTCAAATGCCAGGTCACATACTTCGTTTCTTCCGGCATAGAAGTTTAATAATCCGTCAAAACCTATTGATTTTTCTGAACATATAAATGTACCTACCGGTGTATAGGACTGTAATCCACCACAGGTTCCGATCCTTACCAGTTCTAACTGACGGAAAACATTTTTCTCCTCCCTGGTAGTAAAATCAATATTAGCCAGCGCATCCAGTTCATTTACTACAATATCAATGTTATCACATCCGATACCTGTGGAAAGAACAGTGATCCTCTTGCCTTTATATGTTCCGGTTATGGTTTTAAACTCACGACTTTCTATCTCACACTCTTTCTCTTCAAAGTGAGAAGCTACTAATGCTACACGTCCCGGATCGCCGACCAAAATAACTTTGTCTGCTAACTGTTCCGGTTTTACATGAAGATGAAAAACAGAGCCATCTTCGTTAATGATCAACTCTGAGGAGGGAAAATACTTTTTCATGATTCTTCCTTTTTAGGTTAATACTGCTATCAGAAAAAGAAAATCGATGAAACTTACTGCTCCATCGATCCTCTGTAAAAATATAGTTTACTTTTTTATTCAGTAAGGGGACGGTTGGAGGAAGAATTAGGCTTCGCTATACTCTCTCTCATTGAGGTATCAGCTTCGATATTCTTCATCCGGTAATAGTCCATAATACCCAGATTACCACTGCGGAAGGCTTCAGCCATTGCTTTGGGAACTTCTGCCTCGGCTTCAATAACCTTGGCACGTGCCTCTTGTGCTTTGGCTTTCATCTCCTGTTCGGAAGCAACGGCCATTGCACGTCTCTCTTCGGCTTTTGCCTGAGCAATATTTTTATCAGCATTTGCCTGATCGATCTGAAGTTCCGCACCGATATTCTTACCAATATCTATATCTGAAATATCAATGGAAAGTATTTCAAAAGCAGTTCCGGCATCCAGACCTTTCTGTAATACTACTTTAGAGATACTATCCGGATGTTCCAGTACATCCGCATGGCTATCTGACAACCGATGGATGCTACAATTCCTTCACCCACACGAGCCAGGATCGTATCTTCCCCTGCACCCCCTACTAGGCGTTTAATATTCGCACGTACGGTAACACGGGCTTTGGTAATTAATTGAATTCCGTTTTTAGCTACTGCATATACCGGAGGAGTATCGATCACTTTCGGATTAACGGACATCTGTACTGCTTCGAATACATCACGTCCTGCCAGATCAATAGCTGTGGCCATTTGAAAGGAGAGTTCAATGTTTGCTTTGGATGCGGAAACCAGTGCATGTACTACTTTTTCAACCCTACCCCCCGCCAGATAATGAGCTTCGAGTTCATCACGGGTGATAGTATTCAATCCTGCCTTATGAGCCTCGATCATAGCAGGTACTATAATATAAGGAGGTACATTACGGATACGCATCAAAAAGAGTTGTATCAGAGAGATATGTACTCCTGAAACTTTGGCAGAAAGCCATAGGAAGAAGGGTACATAATGGAAGAATATCAATAGAAATATGATACCTCCCGCTACAAGAATAAGAGTCAAATAAGTAGGATCCATACAATGTCTTGTTTGATTAATTATAATTTTTCAACTAAAATAACTCCCTGATCAATACGGGTAACCCGGATCGGGGTATTTTCATCTAGAAAGCCTGTTGCAGATTTACCTCTACATTTACACCATTGATATCTGCATGTCCTATAAGGGCAAGGCGAGTGGTGGAAATACCGGTATCACCAACTTTTATACTTTTTTCAGCACTGTTATCTACAGTAGAGTTTATGTTCTTTTTCAGCGCTACCTTATCCAGTGTTCTTGATCTCATCACTCTGCGAATCAGAATGAAACCCAGAATAAGAATCGCTGCCAGTGTAATATAACCTCCTAAAAGTCCAAAATTATCAAATGCATAATAATTGGCATATATTAAAAATCCTGTACCGGCAATTCCCGCTATACTAGTACCGGGAATCAGGAAAATCTCTATCAGAATAAGTATAAGTCCTGCCAGGATAATACCTGCAAAAATGAGAATATCCATAGTTTGATTTTAATTTTGTTCAAATATACATAAAATAATCGTAAATCGGAAGTGCTTTCAGAAGGCTTTCCCGGCCATAGAACTGTTTGTTATTATTTTTTATAATTTATTTCTTCATTCCTGATCTCAATTTCCAGATTATTAAGTTCCTCTTCCATCTTTTCAATATGTTGCTCCAAATCCAGAATAGCAGGACTCATCTTCTCTTTTTCCTCTGCAGATACTTTGCTATAGGTCTCTCTCTGATTTTCTAACCGTTTGAGTAGTTCCTGGTAATTTTGTTGTTGTTGCTCATATTCCTTGTAAAGATTACGTGCTTTTCCGGAACGGAAATCATCTACTTTACCATATACTGTATGGTCGTTCACTATGAACTCAAAATCGCTTTTCTTCTTTTCGGCAGGCTGATAGTTTATAGCAGCCGCAAGTCTGCTACGGGCATCCTCCACTTCAAATTCATTCTTCCAGGTATCCCGGATCGAATGGATCTGTGCGAACTTTCTGATTGTTTCCGCACCGTATGCATCGTTATTATAAGTAAGCTTCGACCGGTTGGGAATAAATATATAGATACAGACTGAATCCTCCGGCTGGTTACGGTCCGAAGCAAACCACCCCAGGTTGTTGAATTCATCGATAACCAGCATATAATCGTTAGCCGGTGAGTTAAAAGGCATTCCCACATTTTCAGGAGCCAGATAGGTATCTGTATAGGAGTTGTAGCGGGTTACAAATATATCATATCCTCCTATAGAACCTTCTCCATCAGAAGCATAATAGATCGTAACTCCATCAGATATTACATAGGGATAATTGGTATTCCCATCCCCGTTAATACTTTCAGGCAATATTTTTCCTTCTCCCCAGTCATTCAGTTCTTTAATACGTGTATAGATACTCAGCAAACTATCTTTATCCATTTTCGCATAATAAAGACGATTCTCAAGTTCAGTTATATATACGGTGGCTTCCGGTTCTATCGAAGAATTAAAGTAATGGTTATAAGTGTTCAGAGAACCTGACTCCGGACTGATCTTATAATAACTCAAAAAGTTCTCTTTATTTACTACTATACTATCCACGATCATCACATCCTCTACTCCCTGTATCATCCGGGCGTTCCGGCGTATTTGTGCGGCAAGTTCTTCTGCCTGTTTGGTAGAACTCCGTTTTCGTTTCAGCTGGGTAATATATTCATCAATATTTTTCTCTGCTTCTTCAAATTTATACTGGCGGTTGTAAATATCAGCCAGATAGCCGAAGGCATCAATTACTCTCCGTTTAGCCAGTTTAGAAAAAGCATTCTCTGCCTTTACATAGTCCCCCGCTTCATAATATTTTTTCGCATCATTAAGTGTTTGGGCCTTTCCAGGTAACAGGATACTGGCTATTATAAGAAGAAATAAAATACGCTTCATGTCGGTTTCTGTTTTTAATTATTCAAAAGTACAAAGTTTTCGGCAGGTATCCTTTTAATCGGATATTCTATTTTGTTAATTCTTCTTTAATTAATTCTTTTGCATTACTTTTGTGCCCGGTTATAAAGTTATGGGAAAGTTTACAGAAGAGGAGAAAGTACTCCGTAAAATTAACAGGTGTTTTAATAAAGGTGTGGTAGAACATAGCCTGATTGAAGATGGAGATAAGATCCTGATCGGTCTTTCCGGTGGAAAGGACTCTCTTGCACTACTGGAATTGTTGGCTCTGCGTTCCCGCATTCTAAAGCCTCGTTTCAGTGTGGTTGCCGTACATGTAATTATGAAGAATATTCCTTATCAGAGCGATCTGGACTATCTTAAAAGTTATGCCCACTCTTTTGGAGTCCCTTTCGTAACGTATGAAACCTCTTTTGATGCTGCTACGGATGATCGTAAATCACCCTGTTTTCTCTGCTCCTGGAATCGTCGTAAGGCTCTTTTTACAGTTGCCAAAGAGATGGGATGTAATAAAATAGCTCTCGGACATCATATGGATGATATTTTGCAGACTTTACTAATGAACATAACTTTTCAGGGAGCGTTCAGTACCATGCCCCCCAAACTGATGATGCGTAAGTTTGATATGACGATTATTCGTCCTCTTTGTCTGGTACATGAAAAAGATTTGGTCCGTATGGGAGAAATCCGGAACTTTAGAAAACAGGTGAAAAATTGCCCTTATGAAGCCGGCACGAATCGTAGTAGCATGAAAGAGGTTTTACGTAAGTTGGAGGAGATGAATCCCGAGGCACGTTATAGTTTGTGGGGGAGTATGTCGAACATTCAGGAAGAACTTCTTCCCGTAAAAATAAAAAAGCTGAGATGATATCAAAAGGTATTTATTCTGTTGTCCTGTTAGTGATTTCCAATATCTTTATGACATTGGCCTGGTACGGACATTTAAAAATGAAAGAATTTTCCTGGTTTGCTGCTTTACCACTGATCGCGGTAATTATGATAAGCTGGGGAATTGCTTTTTTCGAGTATTGTTTTCAGATACCTGCCAACCGGATCGGATATGAAGGTGAGGGAGGTCCTTTTAATATTATGCAGCTAAAGATCATCCAGGAAGTGATCACATTGACTATATTTACTCTTTTTTCTGTGGCCGTTTTTCGTACGGAACTGAGATGGAATCACCTGGCTGCTTGTATCTGCCTGATCGGAGCAGTCTATTTTATCTTTAAAAAATAGATATTTTATCCGTCAGATTATCTGTATAGAAATCCTGCGTATTTCCTTCATCGTCCGTATAAATGAGGTAGGCATCTATTTCCGGATGTGTTGCCAGGAAAACCTTTACCTGTTCCAGTCCCATAACCATAAAAGCAGTCGCCAGGGCATCGGCTGTGAGGCAATCTGCAGCAATTACAGTGGCCGATAAAATATCCTGTTGCACAGGATAACCGGTACGCGGATCTATAGTATGGGCATATTTTATCCCGTCTTTGTAATAAAAATTCCGGTAATTCCCTGAAGTTGCCAATCCACAGTCAGTAAGTTGTAGTACACTTTGTAACTCACTTTCCATAGAAGCCGCATCTTCTATCGGAGCATTAATACCGATTTTCCAGGCCTCCCCTGTAGGATTCTCTCCTTTTACTACCACTTCTCCCCCAATTTCTACCATGAAATTTTTTATTCCTCTCCCACTGAGAAAGTTTGCTATCACATCCGTTGCATACCCTTTAGCAATGGCACTACAAGTTATCATGATATGAGGATCTGTTTTAATCACCTGATTATTATCCATACGGATTTTTTCATATCCTGTAAATTGGAGCAAACTATCTACCAGGGTAGAATCTATCCATTCACTCTTTTTGAAACCAAATCCCCATGCATTAACTAAAGGGGCAATAGTTATATCAAAAGCACCGTCCGTAAGTCTGGATATTTCCAGAGAACGTTTAAACACATACGTAAAAAAAGAGTCTGTTACTACTTCCTCGTTACGATTAACTTTACTGATAACAGAAGACTCCAGAAAAGGAGAAAGAGAACGATTAAACTGTTGAAGTAATGTATCTATTTCAGGTTGCAGATCTTCCGTGTATTGATAAGTCATGTTATAGACTGTTCCGAATATCAATCCTTGATTCGTACGATATTCCGCTTCTTTATTGTTTTTAATAATAAAGAAAGAGGCAACTGCCAATGGGATCAACCACAGAAGAGTGCGGTTGGATTGTTTTGCTTCTCTCATGATCAGATAATATATAGA
>JAJQBG010000171.1 GCA_021203405.1 Bacteroides sp.
CTCTATAGCATAGTAGTTTAGCATGTAGGATGTTACAATTCCCGCCTTTCACCGGGAATTGCAGGACAAAAGTACGATCCGTTTATCAGGACGAGGGAGTGACCTCCGTTCATACGGTCACTTCATTGACCAATACCTTTCCACTGATAAAATCCTGTATGTTTTGTAAAGTGGTCGAAGCTATATTCTCCAACGCCTCCCGGGTAAAGAAAGCCTGGTGAGAAGTGACAATTACATTGTTAAAGGAGAGCAGGCGCGCCAGTACATCGTCATCAATAATGCGGTCTGACTGGTCTTCGTAAAAGTATTCGTTCTCCTCTTCGTATACATCCAGTCCGGCCGAACCGATCTTTTTATTTTTCAACCCCTCGATTAGGGCCGTCGTATGGATCAGCTGTCCGCGCCCCGTATTGATGATCATCACTCCATCTTTCATTTTACTGATCGAGTAATCATTGATTAGGTATTTTGTTTCGGGTGTAAGCGGGCAGTGCAGGGAGATGATATCCGAGTACCGGTAAAGTTCGTCCAGTGTGGTATAGACCACCTGGTTCTCCCGCGCGAAATTATGATCCGGGTAAATATCGTAGGCTAAAATATTCATACCGAATCCTCTCAAAATATGGATAAGCACTTTAGCGATCTTTCCGGTACCGATGATCCCGGCTGTTTTCCCGTGCATATCAAAACCCAGCAATCCGTTCAGGGAGAAGTTCCCGTCCCGGGTGCGCCAGGCGGCACGGGGAATTTTCCGGTTCAGGGAGAGCATCAGGGCTACTGTATGCTCTGCCACCGCGTAGGGAGAGTAGGCGGGTACCCGTACTACTTTCAGCCTGCCCTGCGCAGAGGCAATATCTACATTATTATATCCCGCACATCGCAGTGCCAGTATCTGCACTCCGTTATCCACCAATGCATCAATAATAGAGGCATCTGCCGAATCATTTACAAAGATACATACGGCATCCGCACCTTTGGTCAGCACTACATTGTGGAGGTTCAGGTGTCCTTTGAAATATTTTATCTCAAACCCGTATTTAATATTGAGCTCGTTGAAAGAGGTCTCGTCATAAGGCTGTGTACCGAAAAATGCGATTGTAAAAGCCATAACTTACTTTTTTTCATAAACATCCCTAAAGGTATAAAGTTTATCCGGATATTCCTTCCGGTAGTCCGGTTTATTCAGGGAAATTAACCGGGCTGTCTGCATTTATAATTTCCAGGGCAGCTCCCAGCCAGGTATCAATATCTTCCGGGTAATGCTGAGGGGTATAGGTATTACTTCGTTGGTGTCCCAACCGTACCACTACCGCGTTCTTCTCCGGAATGGCAAATACATATTGTTCCAGGATACCCCGCATATAGTTTACCGTCAGCCCCTCATAGATAAGCCTCCAGAACTGGTAGCCATACTGTTCATTCCGGTCGTTATAGGTCTTATGGATCAGCGTAGTGTCCGGTTGCAAAGCCTTCTCCATATAAGTCCTGGAAACTAACTGCCTTCCTTCCCACGCTCCGTTATTAAGCATTAATTGCCCGAACCGGGCAAAATCGCGTACATTGGTATTGAAACAGCAATAGGCTTTCTCCGTTCCCTCCGGTGCATCCAGGCTCCACAAGGCATCTTCCTCTGCATTCATCGGAGTCCATAGTTTCCGGGATACATAGCTGCTCAGGGATTCTCCGGTAGCTTTTTCGAGGATCAGGGCCAGTAATTGGGTAACGATACTTTGATAGTCAAAATAGACTCCCGGTTCTTCTACCTCTTTTACTTCCAGTGTCTGTCTGGCTACATCCTTTCCGTAATAGAGTCTGGTAGTAGGGGAGAAGAGAGAACTATACCCTTCGTTGAAATCTAACCCGGCACTCATGGTAAGCAGGTGATGCAGGGTGAGCGGTTTTCCTCCATAGCCGGTAAATTGCGGAAAGAAGTCGGAAACCGGTTGCTCGGTGCTGAGGATGCATCCTTCGTCTAAGGCACAGCCTATGGCCAGGGAGACGATACTCTTGGCTACGGAGAAAGAGCCGGAAAGAGAGCTCTGATAGTAATCATCCCAGTATTTCTCGAACAGGATAGTATTATCTTTGATAATGATATAAGCCACCGTACTCAGTTCTTCGAAGGTGGCTCTATAGGGCTCAGGAATAGAGCCGGTATTGTAATTCCCTGCCAGTTCCCAGCTTTTCGGAGCCCCTGCCTCTACAATACGATTATCAAAAAAAGTATGATCGTTGATGGTGGGGTGGCGATGTATCAGTGCCTGCCGGATATAATAGTTGTCAGGCAGGAAGAGCCATGCAACTACTAAAACAACCAGGATCAGAAAAATAAGAGATGCGTTCCTTTTCATCGTATAGCGGTTTAAGATTGGTAAACGGGACAGAAAGCAAAACCGGTTAACAAATATAGCGGAAATATACGGGTAAGAAAGAGATCGGATGAAAAAAGAGTCAGCGTACCTGGAATTTTTCTGATGGTTAACGGGGTAAATGTATAAAAGAAGGACTGCCCACTTACGGACAGCCCTTTTTATAATGGATCAGATCAATCAATTAATCCTCCTGGTCAACACCCCATTGCTGTTTAGCCAGACGCTTGTAGTTGTTATATCTCCACTTTGCGTTCTCCTTAGCAGCTGCGAACAGGTCAGCAGCCTCTTCCGGATACTGTTTCAACAACGAAGTATAACGTACCTCACCTTTGAGGAAGTTCTCGAAGTTGTCCCAGTTCGGCTCTTTGCTATCCAGCGTGAACGGATTCTTTCCTTCAGCTTCCAGAGCCGGGTTGTAACGCCACAGGTGCCAGTAACCACATTCAACCGCAGCAGCCTGCTCAGCCTGTGCTTTACCCATACCCTGACGGATACCGTGGTTGATACAAGGTGCATACGCAATGATCAGCGAAGGTCCGTCATATGCTTCAGCTTCGCGGATCGCTTTCAGTGTCTGAGCCTGGTCAGCACCCATCGCGATCTGGGCTACATATACATACCCATAAGTAGAAGCCATCAGACCGAGGTCTTTTTTACGGATCCTCTTACCGGATGCGGCAAACTTAGCAATAGCCCCTACCGGAGTAGCCTTGGAAGACTGACCTCCTGTATTGGAGTATACCTCCGTATCCACAACCAGTACATTTACATTCTTACCGGATGCCAGTACGTGGTCAAGACCACCGAAACCGATATCGTAAGCAGCACCGTCACCACCAATGATCCACTGCGATCTCTTGATCAAGTATTGGCTCAGGGATGCAATCTCTTTGCACAGATCGCAGTCGCAGGCTTTCACCAGCGGAGTGATCTTCGCTTCCAGTTCTATGGTCTTTGCTGCATCATTCATGCTGCCTATCCATTCACGGAACAGATCTTTCAACTCTTCCGAACAGCAGTCGCATGTCTGAGCCTGGGTCATCAGTTTAACCAGACGCTCGCGCATCTTGTCAACAGCCATTGTCATACCCAGACCATACTCTGCAAAGTCTTCGAACAGTGAGTTCGCCCATGCCGGACCCCGTCCCTGCTCGTTCTTTGTATAAGGAGTAGAAGGTACGGAACCGGAGTATATAGAAGAACATCCGGTAGCGTTGGCAACCATTTCACGATCACCGAACAGCTGAGAGATCAGTTTTACATACGGAGTTTCACCACAACCCGAACAAGCTCCTGAGAACTCGAAGAGTGGAGTAGCGAACTGTGAGTTCTTCACATTGACTTTAATATCTACCAGGTGCTGTTTGCTTTTTACCTCTTCCGCACAGAATTCCCAGTTAGGTACTTCACCCAACTGTGATTCCAGGCTCACCATTTCAAGGGCTTTACCCTGTTTGTTGCCCGGACATACATCCACACAGTTACCGCAACCCAGACAGTCCAGTACATCCACCTGCACACGGAAGGTCATGCCGGCAAATACTTTACCTACTGCTTTAAGCGTATCGTTGAACGGAGCTTTCGCCTGCTCTGCTTCATCCAGTACGAACGGACGAACCGAAGCGTGAGGACAAATATACGCACACTTGTTACACTGGATACAGTTGCTTGAGATCCAGGTCGGAACGAAAGCTGCCACACCCCGTTTTTCGTATTTGGCAGTACCCTGTTGCCAGGTACCATCTTCAATACCTACAAAAGTAGAAACCGGAAGCAGGTCACCATCCTGTGCATTGATCACTTTTACTACATTCTCAATGAAATCCGGAGCTTTGGTGCCTGTGGGTTCTTCGTCAGCAAGATTAGCCCATGCCGGATCAATAGTCAATTGTTTGTATTCGCCACCGCGGTCTACCGCTGCATAGTTCTTATTCACAATATCTTCACCCTTCTTACCGTAAGATTTTACGATAAATTTCTTCATCTGCTCAATAGCCAGATCAATCGGGATCACCTGGGTGATGCGGAAGAAGGCAGACTGAAGGATGGTGTTGGTACGGTTACCCAGCCCGATTTCCTGAGCGATAGCCGTTGCGTTGATATAGTAAACAGAGATATTTTTCTGTGCAAAGACTCTTTTGATCTTATTCGGAAGGTGCTCAGCCAGCTCCTCTTCGTTCCAGATCGTATTGAGCAGGAATGTACCGTTCTCGCGGATACCCCGTGTTACATCGTACATCCTCAGATAAGCCTGTACATGGCAGGCAACGAAGTTCGGTGTATTCACCAAATAGGTAGAACGGATCGGAGAGTCCCCGAAACGAAGGTGTGAACAGGTGAAACCACCCGACTTTTTAGAGTCGTACGAGAAGTATGCCTGGCAATGTTTATCTGTGTTGTCACCAATAATTTTTACGGAGTTCTTATTAGCACCTACCGTACCGTCAGCACCCAGACCGTAGAATTTAGCTTCGTACATTTCGTCGCCACCCAGTACCAGCTCTTCTTTCGGAGGAAGCGATGTAAAGGTAACATCATCTACAATACCCATGGTGAACTGATCTTTCGGAGTCGGAAGAGCCAGGTTCTCAAATACGGATACGAACTGGGCCGGAGTCGTATCTTTCGAAGAAAGACCATACCGTCCGCCCACGATCACCGGAGCATTCTCTGTGCCGTAGTAGCAGTTCTTCACATCCAGGAACAACGGTTCACCTGTAGCACCCGGTTCTTTCGTTCTGTCAAGTACAGCGATCCGTTTCGCTGTTTTAGGCACAGCAGCCAGGAAGTGTTTCGCAGAGAACGGACGGTAGAGGTGTACAGCTACCATACCCACTTTTTCGCCCTGTGCTGTCATATAGTCGATCGCTTCACGGGCAGCTTCGGTAGCAGAACCCATCGCAATCACCACACGGTCTGCATCTTCGGCACCGTAATAGTCGAACAGACCATACTTACGGCCGGTGATAGCAGAAAGTTCTCTCATATACTCTTCCACAATTTCGGGAACAGCATCGTAATATTTATTGCAGGATTCCCTGTACTGGAAGTATACATCCGGGTTCTCAGCCATACCGCGTGCAACCGGATTTTCCGGGCTCAATGCACGGGCACGGAATTCCGCCAGTGCCTCCTGATCGATCAGGTGAGCCAGGTCTTCGTTTTCCAGCATTTCGATCTTCTGGATCTCGTGCGAAGTACGGAAACCATCAAAGAAGTTCAGGAACGGAACCCGTGATTTAATAGTAGCCAGGTGTGCTACAGCCGCAAGGTCCATTACCTCTTGTACAGAACCTTCTGCCAGCATGGCAAAACCGGTCTGACGCGCAGCCATTACGTCTTGTTGGTCGCCGAAGATAGAAAGTGCGTGTGAAGCCAGTGCACGTGCTGATACGTGGAATACACTCGGTAATAATTCACCCGCGATTTTGTACATATTGGGGATCATCAGGAGTAATCCCTGTGAAGCCGTATAGGTAGTAGTCAGGGCACCTGCCTGCAAAGATCCGTGAACAGCACCCGCTGCACCACCTTCTGATTGCATCTCCTGAACCAATACGGTCTCACCAAAAATGTTCTTACGTCCTGCCGCAGCCCACTCGTCTACATACTCAGCCATTGTAGAGGAGGGTGTGATAGGATAGATCGCAGCCACTTCAGAGAACATATACGAGATATGCGCTGCTGCCTGGTTTCCATCACATGTGATGAATTTCTTCTGTTTAGCCATAACTAAATTAAATATATTAAGTAAATAATCATTTTAAAAAACG
>JAJQBG010000028.1 GCA_021203405.1 Bacteroides sp.
ATTTAATACCACACCTATGAAACACCATCCTGCCAAAAAAAGAAGAATCTTAGTATATTTCATTTTCCTGCTGTTGTCTACAGCCCATATTTTAGCTAAAAATGTAATAATCACCGATCCGGTGTATGAGTTCAGCACATCCGGAATAACCAACATTACTAAAATAGAGTTGAATAAGGAGGAAACCCGTGTACATATTCACAGCACATTTATACCACATTGGCGGGTGAAATTTTCAAAGAAAGATTTTATACAGGATTGTGAAACCGGAGAGAAATTTTATGCTACCGGCATAGAGAATGGAGAGTTCGACAAAGAAATACATATGCCGGCATCCGGTGATTCTACCTTTGTTCTGATATTCCCCCCATTAAATAAATCGGTTCGGAAAATAAATCTGGGTGATAACGATGTAGTTATTATATTTGGTGTTTCATTGAATCCGAAAGAAAAACCTAAGAATATAGAACGTACTCCACAGTATGTACTGGATTGGGTAAATGAAGAAGTCGAAAAAAGTAAAAACAAAGAAGCAGGTAAATTATCGGCTGAAGAGTTTTTCTCTTCGCAGCCAGCAAAAATAGTGGGCTATATAAAAGGGTATGACAAAAGAAGCGGATTTTCTACAGGAATTATATATGCCAACAACGTAATAACCATGGAAGATTACCCTACGGTAGTAACTATTCATCCTGATGGGAGATTCGAAGCCTCACTGCCACTCTTCCATCCTATAAGAAGCGGTATTGTATTCGACAAAGCATCTATTCCTTTCTATATTGAACCGGGACAAACACTGGCTATCTGGCTGGATTGGGAAGACTTTTTAAAAGCCGATAGATTCAGGAACAGACAACTTGATTTTGAAATAGAGTATGCAGGACCTGCGGCCTTTATCAATCATGAATTGATGCGGCTTAACTTACAAGCTAAGAAGTTACCTGAATTATCACGGAAGGAAATGTACCAGAAAATGTCCGAACTATCTCCGGATGACTATAAAACATACGTTACTTCTGTGATAGAAGAGTATTCTTCCGGTATAGAAAAAATCCTTGAAGAGGAAAACATCTCGCCCTATACACAAACTCTGGCAAGAAATAATATAAAAATTCTGTATGCGCAGTTCCTGCTTGATCTTGATATGAATAATAAATACAGAATATTCGAGGGAAAAGAACCGTATGAAATGCCGTCAGACTTTTTTGATTTTCTGCAATATACCCCCTTGAATGATTGTTTTGTACTGGCTACCAAAGAATACGATACCTTTATCAATCGCCTTGAATTTTGTACTCCATTTGATGCACAGAGCAGTGTTTATAAAAGGGTGCAGCCCCAAAAATCTTTCAGTGATTATCTTTTTGATGAGTTGGGAATAGTGAAGACCCAGGAAGATGAAGAATATATTCGGGTATCAGAGGTTGTAAATAAGAATATAAACTCAATCACTCAGGAAGAGATAACAAAATATAATGAATTGTACCAGGCTCTTTTTGAACGTCATAGTTCTTATTCAGACGATTATACAAATAAGTACGTAAATACGGTTGAACAATTAACACAAGATGAGATCCGGATCGCACAATGGCAGATCAAAGACTCCATATATAGTAATGTATTAAAATTACAGCCAGGCTTGAGTTATGATATCTGTAAAATTCGTTCCCTGAATCACTTATTTGGAGAGGTATTATCAGAACAAGAGGGTTATAGAATCCTTGAATGGATTAAAAAAGATATTTCTAATGAGTTTCTGGTGAATGAAGCCATCAGGTTATATGAAACAAGTTACCGGAATACAGCTATGGGTTATGAATTACCTGCGGGTGATAAAGGAGCCGAACTATTTAAAAGTATGATCGATCCCTTTCAAGGTAAGTATGTATTTGTTGATTTTTGGGGAACATTCTGCGGACCCTGTATTCACGGTATTAAAGAGATGAAAGAAACCCGAAGAGCTTACGAAAACAGTGAAGATGTCGTCTTCCTGTTTATTACTTCCGAGAGCGAATCGCCCCTTGACAAATACAATGAATTTATAGAAGAACAGGAATTAAGCCATACCTATCGGGTCAGTTCCGATGAATATTTGTGTTTGCGACAACTATTCAGGTTCAATGGAATCCCCCGGTATGTACTGGTCGGCCGGGAGGGACGTATCCTGAATGAAAAATTTTCTATGCATAACTTCGAGCATGAGTTAGAACGATTGTTAGCGAAAAAAAGGAATAATAAAATACAAGGGGCTATCTGAAAAGAACTGAATGGACGGAAAGCCCCTTGTTAAAAATAGACTGAACCCTTAAAAGGGTTTCACTACCGGATGATAAAGCTATCGCATTGATTGAGAAATTTGTTTTTATTCCGGCACATAAATAATTTCCCCGTTCTCCAGTTCGTAAGCAATTCCTACTTTACGTCCCTTCTTTTGCGAAGAAGATTCCTGATCCTGTGCCGGAGTGTATTTATTGATCTTATTCCCCTCTTTGGTGATAATTTCCATATTGTCCTTTCCCGGATTCTTGACGATGGTATAATCTTCCTGGGTAAAGACTTCGGTCATATTCATGTGCATCACCATGGCTACCATCAAAGCAACAGCAAAAACCATCGCTACATCGAACAGGTTCACGATCACACTCAGCAGATCGCTCTCTTCCTCTTTCGATAACTTACTGATCCTTCTCCTTCTGTTTCTCATTGTTACTCCGGCTTTTCGGTTAATATTCTCGATACATAATCCAGGTTATTGACATCGCGTGCATACCAACGCTGTTTAAATTGTAAGGTGATCAACCCCGCGGCGCTGATCACAAGTCCTACCACCGTTGTAGCAAATACTACCTGCATATTATAGGCCATACCCGAGATATCTCCCGAAGATAATCCGACCAGGGCAGGGCTCATGGCGATGAGTGTACCGATCAATCCCAGGATAGGCCCCATCTTTGCCAGC
Organism: Bacteroides sp.; assembly: GCA_021203405.1. Classification (GTDB taxonomy): domain Bacteria; phylum Bacteroidota; class Bacteroidia; order Bacteroidales; family Bacteroidaceae; genus Bacteroides. The sequence continues at coordinate 2,960 of JAJQBG010000028.1, forward strand.
AGTTTAGATAAAGAAGTATCTTTTTCCGCTTCGTTCTCAAAATTTGAGATCAGGAAATCAGCGTATGCCTCACTCGGAGGAGTAGTCAGTAAATCCCTCATGTATCTGATAAAAAGAGAATTGTCTTTTTCCGGCAAAGCAGCTCTTAAAGAATCTACCGAAGAGAGGGTGAGGTTCTTTATTTTATCATTCAGTTCTTTATCATTTTTTCTTTTAACCATGAACTGATTGTAAAAACTACCGATCAGTATAATAGAACGGGCAAAAAGAAATAACAGGATCAGAATATCAGGTATTAAAAGACTGTTGGAAACCCAGAAGAGGGCTTTAGAGATCATTTCCATGTTGATAGTTTATTTCAGTTGTTTTTTAAATTCTTTTTTGTCTGATTCCCCACTTTATTTTGTTCCACAGATAGCCGGTCACAAAAGCTACGGCAAAAAGTGAGAAAGATAATAGCAGCGCTTTTATATGTAAGGGTTGTGAAACTGCCACATACGTTACATTTCCGTTCACTGTGCTGATAAGCCCGATAATACAAACAAACAGGCTTACCAGAAAACAGACCTCTAACCGCAACTCTTTTTCAGGATATACATAGCGGATCAGGTAAGTCGATCCTACCAGTCCGATCCCTACACCTCCTGCCAGCAGGTAAGAGAGAGTCGTAAAGTTCATTCCCGGCATCGCATAGATAAGCTGGGTAAGCAGGTAGAAGAGTACCGGGAAGAATAACAGGTCCGGATACCAATAGAGAGGCTGCACCCATCTTTTTTTCTTCTTCCGAACATATTCCGCAACGCTGCAAAGCAGAAAGCAAAGCAGATAGCCGATTCTGCCGTAATCAATACGGCAGAATCCTGCATGATCTTTGTATTAGTAAGATAGTCTTCCAGTTGCGTTTTCGATTGAAGGATCGCATACTGACAGGCCCAGATAATAAAACCCCCACACAACAGACTAAATATAGCTACCTGCCACAGTTTCCAGAAACTAAGTTTCAGGACAGTGTTGATCAGGATAAACAACATTAGTATTTGTATAACCAGTTCCATATCAGCTGTTTTTTCTTTTCTTTCTCAGCAGGATCAACAAGCCCACAAATACAACCAGTACAACAGAAACGATCATTATCCCGTTCAACGAATTCTTTTCTCCGTTTTGCGATTGGGCCAGGGTCTCTTTCTTAAGAACAGTTCCTGCCTTTTCAATATCTGAAGAAGCATCCGCGTTCTTCATCTGCTGAAGCTGTTGCTTATAGTTGTTCGCGCTTTCCGGAGAAGTTCTCTCTGCAATGAAATCCTGCAATTTAGCATTCGATCCCGAGAATCCCGAACCACTTGGTCCGAACTCCTTCACCAGGTCGGTATGAAGCTGTGCTATTTCGTTTAACTGCCGCTCTGTAGCTTTCCACATCCCTTTACGGGCAGTCTCCATCATTACGGCAGTGATCTCCTGCATAGCCTGCGGGTTCTGATCCCGGAAGAATTGCTGAACCCCCAAGTTGTGTGAGTCCTTTACATATACCTCATAGATCTGATCCCACATTTCGTTATCGATCACATCCGGTTTCATCACATTCCAGGCATAGGCGTTGGTCACCACCTCGGTGATCTGTGCCGCGCTGGATGCCTTTCCTTTCATCACCTCTTTAATATACATAGGATTGAATAGGGTAGAGCGGGATTCTACCCCGATAGCCTCTTTTAACTCCTGCATTTTAACGTTGTTGCGGTTGCGGTAGTCGGCAAAATAGGCGTCCGGGTCTTTTCCTGTAACCTCACGCACAGCCAGGTTAAGCCCTCCCATAAATTCAAAGACATGGTCCAGGCTTAAGGCTCCCCAGGTATTGCTCTGGCGGGGTTGTACTACTACATCTGTGTTGTGAAGAGCCACCCGTAGCAACCCTTCTTTGTATTGGCCCCAATCGTTTTTCATTGCCATACACAGCACTCATATTATTCATATAGGTGTCAGCGATCTCGTTCTCCTTTTCCCACTTATCGCCGCTTTTCACCATCTCCTGAATCCCTGTACCGTACATACCGTTGATACCACCAAAGATACGCAGGGCAGACATCCCCCGTGCGTTTTTAGGCGGAACACCTTGTTCTACCAACTGACGCTCTATCTCCGTTGTACCCGAAGCTACATAGTTATCATATACATCTTCTTTAGCCGACGCAGCCAGTTCTACTGCCCTTGTAATCAAAGATAGGCGTGAAGCCGCCAGGTCCCGGAACTGTCCCGAAGTCTGTACTACCACATCCACACGGGGACGTCCCAGTACTTCGGAAGGTATCAATTGTATATCCGACACCCGTCCGAAGGCATCCCTTACAGGCTCTACTCCCAACATATATAATACCTGGGCGATAGTGGCTCCCTCGCTCTCTATAAATTCACTGCTCCAGAAGGTATAACTAACCTTCTTCGGATATTCACCGTGTTGTTTTTTATAGTGTTCCAGCGTAGCAGTTGCCAGGCTGATCCCTTTGTCTCACGCTACCTCAGACGGAGTGGCTTCCGTATTGATGGAATATAAATTCCGCCCTGTCGGAACAGCACCCGGATTTGCTATAGCATCTCCCCCGGAAGAAGGAGCCAGGTAGCCACCCGATAGAGCATTCAGAATTCCCTGCATCTCCATCTCAGGGCTTTCCAGTAAAGCCTTTTTGTAATTCGTTATATTACTGATCGTCCGTTCAACCTCCACGATCGCCCTTGCACGTTCCTTTTCCTCTTTTGTATATTCCGGTTGTGCCGAACGCGCCGCGGGCTTCGCAGCTTCTGCCTGTTTCGGTGCCTCCTTTTTCGAAGCATCTACATGATTCGGTTTTTTACCGAATTTAGGGATCCAGGCAGGGTGTCCCCCTCCGGAACTTCCCGAAGATCTTCCTCCGTTACCGGAAGTACCTGACGAGGCAGCCTGCATCATAGCCGCCATTCCCGAGGGGCGGGGAGCCACTATTTTCTTTGCCTTCGCCAGTTCCCGGGTAGTAATACCGGCTACATTACAGATAAAAGTACTATCCACACTTCTGCCGTTTAGTACTTGGTTCACCAGGGCCTGAGCCGGGTTCAAATACCGGCGGGTAAAGAAGGGTTTATTTTTCAGTTGTTCATCCGTCACCTTTCCACGGTGCTTATCCAATGCCGCCAGGCTATAAGCGATCGGGTCGGCACTCATCGCCAATACAGACGATTTAATCTTTTCAGCATCGTAAGGAACACCGGTTATATAAAGCTGCCCCGCCATTTTCTCATTAGCGATCTCTTCCGCAAAGTTCTCTATTTTCTCTATCTCTTCTGTCGTATAAGGAGTTGTTAATACACTATCCAGGCGCAGTTCCCGGTGCAATCCCATCTCCACAGCAATTTTTTTCACTGCCAGGGAGGCACGGGACTGTCTCTCCTCATCCGTTTTGTAGTAATCCTGTATCTTGTTCTGTAAGGTCCGGAACTGCGAACGGGTTTCACTCTCCATGAACGGAGGCGTCAGGTAAGAGATCACTGCGGCATACGAATGGCGTTTAGCCATCATGCTTTCGCCAATATTACCGATCGTGTAGTAATAAAAATGAGGAATCGTTCCGACCAACCGGTCCGGCCAGTCATTACTACTAAGTGCCACCTGTTTTTGCGGAGTGAACTCAAGGCTTCCGTGGGTTCCGAAATGGAATATCGCGTCCGCTTTGAACGCATATTGAGACCACAGGTAAGCCCCGATACAGGTATGAGGAGGAGCAGACTTTGCTCCGTGCACAATCGCAAAAGCATCGTCACCCAGGGCTGCCATAGGCTGGGGAAGGAGTGCGATATTCCCGAGTTCAATACGCGCTACTGCCAGGTACTCTTTTCCATCTTTACGAATACTCATATAAGCCCCGGGCGCCTCGCCGTAACTACTTGTTACATCCGAGTAGAGATCTTTGGACAAAGATTGATTGATCCATGATTCATACTCCGATCTTTCGATCAGGGCGGGTTTACCGTTTTTCAGGTACTCATCAAACGCCCCTTCGGCATACGTACTAAGTACGGCACCCTGCGACATCAAAAGCTTTTCGAATTCCTGCTCCGTTGCCGGTAAATTATCTACCTTGTAACCCTCCGACTTCAAACGTTTCAGCAGATTGTATAAAGCCGGTACCGATTCAAGTCCCTGCGCAGTCAACGTCTCCTGTCCGGCACTTTAAAGTAGTAAATCGACACTCTTTTTTCAGCATTGCTCTTTCTTTGCAACGCTATAAAGTTACTCACGATCTGAGTAAAATTCTTTAATCGCTCCGGAATAGCTTTAAACAGATACAACCCCTCCTTATCTACCTCCTGCGCATTTACTACATACGGATAGATCGCTCCGTCCAGTTCAGGCATGATCATACTTTGCGACATAAAACCTCCGAACATGCCCATCGGGTCATTCATCCACTCTTCCTCCGTCTGCAAAATTGTTAAAGGAGCAAAAAGAGGAATATTTCTCTCTTTCAGCCACTGTACAGCGGCATCCGCCTGTCCCATAGCCATTCGTCCGTGGGCAAAATAAACTACCGCATCCGGCTCTATCTCTTTCAGGAATTCCATCCGTTTCATCGCCGAGGCAATGGGATATATATTCATTCCCGCGTTCTGGAAAGATACGATCAGGCTGTCTATATTATCCCTGTTCCCACTGAAAGGATCATTCAACACACCGATCACCGCTACTTTAGGTGCCCCTTCTTTAAAGAAGTTATGCTGTTTCAGGTATTGTTCGTATTCGTTCACATCCTTGAAAGAGATCTCATCGTCCAGGTGATAAAGTACATCCGACGCACTCTCTGCGGCCGGCTCCGCAGGTGTCACAAAGAATCTTTTCTTATCTATATGCTGACGGATATACCGTGCCATATTCCGGTAATTCTTTTTATTTCCATCTTTCAGATAGTCCGAAAGATCTTTTCTTTCCACACTATCCAGGTTACAGATATTGTTTTCCGGATTGGTAGCGGCGTATATTAATACCGGCGTTCCCTTATCTGCGGTAGATTGTATCAGTTCCCGTTGTTCGGCAGAAATACCCAGTCCCATCCCGAAGGCCAGTACGCAATCGTAGTTTTTCAATTTACGGAGTTTTTCCACCGGAACCACTTCATAGTGGATGAAATTATCCTCGTTTGCTTTTACAATGCTTGTTATTTGAAATTGCTGAAAATTTACCAGTGCAATTTTAGTCGGAGATGCCAGTTTATTCCATATAAACCAGCAGCTTCCCGCAACAAGGATAATGATCAGAATAATAAGTAGTCTCTTTTTATTCATTCTTGTTTGAGTTAGCTTTAGTCAGTTATTTAAAGAATCTGTTAATATCCAGCGAAACACCTGCTGAAAAAGTAGTTCCCGTCGTAGAGGGGGATCTGTTATAGTAGTAGGAGGGTATGTAATTAAATAAGTTATCTACTGCCAATGTTACATTGACTCCCTTTCCTATACTTTGAGTAAGACTGAGCTTCCAGATAGTATATCCCGGATAAGATACCTTTACCGTCTCCTCATAGTCGGTTATGGACACATATTCGTCAGTAGTTACTTTGGAGAGGAAACGACCGTTCAAAGAGGCGTTGAATCCATAATTTTTCCACGATTTACCATATTCAAAACGTGCTGTAGCAGTATGAGGCCGCGTATCCGAAGTCAAAGGCTGTCCTTTTTTACCTTCTCATGGGTATAGTTATAAGATAAGTGGGTGCTGAAACTACAAGGGAATCTGGCCGAAGCATTGGCATCCAACCCCATAATTTTTAATATGGTCCGTATTAATGTATAACATTCCCTTCAGATCCTGACTCCACGCAGTAGTAATGCGGTTGTCTACTAAGTTGTAATAACCCATCAGTGAAACGTTATAATACTTTCTGGTATATTCACCCGAAGCCGAAAAGTTATGGCTTGATTTAGATTTCAGATCCGGATTACCGTAGATCATAAAAATACTTGCCATATCAAAGACCATATACTTCTCTTTAAGGGTCGGAGCACGGAAACCGCCCGCATAAGAGCCACGGAGAGAGTAGTTTCCCAACTTATACATCATACTCAGTTTAGGAGAGACACGGCTAATGTGGTTATCTGAAAAATAATCGTACCGTAAACCTGCTATGGTGTTAAACCGCTCTACAGGCGTCCAGTCAAACTGAGCAAAAACATCTGCCACATGCTGCTGATAGCTTCCATTGTCTTTAAACTGGTAGCTCATCAGGTAGTCGCGCATATAATCTCCCCCTAACGTAAGGATAGCTCTTTCATCCAGTGTATAATTGTATAAACCTCTTAAACTATTCTGTACATTGCTATAATCCCGTACATCGCTCTTTGTCTCTGTCAGGAAATTACTCTTGTCGTACTGGTCGAACGCATACGCTAACTCCAGACTGTTCTTCTCATTGATGTCGTAATTACCCTTTATCCCTCCGTTAAAACTGCGGTACCGGTCTTTACTGGTTGCCTGAGAATCCCTCTCTCTGAAAAAGTATCCCGCCCGTCCGGTCAGTTTGATCTGATCGTTTAACTTATAGTGCAGGTTCTCTTTCAGGTTCCATACCCGGTTGCCGTAAACCCTGGAGTAATCTCCATCCTTTTTTAGTTTATACCCACCGTCAGAATTATACAATACATTCGTCGTACTGGTAACCTTACCTTTGTTAAGCGCTAAACTCCCCCCCATACCGTTGCTCGTTATGTGAACCAACCCGGGCATTCAGGTTAGCCGCCCAGGGTTCCGTTGCTTTTTTAGTGATAATATTCACTACGCCACCCAGCGCATTCGACCCGTACAACGAAGAAGCCGCTCCTTTTACAATTTCGATGCGTTCCACATTATCCAGGTTCAGCCGACTGTAATCAATATTATCTAATGTTTCCCCGGCAACCCGTTCCCCGTCTACCAGGAATAACACCGAATTTCCACCGAAACCCTGCATATTCAGCGATACCTGCTGGTTCATGGAATAAGAAAATTCAATACCCGGAAGTTCCGATTGCAGCAATTCCCCGATATGGGTAGCATCCACTCTCCTGATCTCGTTTTCAGTGATCACTTTCGTTATCACCGGAGTGTTTTTCAGAAGTTTCGGAGTACGTGTCCCCGTTACCACTACCATATCCAGGCTCAGCGCATCTTCTTCCAGGTATATATCTATAGGATTTGTTTTATTAAGGGATAATCTCTTGCTCTGCGGTATATACCCTATGTAAGAAACCTGTATGGTATATTGCTTGTTATCGTCCGGCAACGAAAGGGTATAGACTCCCTCAGCGTCGGTTATCGTAGCTATCCGGCTGTTCTCTTTCACTACAATAGCAGCTCCCGGCAGCGTTTCATCAGTACCAAAAACTGTTCCCGTAACGATCCGGTTAGCAGAAAAAACCGGAATAGTCAGGAAACAGCCCATCATCAAACATCCTGTTTTAACTATTTTGTGCATGTAGAAAAGGGTCTAAAATTCAAGTGGATAAATATATTCGATGGTCATAAAGCCTTTAGTACCGGATGTATCCATAAAATTCCTCAGGCGTACCGCCGCAACCGTGTTATCTTTCAGTTTGATCACATATACTTTGTTGGATGGATTGTAAGGCGGAGGCATAGTACTGGTATCTACCCAGAGCCATTTGGAAAGCTCAGTATTGTAGAAAGATGGGACATATTTTATATTCCCCTCCATCATACCAGACATATCTATAGCAATTTTTTCTTCAGTCCATACATCCTTTACATACGTACCGTCGGGAATTTTGCCGTTCGACAGCAGGGTAGATAGTCCTGTAAAACCGGTTTCAAGTACAGAGGCTTCATCCGTTTTGGTATCATACCGGTGTACAGCGATATCCCAACTTTCAGGCTCCTCCATATCGTCTGAAATTTCCACAGGATCTATCGAAAGAGTATGAAAATTTATATACGTCCATCGGGTATAAGCGGTAGCATCTATATAGATCACTCCGGGGTTGCTTTCCTCATCTATCTCTATGAAACCGAACTCTTTTCGGTCCTCTGCCGAAAGATCGTCGTAGATGCCCTCCAATATCCCATTGCAAGCCGGGAATGACAAGACTATTGCCATTCCCAGTATACCTTTAAAAAAAGAAGTGAGTTTCATCAATTTTTCTTACATGGTGAAAGTCGCTATAATATTCACCGGCATAGCTCCTGGTTTCATCGTAAATACGATATTAGCCTTTCCATCTTTAACGGTGCCTTCCAGGCTACCTGTTATTTTTGTTGTACCACCACTGGTCGCATCAATCTCGCCTGCTAAGACATATTCACCGCTTTTTTCTGAAACTTCAATATTGGGTATAACCACCCCTGTAAAACCCATTGCTCCGGAACCAAAGTCATCCAGCGAGATCTCTACTTTACCATCTTCCTGCGCCTTAATGGTTACGGTGAAATTTTCTTCCTGGGAAGGATCGTTGCTTCCTGCACCGTACTCCAGGGTACCTTTGTAACTTGCTGCTATCAGCATATTGGCAGGAGCATCTCTATCCGTAAAGGTAATAGTAAGCCCATTCATTACTTTAGGAACTTCCAATACTAACGATACGGTTTTTTATCTCCACTGATCGTTCCTTCAATAGTACATTCGTATTCACTGGTAGTTCCACCATTCATACCCATTTCAGTTTTTCCACTCCCTTTAATGGAGTAACTATTGCTTTTAAGGGAAACCTCGGCATTTTCGATTGTAAATTTACCCCACGTTGCCGATTCGAACGAAACATGGGCCGTACCATCTTCGTTGGCTGTAAAAACAACACTTTCATCAGCGGTAGTCATCGGTACAGTGGTATATTGAAACTCTGCTACCGTATAACCTTTATAGGTTCCTGTGATATCTTTTGCTACATTTACTACGGGTTCATCATTGTTACTACAGGCTACCATTACTACAGCGACTGCCATCATTAGAAAAGGAAATTTAAATTTCATCTTAGTTTTGTTTTTTATTAAAAATTCTGATTTGAAAGGAAACAGCGCAAAGGTACTGGTTCTTAAAAATCGGTTCAATACCTATTAATAGCGATTTATTTTCCTGTTACTCATAGTTTATGGGGAGGGCTATCAGAAATAGGGGCTGTTTTACTCCTATAAAGAGATCTCAGCTTTCAGCCCGGTACGGTATTGAATAAATATTCGAAAGATTTTAATTGCCCCGGCCCGTTTGAAAATCTTCTGAACATACCTACGGAAATCTTCTGAACTAACCGTTTATTTATATCTTTGCCCCAACCAATTAAAAATATACCTATGCTTGTTATTAATAACTTTAAAGAATTCGAGTCCTTTTTAGGAAAAGAATTAGGCGTTTCCGAATATCTGAAAATTACCCAGGAGCAGATCAACCTCTTTGCCGATGCCACCCTCGATCATCAGTGGATCCATGTAGATGTAGAAAAAGCCAAAGCCGAAAGTCCCTTTAAAAATACCATTGCCCACGGCTACCTTACCCTCTCTGTTCTGCCCCATCTGTGGCACCAGATCGTAGAGGTCAGGAACGTGAGATCCCTTATTAATTACGGAATTGAAAAACTCAAATTCAATCAGCCCGTAGTGGTCGGTAGCGAGATACGGCTCAAAGTCTCCCTGCAATCCATTGTTAATCTGCGGGGCATTGCTAAGGTCGAAATGAAAACGACCATGGAGATCAAAGATTCCAGGAAGAGTGCTTTCGAAGGAGTCATTGTTTTCCTCTATCACTTTGAAGAAGGCTATATTTAAGACATTTACGGATATTACCCTGCCTGATAATATTTCTCCGTATAACCGGTTTATGGCCCGGTTATACGGAGAATTTTAGTATAAGAGCCACTTTTTCGGACCCCGGACTGTTTTAGGACGCTAAAAAAAGTGATTGCCTAATTAGGTATAAACATTCCGAAATCATAATTTTGATAAAATATCAAACGACAACTATGCAAACCTATAAAAAATTACTGGCCAACTTCAAAAAGATCCTTACCATGCGGATCCACGACGAAAAGCAGCAAATGGATAAGCTGACTGCTATTACAGGGCTACAAAATAAATCCTTGTTGCGCAGGCTCAGGGGAGAATATAAATTTACGTTTGAGGAGATGTTCAATATCTGCAGGGAATTAGGCATATCCATCGAATCATTGGCAGAAAAGAATCCCGCCAGTGTAAGTTCCCTGCATGTATACCGTTTCCCGGATAATTTGTCGGATATCAGTAAAAGCCATATAGGTAAGATGCACGCCATTCTGGAAAATGCGCTCCGGTGCGAAAATAGTTCGTTTATCTCTATTTGCAACAGGATCCCGGAAGTTTTTCATATGAAATATAAAAAGTTGAGTATGTTATTGCTGATGAAACTCAATTATTTTACCAATACCGAACTCGATCCCGACTTTTACCGGTTACTGGACGAGAACTGGGATCTATTTTCGGATGTCAATGATAATTATAATAACCTGATGGACTCTTTCCGGAACCTAACCGTTATCTGGAGCCCCGATATTATTCTCAATACGGTAAGAGATATCTCTTTCTTTCTCGATATCGGCCGCATTACACAGAGCGATGCAAATGCCATTAAAGAGGAGTTGAAGGAGATGCTGAAGTGGATTGAACAGATGTGTGAAACCCCTCAGAAGTCGCCCTATAAAAGTTTTACCTTTGCCGTATCGCCTATTGATATGAACTTTTATAGCAATACCATCCTGAGTTCCAAAGGAAATACAGTGTTCCATTTTATCCATCACCTTACTTTTACCTATACCGAGAACGAGGAAGACATTGAAACACAAAAGGTAATTATTGATTGCATGATGAGGGGAGCCACTATCCTTTCAGGTAGTAACTACAGGGAAAGAAAACGCTTTATGAAACAGCAATACGAAGAACTTGAAAAGATATAGGCAGGATTTAACTGTATTTCAATGAATGCCTGAACCAAACAAACCTGACTATGAAATACGGAGAGATATTACAGAATTTAAAGGAGGCACTTGCCGTCAGGGTGCTGGGGCAAAAGGCTTTCCGGATAACGATCGGCGATCTGCTCGGGATCAGTGTCTCTATGGTAAGTCGTAAGTTAGCCGGCGAAACTCCTTTTACAGCCCAGGAGATCTCTGTTCTCTGTGAAGCATTTGACATTCCTGTGTATGAGATCTTTAAAGGTCATAAAGATAGTATCTGGCAACCTTTGCAACTTGCTTTGACCGATCTCACTGAGAACGAGGATGCTACCCGGCAGGTATTTGACTGGTCGGTAGATATGTTCTCGTACGCTGCCCAGTCCGATTACTCTACCTTTTATATCACCTGTAATACCTTCCCGGATCTATTAAATCCCACTTTTGAGGGAGTGGCACGTTTTTCCGCACTTCAATGGCTCTTTTTAAACAAAGGTATTGACTCTTTACTCCCACTCTCCCGGGTAATGGAAATAGCAGAGACAAAACCGCTTATGGACAAGTATATTTCCTCTATACATTCCCTTAAACGCTCTGTCTATCTGGTTAGTTATAAAATACTGGAAAATTACATTGCAGAGATACGGAAGTTCTATCAGTTGGGTTACATCACTAAAGAAGATATTTTGCTCTTTATTCCGGAGTTGGAGGCTGTTCTGGCTCTGTTTGAAAAAGTTTGTATTACCGGAAGGCTGGAGAACGGAAAAGAGATGGAGATCTATTGTACCGATTTCTTTTTGCCCAGCGATATGTATATTCTGGAAAGTGAGAAGATCAATTTCGGTATTTTCCATCCCAATCCCATCAATCCGGTAATTACGAAAAGCTCTGATGTGTGCCATACCATGACAAAATGGTTCAATAGCTGGCGGCGTTCCTCTACACTTATCAGCCAGAGCGGCACCCATCTCAGGCAGCAGTTTATGGATGTGCAATACAGGGTACTCGGGGAATTTAAGGCAGAGATGGCTGCCGTTCCGCCTCTTTGACGCTATTCGTTCTTCTGAGCAACCCGGATAACTTATCAAACTTTTAATAAATGAACCTATGGATTATTCACAATTACTGGATAGATTAAAAGAAACGTTGCAGAAGCAGTTGCCGAAAGGCCAGAGTCAGGCCCGGCAATTGTCAGAGATATTAGGTATAAAACCCCCATTCCGTATACCGGAAGTTGAAAGGAGAGATCCAGTTCTCGGTCGATGATCTCGTTAAGATCTCCAATGCCCTCTCTGTTCCATTGGGTAGTTTGCTGGATGATTATACATATGTTTGCAGCCACCCTATGGAACTTCTTGCTATTGATAATATGTCCCGGGAGGAAGGTTATAAATACTCTGTAAAATTGGCCCATGATATTTTTAAGCAGGCGGGCAGAGCTGCCAATTCAAAATTTACAGCCATCTGTAAAAGTCTGCCCATTATCAGTTACTACTATTATAAATGGTTGATGAAGTTTGCCCACCTTAAATGGTTGTATTTTAATACCGGTTTTACCCGTCCCGGGCCATTCTCGGAGATTGAATCTCCGGATGAATATAGGGATCTTAAAGATGACTATATAGAGGCTTTTGATACCATCCGGCGGTTAGTCTTTATTGTGGATGGTGATATGATACGGAATTTCACGCGCGAGCTCCTTTTCTTCCGTAAGATGGGATATATTACCCCTCAGGAGATACTCTTTGTTCTCGATGATCTTCAGGATATGTTAGCTACCATAGAGGAGATATGCAGGAAAGGTTATAGTTCTACTTCCGGTCAGGAGATCCAGGTTTTTTACTCCGATATTTCCCTGTATAACGATATCTATCTGGTAGAGAGCAGCAAATTCAATCTGGGTATTTTTTATGCCCAGGGTTTTAATCCGATCCTGCACAAGGAGCCGCAGACATTTGAGGTTATCAGGGGATGGGTAGAATCCTCCCTTCGCTGTTCCAACCCCATTTGTGGTACCGGAGAAGGAGAAAGAAGAATCTTTTTTGAAAAACAATACCGCCTTTTAGACGAGTTCAGGAACAACTTGTCCTGGTCTGATCTTATGGGTATCCGGTAGTAAGCTCTTGCAGGGATCAGGACCCCGGAGTGTAGTGGCAGGCTGTAAAAGCCGGCCACTACACTCGTAGCGGTAAAGATCATTTATACAATAACTGATAATCCACTCTTCTGAGCAGCGGAAAAAGTCACTTATCAGCATGTTCCAGGCCGGCTGCAAAGTCCGGAGCTGTTTCTCTTTGCTATCCTGAGGCTCCCCGGAATGAATAATAGAAAGTATCTCACTCTTTTGCACCAGCTGGCTCTTCTCTACCAGTGTTCTGAGTTTGCCCCAATCTTCGGGCACATGGCTGATACCGATCCGTTCCGGCTCTATGGCATATTTTTCGGAAATATAATTTTTCAGGGCTTTGGTACGTGCCTCCGAAAGCCTTTCATTGGTAGCCAGTGATCCTTCCGGAGAGGCATATCCTGTCAGCAATATTCCTACCAGGCTGTAGTTCTTATCTCCTAAGATCTGCCTGAGATCTTTCTCTATCTTTTTAAGTTCTCCCTGGTTATTCATTAACTCCGGAATAACCACTGCTTTGCCTACCTCAAAGTTTATATACGCCTCTCCGTGGACAGCCAGTACAGGAGCAGAAGGCAGTTGTGGTTTGGCATCAGGAAGTACCGGGAAGGCAGGCATCGGCATCGGTTCCACCTCCTTTTCCTCCAAAGGTAACCGTGCCATACCCGTGTAGGTGAAAAGCTGTTTCTTCTCTTTCGAAGAGGTAAGAAGCTGGTGCAGTGTTAAAGAGATATCCTCCATCCATCCCTTGTAAGGGATCTCCTGTTTGTAACTAATTACCTGTACCTCCTTTTGCGGCACGGAAACTCTCTCTACAGGTTCCATCGCCAGTAGCTTTCTGTTCTTATAGCGTATCCTGCGTTTATAATGACGCTCCTTCTGCGTTTCATTGATCAGAAGAGAGGGTAAAAACAGCGTGTCTCCCTCCGGTGAACTAAGTTCCGGAATTATTCTCCAGCTTTGCCGGTAATTCATGGCTTTTTCCGCAATTTCGGTTTCGAAGCTAAGCACCAGTTTACCGGCCTTCTCTTCCAGTGCCAGATTCTTGATCGTAATGGCTCCATCTACCGCGGGAAGTATCTGTCCCACAGTATCAGAAAACCATACCAGGGACAACCCTGTTATCAGGGTTTTAAGCAGTATATTCTTTTTCATGGCTTATCTTTTTTTAGATTTGAATAAATAGACTACCGAGAGAGCCACTTTGGTTGGGCCGAAGTAGTGTTTGTGGGTATTACCCAGACAGTTCCCACACTTCTGGTACTCGTAGCGGTCGTAATTCAGGTAAGCATAGCCGAAACCAAACTCAAATTCCAGGTTCCAGTGATGTCCCAGGTACCACTGATAGCCATACCCCAATCCAAGCCCGGTTCCATATCCCTGGTACCGGTGATCCTTCAATCCCTGCCAGATGCGTAGCGGCAGGTGGATATTGCCTGCATTATACGCTCCAACGAACGGATGGATCCCCAGGAAGTGTCCGTCAAAAGCCTCATCTATCCAGAAACGCACCTCCGGCATCACCAGCCAGTGTTTGATCTTGCGGTTTCGTTCGCTTTTGCCAAAGTGCCAGTCGTTGATACTTCCCTGCAGGTCAATCGATATTTTATGTGAAGGCGCCCACTCCAGCGATAGATTAGGAGTGGTAGTCGCTGCGTAGATCAGGTTTGTTTTTACAGCTATTTGTTGGCTATAAGCCAGGATAGAGACAAACCATAGCAGCAGTGTGATCGTGAACGTTTTTCTACTCATAGTTATCATGGGTTTAAGTGGTTTGATCTAAATGTAAAGGTATCATCGGTTGTGGTTAAAAACAAGACGGAAAAGGAGTATTAGAGATACACTCTTTGTCTATTATCAAGGATATAAAATACTGAATTGCAAAATGGTATATACTCTTTTATCTGTGTTTGCCTGAGGCACACTACATACAAAGAAGTGTTGCGAAAACTGTGAAAGTTATGAAGAAAGAAGGATTCGATGAATTTTGCCGGTTGGTTTCGCCATCCTAATGAAAAAAGGTCTGTTTTAAAAAGAAAAGATAGAGAGTCAGGAAAGAAGAAAAAGAGGGGTGGATATATACTCTCTGCATGCAATTACAATTAAAAATCATCTATCATCTATCATTTCTTGTTTGTAAATGTCAGTTAATTAGCTGATTATACAAATAAAGTAAAAAATATCTACCATTTTACTATCATATATCTATCATTTACTATCATACCTCCTTTTCTCCGCTCTGTACTTTTCTTTGCACCGTTCAGTACTTTTTTCGACACGGTTCACTACTTCTTTTTGCACCGTTCACTACTTTTTTAGTGAGATCTAACTCTTTTTCCCTTAAAAAAACTTAGTTAATCAGGGGTTAATGATTCACTAAGTTTTTTCTACGATACACTAAGTTTTCAAAAAACTTAGTTAATTGTAAAGAGAGGATGAACGTTCCTCTCTTGTTCATTCTATTCCTCTTGTTCACTTATTCATCTCTTATTTATCTTTTGTTCCTCTCTTGTTCCTCGGGAGATGTTCTCCCGATGTGATTTCTGTGCGGACACGTTGTCCGCTCTTCGTCCTTTAAGTTTTTTATAGCTCATAGTTGTCCGGGAGAGTATCTCCCGAAATAAAGAGGCAGGGGAAGAAAATCTCCCGGTGGACAGCGATGAACAGCTACCAGAAGGAAGTAGGTAAACTGAAAATTGGCTGGTAATAAAAGGATAAACAGCCGGTTATGAACTAAAATTTACCCGCGGGCAAACGATCAACCACCCGCCGGGAAATAAAATTCACCGGCGGAGAAATAAAATTCACCCGCGGGTAAATAAAAACGGTCAGCGGGTGATTGTAAGGGTAACCTGATATGATAGATGAATGATAGATATATGATAGTAAAATGGTAGATATTTTTTACCTGTAATTTGTATCTGATTAATAATAAGATTGTTAATGTATCCGGTATGATAGATGATAGTATTTTTCGATTTTTAATCCTATGTAGAGCCTTGCCGGAACGACTTTTGCCGCACTTTTAGCAGGGGCTTTATTCCTACCCGGGAGATTGCATATACGGTCTACTATCCCCGTAAAGAGCTAAAAACTCTCAATCACATCTTTTTTATACTATCAGGGTATTGGGAGCTACGGATACTCCATCTTCATACCAGGAGCACCGGGAAAATGGCTTCCGGTAGATAGTCTGTGAAGAAAGGAGCAGGATCGTGATATTTCCTTCTGTTTCTATAGATAAAGTCTACATAAGGATGCTTTTTAATTCTTATTGACTAAAAAAAGCTTATAAATTAGGGACTCCTCAACCTTATTTCTTACTTTTGTTACGTTTTTACAATCAATGCTCATGGTAAGGAAACTATTAATATGCCTTTTGTTTTTCCCCGTTTTTGCTTCGGCCCAGATCAATACGGACAGGGTAATGGCGATCGGACGCAATGCTCTCTATTTTGAAGATTATGTGTTGTCTATTCAATATTTTAACCAGGTGATCAATTCCAAGCCCTACCTGTACGAACCCTATTTTTACCGGGCGCTGGCAAAGATCAACCTGGATGATTTTCAGGGAGCCGAGGAGGATTGCAACGAGGCTATTGAGCGCAATCCTTTTATTGTAAATGCTTACCAGATAAGGGGGCTTGCCCATATCCGTCAGAGTAATTACGAAGGGGCCATTGAGGATTATGAAAAGGCACTTCATTACTATCCGGAGAATATTCCGGTGTGGCATAACCTGGTGTTGTGTCGTATCCAGCAGAAAGATTATGAAAAGGCTGCTGAAAATATTGATCAGTTACTGGCTGTCTCGCCCCGTTATACCCGTGCTTATATGATGCGGGGAGAGGTGAACCTTCAGCAGAAAGATACTGTACAGGCACTGGCTGATTTCGATAAGGCTATTGAACTAGATAAATACGATAGCGATACCTGGGCGGCCCGAGGAATGGTGAGGTTACAGAAGGGAGAGTATGCAGAGGCTGAATCGGATCTGGACCAGGCTATCCAGCTCAATACGAAAGGGGTAAATAACTATATCAACCGGGCGCTGGCGCGTTTCCACCAGAATAACCTCCGGGGAGCGATGAGTGATTATGATATTGCGCTGGATATAGAGCCTTATAACTTTATCGGACACTACAACCGGGGGCTTTTACGTGCCCAGGTAGGGGATGATAACCGGGCCCTGGAGGATTTTGATTTTGTGCTCCAGGTAGAACCGGATAATATGATGGCTACCTTTAACCGGGCGATCCTCAGGGATCAGGTGGGGGATTTCCAGGGTGCTGTTCAGGATTATACGACTGTTATTAATGAGTATCCCAATTTTATGGCGGGTTATCACCACCGGGCACAGGCACGCCGGAAAACAGGAGATATAAAAGGAGCAGATGCGGATGACTTTAAGGTGCTGCAAATGCAGCTGGAAAGGCAGAACCGTGCTTCTGCTGTGAATAACCGCGATATTGCAGATGTTCCGGAGGATGGGGAAGAGGGAGACGATGATGCTAAAACCCGTAAACAGTCGGATAAGAATATACGTAACTATCGCAAGATCATGGTTGCCGATACGAATGAAGAGGAGGATCCGTATAAAAATACCTACCGCGGAAGGGTACAGGATAAAAACGTGGATATCCGCATAGAGCCTTTGTATGTACTTACTTATTACGAGAAGGAGGATCCGGTAAGGCGGGTGGTCAATTACCATAAATTCATTGATGATATGAACAGGGAAGGGCTTCTCTCACACCGCCTGATCATCACCAATATGGAGACTCCGCTTACGGAAAAGCAGGTAGAATTTCATTTTAATTCCATTGATGCCCGCACCACAGAGATCGTAGCGAATCCGCAGGAGGCGAAAAACTATTTTATGCGGGGGCTGGATTTCTACCTGGTACAGGATCTGGGTAGCTCTATAGAGGATTTTACACAGGCTATTCGCTGTGATGAAACCTTCTTTCCGGCTTATTTTATGCGGGCACTTGTTCGTTATAAGCAGCTTGAATATGAAAAGGCTGAAAGTGTGATCTCTACGGGAGTAACTACCCCTACCTTATCGGGAGTAATGGTTCCCAAACCGGAGGTTCCCGTATTGAATTATGATGCTGTAAAGAGCGATCTGGACCAGACTATACAGTTGGCTCCCGACTTTGTATATGCTTATTACAACCGGGGAAATGTGCTGGCACAACTCAATGATTATCGTTCGGCACTGGTTGATTATAACAAAGCGATCGAACTTCATAAAGATTTTGCGGAGGCATACTTTAACCGGGGGCTTACCCATATCTACCTGGGTAATAACCGGCTGGGAATTTCCGATCTCAGTAAAGCGGGTGAATTGGGAATTGTTTCGGCTTATAATGTTATTAAACGTTTCACCGAACAGAGCGAATAACAAATTTTAATGAAAGGCACTGATAGTCGAAACTTTTATTTATTTTTACGGCTTTAATGAAAGAATAAAAATAAACAGATGATAAAGATTACATTTCCTGATGGCTCCGTGCGTGAGTATGAACAAGGAGTCACTGGTTTACAGATTGCAGAGAGTATCAGCTCCCGCCTGGCACAGGATGTACTGGCGTGTGGAGTAAATAGGGAAACTTATGACCTGAGCCGTCCTATTAACGAGGATGCTTCTATTGTGCTTTATAAATGGGAAGATGAAGAGGGCAAACACGCCTTCTGGCACACCAGTGCCCACTTACTGGCTGAAGCTTTGCAGGAACTCTATCCGGGTATTCAGATCGGTATCGGCCCGGCCATTGAGAATGCATTCTATAACGATGTGGACCCGGGAGAGGCTGTTATCAAGGAGGCCGACCTGGCGCGTATTGAAGCGAAAATGATCGAGCTGGCTGCCCGGAAAGAGCCGCTGGTGCGTGAGAGTATCTCGAAAGAGGATGCACTTAAGAAATTTGGCGACCGGGGTGAAACCTATAAATGTGAACTGATCTCCGAACTGGCGGATGGTACTATCTCTACCTATACACAGGGAAGCTTTACCGACCTTTGCCGCGGACCTCACCTGCTGACTACAGCGCCTATCAAAGCGATCAAACTGACTACGGTAGCCGGAGCTTATTGGAGAGGGCAGGAGGATCGGAAGATGCTGACCCGCATCTACGGTATTACTTTTCCGAAGAAGGAGTTACTGGATGAGTACTTAGTCATGCTGGAAGAGGCCAAAAAGAGGGATCACCGGAAAATCGGTAAAGAGATGGAGCTTTTTATGTTTTCCGAACTGGTCGGAAAAGGGTTACCGATGTGGCTTCCCAAGGGAACTGCCCTGCGTCTTCGCCTGGAAGATTTCCTGAAGAGGATCCAGAAACGGTTTGGTTACGACCAGGTGATCACTCCGCATATCGGTAATAAATTGCTCTATGTGACTTCCGGCCACTATGCCAAATATGGAAAGGACTCTTTCCAGCCTATCCATACACCGGAGGAGGGAGAGGAGTATCTGCTCAAACCGATGAACTGTCCTCACCACTGTGTGATCTACAAGTCGGTTCCCCGTTCTTATAAGGAGTTGCCGGTAAGACTGGCCGAGTTCGGAACCGTATACCGGTATGAACAAAGTGGGGAACTTCATGGTTTAACCAGGGTAAGAAGCTTTACACAGGATGATGCCCATATTTTCTGTCGTCCCGACCAGGTGAAAGAGGAGTTCCTGCGGGTCATGGATATTATCTTCATTATCTTTAAAGCGCTGGATTTTGAGAACTTCGAAGCACAGATATCTCTGCGTGACCCGGATAACCGGGAGAAGTATATCGGTAGCGACGAGAACTGGGAAAAGGCTGAACGGGCTATTATAGAGGCTTGTGAAGAGAAGGGGCTGAAAGCCCGTGTAGAATACGGTGAAGCTGCTTTTTACGGGCCGAAACTTGACTTTATGGTAAGGGATGCCATCGGACGTAAATGGCAACTGGGGACTATTCAGGTAGACTACAGCCTGCCGGAGCGTTTCGAACTGGAGTATACGGGAGCGGATAACCAGAAGCATCGTCCGGTAATGATACACCGTGCACCGTTCGGTTCTATGGAGCGTTTTGTGGCTGTACTGATCGAGCATACCGGTGGTAAATTCCCGCTCTGGCTTACGCCTGAGCAGGTAGTGATACTGCCTATCAGTGAAAAGTTTAATGAGTATGCCGTAGAGGTACAGAAATATTTAGACAAACGGGATATCCGGGCTACAGTGGATGACCGGAATGAAAAGATTGGCCGTAAGATCCGTGATAATGAGATGAAGCGCATCCCTTATATGCTCATTGTCGGGGAGAAAGAGGCTGCAGAGGGAGTCGTATCTGTGCGTAAGCAGGGAGAAGGCGACCAGGGAACTGTAAAATATGAAGAATTTGCAAAAAAACTGGACGAAGAAGTTCAGAATATGATAAATAAGTGGTAACTTTGTCGCCGCTTGTGAGAGACAGGTATATAGTGTGCCTTAAAGAAGTATTCACAATAAAATAATAATTAATTGGCAATAAAAAAACAAACAGGATCAAAGGGTTATTTGATGAAGAATGACAGTTTGAAAGCGCAGTATCGCATCAATGAACAGATCCGCGCTAAAGAAGTCCGCATTGTGGGCGATGATGTTGAATCACAAGTTTATCCGATCGCTCAGGCTCTGAAGATGGCTGAGGAGAAGGAATTGGACCTGGTTGAGATATCGCCGAACGCTGCACCTCCGGTTTGTCGTATAATTGATTATTCTAAATTTTTATATCAATTAAAGAAACGTCAGAAAGAGCAGAAAGCGAAACAGGTGAAAGTCAATGTGAAAGAGATCCGCTTTGGTCCTCAGACAGATGATCACGATTACAACTTTAAGCTCAAACATGCGAAAAGCTTTCTGGAAGAGGGTGATAAGGTAAAAGCGTATGTCTTTTTCAAAGGTCGTTCTATTCTTTTTAAAGAGCAGGGTGAGGTACTGTTGCTTCGTTTTGCCAATAACCTGGAGGATTATGCCAAGGTAGAGCAGATGCCGGCCCTGGAGGGAAAACGTATGACGATCTTTCTCTCTCCCAAAAAGAAAGAGGTTAAAAAACCGGCTCCGGGAGCTCCTAAAGAACCTAAAGGAGAAAAGGAGGCTGAGCCGAAAGAAGAATAAAATGTGTAGCGCGCGGTGTAGTGCGTACCCATATATTTAATCATTTAAAAAACAACAAGTAAGATGCCAAAGATGAAGACTAACTCCGGTTCTAAAAAAAGGTTCAGCCTTACCGGAACAGGTAAAATCAAAAGAAAGCACGCTTTTCATAGTCATATCCTGACTAAGAAATCCAAAAAGAGAAAAAGAATTCTGGCTTCAACCACTACTGTGGATTGTACAAACGTTAGCCAGGTTAAGGAACTCTTAGCATTGAAATAATCAAAAGCGTACAAGTATTTTTATTAGAATCATTAACCGAATGCATTAGCCCGAAGATCGTTTCGTGATGAAACGGCGCTAACATTCAAAAAAAGTAAAACTATGCCAAGATCAGTAAATCATGTTGCTTCCAAAGCAAGAAGAAAAAAGATTTTAAAACTTACCAAAGGTTATTTTGGTGCAAGAAAGAACGTATGGACCGTTGCCAAGAATACATGGGAAAAGGGTCTTACATACGCGTTCCGTGACCGTCGTAACAAGAAAAGAAATTTCCGTGCCCTTTGGATCCAGCGTATCAATGCTGCTGCACGTCTGGAAGGAATGTCTTACTCTCGTTTGATGGGTGGCCTGCACAAAGCAGGTATCGAGATCAACCGTAAGGTTCTTGCCGATTTAGCTGTTAACCATCCTGAAGCTTTCAAAGCTGTGGTTGATAAGGTAAAAAACGCCTGAGATAACCCGGTACTAAGATATCCGGAAATGCTGTCCTTTCAAAGGACGGCATTTTTTTATCCCGGGAGGCGCTTCGCCCCGGCACCGGACTCTTTCCGGGCTCCCTGCGGACTCTTTATCCGGACTTTGATTTCTCTTCAATTTCTTATGGGGATCCTAACTCCTTACTAATTACCCTTATAACCCCTTCTGAGGGCTACAGAAGGCTATTTTTACCAAAAACATTTCCAT
>JAJQBG010000244.1 GCA_021203405.1 Bacteroides sp.
ATTGCAAATAATAACGTAAATATATAAGTAATGAAAAGGACATTTCAGCCCTCTAACAGAAAGAGAAAGAACAAACACGGATTCCGTGAGAGAATGGCTTCAGCCAACGGACGCAGAGTCCTGGCTTCATGCCGCGCAAAAGGTAGAAAGAAATTAACCGTATCTGACGAGTATAACGGAAAATAATTTCGAAAAATTCAATCGGATTAAACGAAAGAAGTGAAGGTTTTCAACAAAACTTTTACTTCTTTTGTTTTTTAGTGCTATCTTTGATGTTAAATCTGAAGCTGGTAAAGTATGACGATAAAAGAGTTTTTCTCATTTAAAAAGAACAGATTTTTCTGGATCAACCTGGTTGCCATCCTTGTAGTGATCTGTTTTGCGTTCCTGATCGTATTGAAATGGCTGGATGTATATACCCGCCACGGTGAGTCGGTAACCGTTCCTGATATAAGTGGAATGAGCGTAAAAGATGCCAAAAAAATATTAAAGAACAAGAGTCTGGAATGTGAAATTTCCGATTCCATGTATGTAAAGGAAAAAGTGCCCGGAATTATCCTGGATCAACGTCCGGAACAGGGACAACGGGTCAAAGAGGGAAGGATCGTTCACCTCACTATCAATACCCTGAATGTACCTCAGATGACCGTACCCGATGTAGCAGACAACAGTTCCGTACGCCAGGCACAGGCCAAGCTACTTGCTGCCGGTTTCCGGCTCACCGAGAACGAATTCATTACCGGTGAAAAAGATTGGGTATATGGCGTTAAGTACAACGGCCGCCAACTCTCCATCAACGAAAAAGTACCTGCGGGTGCCACCTTAACGCTACTGGTCGGTGACGGTGTTCCCGAGCCCGAAGAGATTGACAGCCTGTACGACAACAGCGAAGAGGTCTATCAGAGAGAAGAGATACAACCCGTTGAAGGGGCTGCCGCTACGGAAGACCCCTGGTTTTAAGTTTCCCACTCACACAAATTATGGACGAAAAACACATACTACCTGATCTCTCCGGGGAAGAACCCGAGACCCTTGACGAAGATGGTGCCCTGTACGAACACTTCCGGGTAGTAGTCGACAAAGGCCAGACCATGGTGCGGGTAGATAAATATCTGTTCGAACGCCTGGTGAATGCCTCCCGCAACCGGATACAGAAAGCAGCCGAATCCGGTTTTATCCTGGCTAACGGAAAGCCGGTAAAAAGCAGTTACAAGGTAAAACCCCTGGATGTACTTACCGTAATGATGGACCGTCCCCGTTACGACAATGAGATCATCCCGGAAGATATTCCTCTGAACATTGTATACGAAGATAAAGATCTGATGGTTATCAATAAACCGGCAGGCCTGGTCGTACACCCGGGTTGCGGTAACTATACCGGTACCTTAGTGAACGCCATAGCCTGGCACCTGAAAGATCATCCCTCTTACGATCCGAATGATCCACAGGTAGGATTGGTCCATCGCATCGACAAAGATACCTCCGGACTGCTGGTAGTAGCCAAAACTCCGGATGCCAAAACCCACCTGGGTATACAATTCTTCAATAAAACCACCAAACGGAAATACCAGGCCATTGTATGGGGAACCGTAGAACAGGACGAAGGCACCATCACCGGTAACATAGCCCGCCATCCCCGGGACAGAATGCAGATGGCTGTATTCTCCGACCCCGAAACAGGCAAACACGCCGTTACCCACTACAAAGTGCTGGAACGTTTAGGATATGTAACCCTGGTAGAATGCAGGCTCGAAACAGGCCGTACCCACCAGATCCGTGTCCACATGAAACACATCGGGCATACCCTTTTCAACGACGCCCGTTACGGAGGGAACGAGATCCTCAAAGGCACCCACTTTAGTAAATACAAGCAGTTTGTCAATAACTGTTTCAATCTATGTCCCAGACAGGCCCTTCATGCGCAGACACTGGGATTTATTCACCCCACTACAGGAAAAGAGATGCACTTTACCACAGACATTCCCGAAGATATGACCCAACTCATCACAAAATGGAGGGATTACATCAGTAACAGGAACGAACTATAAACTACTTATCAGGTATATGGAAAAGATTAAAAAGAACATAGCCATTATCGCCGGCGGAGACTCCTCCGAACTGGTAGTTTCCATGAAAAGTGCCTTAGGCATCTATTCATTCATCGATCAGGAGAAATACAATCTCTATATTGTAGAGATGGAAGGGCCCCGCTGGGAAGTACGCCTGGCAGAAGGCAATTACACCCCCATAGACAGGAACGACTTCAGTTTCCGGAACGAAGGCAAAAAGATCAAATTCGATTTTGCCTATATCACCATTCACGGTACACCCGGAGAGAATGGTATACTACAAGGATATTTCGATCTGATCGATCTTCCCTACTCCTCCTGCAATGTTTTCGCCTCAGCACTCACTTTCAATAAGTTTGCCTGCAACCAGTACCTGAAAGGATATGGAGTAAGAATATCCGAATCCCTGATGCTCCGGAAAGAGAGGACCATCACCGAAGA
The DNA here is from genome assembly GCA_021203405.1 of Bacteroides sp. GTDB lineage: Bacteria > Bacteroidota > Bacteroidia > Bacteroidales > Bacteroidaceae > Bacteroides. The sequence continues at coordinate 2,511 of JAJQBG010000244.1, forward strand.
AGAGGTGATGGAGAAGATCGGATTACCCTGTTTTATCAAACCCAATGAAGGAGGATCCAGCTTCGGAGTGACCAAAGTAAAAACCCGGCAGCAGATCCTCCCCGCCATTGAAAAAGCCTTTAAGGAGGCAGACTCCGTTATGATCGAAGCCTTTATGCAGGGAACCGAAATAACCTGCGGCTGCTATAAAACCCGTGAGAAAGAAGTAGTACTGCCCATCACCGAAGTAGTCAGTGAAAATGAGTTCTTCGATTTTGATGCCAAATACAACGGTCAGGTAAGCGAGATCACCCCTGCCCGTATCTCCGAGAACCTCACCCGCCGCGTACAGCAGCTCACTTCCGCTATTTATGATATAATAGGATGCTCAGGCCTGATCCGGATCGACTACATCATTACCGAAGGAGACAAGATCAATCTACTGGAGATCAACACCACACCCGGCATGACAACAACCAGTTTCATTCCCCAGCAGGTACGCGCTGCCGGACTTGATATCCGGGAGATGATGACAGAAATTATAGAGAACGAATTAGCCAACCAAAGATAAACCGTTACAGCACACCCAAAAGAATTTTACTGTTATGGAAGATCCACACGAATTTGACGAGATCCGTCCCTATCACGACGAAGAACTGCCTGTTATCTATGAAGAACTGATCGCAGACGCAGACTTCCGTAAAGCGGTTCAATCCGTAATGAACGGTATACCCGTGGAGATATTAACCCGGACCATGCGCGGATGCCGCACAAAACTGGAGTTCCAGAAAGCATTCTCCTATAAAATATTATGGGACATTGTCGGAAAATATACCAACGGCCTCACCCTGGACCATACAGCCATTAGGGATAAAGAAATCTCCTATACCTATATTTCCAACCACAGAGATATCATTCTCGACTCCGGTTTTCTCTCCATACTTTTAGTAGATCAGGGAATGGATACCGTAGAAATTGCGATCGGAGACAACCTGCTCATTTACCCCTGGATCAAAAAACTGGTACGCATTAATAAATCATTTATCGTACAGCGGGCACTGACCATGCGACAGATGCTGGAATCATCTGCACGCATGTCGCGATACATCCACTATACGCTGACTGAAAAGAATCAATCCGTATGGATTGCCCAGCGGGAAGGGAGAGCAAAAGACTCCGATGACCGCACCCAGGAGAGTGTCCTTAAAATGCTCGCTATGGGAGGAGAAGGCGATACCATTGACCGGCTCCGTAAATTACGCATTGTACCCCTATCCATCTCTTACGAATATGATCCCTGCGACTTCCTGAAAGCGAAAGAATTCCAGCTTAAAAGAGATGATCCGCAGTATAAAAAGAGCCGGGAAGAAGACCTTCTCAATATGGAGACCGGCCTTTTCGGATACAAAGGACATGTGCATTTCCAGATAGCTCCCTGCATCAATAATGAACTGGAGACAACAGACAGATCTCTTTCCAAAGCAGAATTATACCCACAGGTAACCCGGCTTATTGACAACGGTATTCATAAGAACTACCGGATATACCCGGGTAATTACATTGCTTATGACAAGCTTCACTCCGGTAACCGGTTTGCAGACCAGTATGATCAGGCAGAAAAAGAGAGGTTTGAAACCTATATTTCCGGGCAGTTAGAAAAGATCGATCTACCGGAGAAGGATACCCCTTTCTTAGAACAGAAATTGCTGGAGATGTACGCCAATCCTCTTATCAATTTTCTAAAAGCTACGGAATGAAAAGAGTACTGCCGATAGCCTGTATCGTATGTTCACTTTTGATAACCGCCTGCGGTAACGAAAGTGAATCCATCTATCCGGCAGTGCAACTGGAATTTGTTACTCTTTTCACCGATCCCACAGAGGGGATCCGGTACCTGGAACTCGACAAAGGAGAGACTCTCCGTATTCAGGCAGACCATACCGAACAGACGCTCTCCTCCTATACCGGAAAACAACGGGGAGTCAGTAATTTCGTAAAGCTTACAGAGAAAGAAGAAACAGTGGCGGAGGTCTATTCCTTTACCCCTATCCCTGCTTCAGCACCTGTTCCGATACAACAGACTAACTATCCGGAGAACGGATCAGGAGCGGTCTCCCTGCAAAGTATATGGCTGAGCGGAGATTATATCAACCTTACCTTGGGAGTAGCTCCCGAAGGAGAGAATTCCCTCCGTTTTATTCAGAAGAGTGTGACCCTGGAAGAAGAAAATCCTACCGTTTCCCTGAGTCTCTATTATGATAACGGAGGCCTGCTCAATAATTACAGCCAGCGTACCTATGCCTCTATCCCGTTAGAAGGATACAAAGAATACTCCTCTCCCATACAAGTACGGGTAACGATCCTCACTTTCCGGGAAGGATTAAAAACCTACCGGTTCCTGTACGAACCCCTATAAAAACGAGCGATATACCCCTACCCGGTACTTCCGTACAGTCATATTCAAAAGACTTTCAAACAGGCCGGAGGCCTATTATGTCTTAGGCCCTGGCAACGCCAGGGTGTATAAGGTTATTCAGGATTGCGCACTGTAAGTGCAGTATATAAATACATCTCCCGATGAACCTATCAACCTAAAAGAACGATTCTAAATATTTTTAGTTAAGTTCTGAAAGGACAATCGATCCTAGCCCAGCACGGTAGTGCTGGGTATCAAACAGTTAATTCATGGAGTGCCGGAGGCACGATACAAAACAACGGGACAGGGTACTACCATCGCGGCACAATTTAAAAGGCTGATATACAAATGCCCGGCACTACTGTACCGGGCACAGCTCAAATATTCTCTTTTTTACTTATCCAATCCCTCTATCATCCGTTTGAGCACTACCGTCGCAGAGATCTCCCGGTTAGCCGCTTCCGGGATCACGATAGATCTGTCACACTCGATCACCTCATCCGATACGATCATATTACGACGCACCGGCAGGCAGTGCATAAAAAATGCATTATCCGTACAAGCCATCTGACCCGAAGATACGGTCCATGAACGATCAGTACTTAACACCCGCCCGTAATTATCACCCGTATAAGCACCCCAGCTTTTGGCATAAATAAAATCAGCCCCTTCAAAAGCCTTGCGCTGATCATATTCCACCTTCGCCTTGCCTACAAACTGAGGATCCAGCTCATACCCTTCCGGATGAGTAATAACAAAATCATAATCGGTCGCGTTCATCCATTCGGCAAACGAATTAGGGACTGCCTGCGGAAGCGGTTTCGGGTGCGGAGCCCAGGTAAGTACCACTTTCGGACGCTCTTTCGTCTTATACTCCTCAATGGTGATCAGATCAGCAAAGCTTTGCAACGGATGACGGGTAGCAGCCTCCATAGAGAAGACAGGCCGGCCCGAATATTTGATGAACTGGTTCAGGATAACCTCGTTGTAATCAAATTCCCGGTCCTCAAAGCGGGCAAACGAGCGAACCCCTATAATATCACAATAAGAACCCATTACAGGAATAGCCTCCAGAATATGCTCCGGTTTATCCCCATCCATGATCACCCCCCGTTCGGTCTCCAGCTTCCAGGCCCCCTGGTTGATATCGAGCACCATTACATTCATGCCCAGGTTAAAAGCAGCCTTCTGTGTGCTAAGCCGGGTACGCAAACTCGAATTAAAAAATATCATCATCAGGGTTTTATTCCTTCCCAGCTCACTATATTTAAACCTGGCCTTCTTAATTTCAAACGCTTCGGCCAGGGCAGATCTCAGATCCCCCAGGTCCTGTACACAGGTAAACTTTTTCATATACTCAATTATTTTATTGTGTTTATATCTTGCGCTCAGGAACGGATCTGTCCGTCCCCTTTAATGATCCACTTGTAAGAGGTAAGCTCTTCCAGGGCCATCGGTCCCCGGGCGTGCAACTTCTGGGTACTGATACCGATCTCCGCACCCAGACCAAACTGGGCACCATCCGTAAAGGCAGTAGAGACATTCGTATATACACAAGCCGCATCCACCGCTTTGGTAAAGAGCTCTGCCTGCTCCTGAGATTCCGTCACAATACATTCGCTGTGTTTAGAACTGTACTGCATAATATGTTCCATAGCCTCCTCTATACTATCCACTGTTTTTACAGCCATTCTATAAGAGAAGAACTCCGTTCCATAACTATCCGGCCCCACAGGCTCCAGCAAAGCCGCAGGATACTTTCCTTCCAAAGCCTTATAGGCAGGAGCGTCCGCATAGATCAATACATTACTTTTCTCCATTTTGCTACAGATCTCCGGCAGATCCTTCAGGCGGCTGCTATGAATAATTAAACAGTCCAACGCATTACACACACTTACCCGGCGGGTCTTTGCATTATTCACAATAGCGGCACCCTTTTCCACATCGCCGAACTCATCAAAATAGGTATGACACACCCCGGCACCGGTCTCGATCACAGGTACCGTCGCATTTTCACGCACATAGTTGATCAACCCACTGCTTCCGCGCGGAATGATCAGATCCACCTGATCCACCGCATTCAGCAGCACACCGGTCGCTTCCCGGCCTGCCGGCAAAAGTTCCACCGTATAAGGATCCATATCAAACTTTTCCAGGACGGAATGGATCACTTTCACAATAGCCCGGTTCGAATATTCCGCATCGCTTCCCCCTTTCAGTACACACGCATTCCCACTCTTCAGACAGAGGGAGAAGACATCGAAACTCACATTGGGGCGAGCCTCATAAATAATACCGATCACCCCGAAAGGAACCGATATCTTAGTCAGTTCTATCCCGTTAGGGCGTACTGTCCGGCTCAATACCCTGCCTAACGGCGAAGGCAGCGAAGCCACATTTCTTATATCAGCAGCAATATCCCTGATCCGGGCCTCCGTAAGCAGCAGCCGGTCATATTTCGGATCCGACTGATCCATACGTTCCAGATCCCTGCCATTCTCTTCCAGAATAGAGGAGCAATTTTCTACTGCCGCATCAGCCAGAGCCAGCAGGATCTGATTGATCTTCTCATCCGGCACCAGGGCAAGTTTGTAGGCAGCACGCCTTACCGACTTAAATACCAAGTCATAATTTTCCATAACGTATGCAGTTTGATATTATTCAATATAGAGATAATCGTAATGTACCACCGGTTTTTTGCCCCGTTCCCCCATCATAGAACGAGCCTCCGAAGAGTCAAAACTGCTTTTACCCACTCCCACAGCCTCTCCTTTAAAATTAAAGATCCTCACTATATCATCCTTCTCAAATTCCCCCTCTATCCGCATGATCCCTACCGGCAGAATACTGGCCGGACGATCCGAACAGATGATCTCAGTAGCCTTTTCATTCAGGTGTATCTCCCCTTTGGCAAAACCTTCACTGTGAGCGATCCACTTTTTCACACTCGACACCTCTTCGCAGGAAGGCGTAAAACGGGTAAAAACAGTCTCCTCCGGTCTGTCTAACAGATCGGGCAGAATATGATCCCTCTTTCCGTTGGCAATAAAAACCGCAATACCCTCCGAAGCCACCTTCCGGGCAATATTGGTTTTGGTAAGCATTCCTCCCCGGCCAAAAGAAGATCTTCCCGTCTGAATATAATCGGAGATATCAGTATCCGGAGCAATTTCACGGATCACACGGCTCTGCGGGTCGGCAGGAGAGCCGTCATAAATACCATCAATATTACTCAGGATAATGAGTGCATCCGCATCCATCATAGCAGCGATCAGGCCGGATAGTTCATCGTTGTCCGTAAACATTAGTTCGGTTACGGAAATAGTATCATTCTCGTTGACAATGGGAATAACCCCGTTCTCTATCATCACCAGCATACAGTTACGCTGGTTCAGGTAGTGACGGCGGGAGCCAAAATTCTCCTTGGTAGTAAGTACCTGTCCTACCGGTATATGGTGTTCCCTGAAAAGTTCATAATAACGATTGATCAGTTTAGCCTGTCCGACGGAAGAGTAGAGCTGGCGATAACTTACACTATCCAGCTTTTTTCCGGGATGGATCTCACTCTTTCCGGAAGCTACCGCACCCGAGGAGACCAGTATCACCTCTATACCCCTCTTATAAAGTTCCGCCACCTGATCCACTAAAGCAGACATGCGGGTAACATCCAGCGTACCGTCTTTACGGGTCAACACATTACTACCGATCTTTACGGCTATTCTTGTTAACTGTTGGCACATCGTTCTTCGGATTTGAAGCACAAATATAGAAATATTTATCGACTTGCCACCCGGGAGCATTAAAAGAATAACCCCTGAAGAGCGATCAAAAAGAGAACCGGTTTCAGTTTTCCCGCCGCTCAATCAGTTCCAGGGTAATTCCTTCATCCTGAGGATTTACCCACACCGTCGTATTCTGGCTTATATAAGGAGAGAGAGATTCCAGCGATTCATCATCCACTACAGCATGGATACCCACACTTTCCAGCAATCCTTTTACTATTCCGGCCTCCCAGGGAGTACCTGTAAAAACCTTTACCAGGTTTAGTTGTTCCGTTATTTTCATGAGATCTACGTTTCCCACAGGAACAAATAAAGAAAAGGATTAGTTTAAGAACTTCTATCCTAAAACAAGGTGGCTTACCTCAATCGGTTTATGAAGAAAAACAGCTGCCGAACGGGAAAATTTACTCTCTGTTTCAGTCGTATAAAAACGACACGTGCCCCCTTTGGTGCAACGTCTTTCCATTTCCGGATGTCGTTGTAGATAATCTGTAAGACTCATGGCAACCAGTTCTCCCTGCGTAACGATCCGTATACCATCCGGCGTATAGTGCCTGATCTTGGGAAGCAACAACGGATAATGGGTACAAGCCAGCACAATAGTATCGATCCCCTCACTTCTACCCAACAATCCCTCTATATGCTTCCGGATAAAATAGTCGGCTCCCGGCCCGTTATACTCATTATTCTCCACCAAAGGAACCCACATAGGGCATGCCTCTCCCCACACCCGGATATCCGGATAAAGTTTACAGATCTCCAGCGGATAAGATTCCGAATCAATCGTTCCCGTAGTAGCCATGATCCCCACCCGGCGACTCCGGGTGACCGCACCCAGGGACTCCACCGTAGGCCGGATCACCCCCAATACCCGCCGGCTGCTATCCATGCCCGGCAGATCATTCATCTGGATAGAGCGAAGAGCCTTGGCGGAGGCAGTATTACAGGCCAGTATAACCAAATGGCACCCCATTTCAAAAAGCCGTGTCACTGCCTGCAAGGTAAACTCATAGACCCTTTCAAAAGAGCGGGTTCCATAAGGAGCACGGGCGTTGTCCCCCAGATAGATATAATCATACTCAGGTAACGCCTTCTGGATCTCACTCAGAATAGTCAGTCCGCCATAACCGGAGTCGAACACCCCGATAGGACCCGGATCTTTCGATAACATTAATTCCATACAAACAGATAAAGAAAAAGGATGACCGTGATCATCCTTTAAACATATTACTCAGGGTTAAGTTTTATCTGATACCCAGTTTCGTTTTGATCAGCGGAGTTACATCCGTGCTCAGCGTTTCACTTACATAGGGAATCGGAGTAGAGCTGATATCAAAGATATAAACAAATCCGTTCTCCTGTCCGTACGACTGAATGGCCTCGATCACCTTCTGTTGAAGCGGCATATAGAGTTCTTCCTGTTTTTTGCCAAGCTGCTGTTGTGCATCCTGTTCAAACTCTTCTGCTCTCTGGGCCAGGTCACTCAACTCTTTCTGTCTTCTCTCAGCAATGTTGGCAGGAAGAGATTCTTCAGTCTGAAGAGCCTGCTGGTATTCCTGAAGTTTCTTATTGAATTCTTCACGTGATCTCTCAGCCTCCTTTGAAAACTTCTGTCCCAGTGTAGTCAGTTCTGACTGCGCAGCAGTGAATTCAGGCAGAGAAACGATAAGTTCCTGAAAATTCACATGACCGAATTTCAGATTCTGAGCAAAAGCGCCCAACGGTAATACGCATACCAGCGCAATAACGATTTTCTTAATCATAGTTCTATTTTTGTTAGTAATCACATTATTAAAGTATTTATACTCGCTACAAAAGTATAAAATTAATTCGAATAACCTAATCTTGCCAATACCTCATTGCTGATATCAATACGGGGGTTGGCAAAAACAACAGAAGTAGCCGATGCCCGGTCTACCACAACGTCATAGCCACCTGCTTCCGACACCGCTTTCACTGCATTGTAAACCTCATCTTCAATAGGACGGATCAGGTTATTCTGCAACTTAGCCATTTCACCTTCCGGGCCAAAATATTTACGACGCAGCTCATTGGCCTCTCTCTCTTTATTAATGATCTCTTCTTCCCGGCGGGAACGATCCGCATCCGACAGGCTGCCTGCCTGAGACTGATAAGCATCATACAAACTCTGCGCCTGGCTGATCACTCCTTCTATCTCATTCTGCCACACGGTAGAGTTCTGGTTCAATTGTTCGTTGGCTCTTTCATAGGCCGGAATAATGCCTAAAATATACTCCATATCAATCAACGCAAACTTCTGTGCATTTGCAGCAAAACCTACTGCAAAAATCATCAATGTTAAAGTAACGAACTTTTTCATACTGTTAAGTTTTAATTTAGTTAATTAGAATTCCTGTCCCAGGATAAAGTGGTAATGACTTCCGCTATATTGCGTCGATCCGCGAACCTTATCAAACCCGTAGGCCCAGTCAATACCCATCATACCGATCATCGGTAAGAAGATACGGACACCGACCCCTGCGGAACGTTTCAGGTTGAACGGATTAAAGTCTTTCACCTCCTGCCAGGCATTACCCGCTTCTAAGAAACCAAGTGCATAGATACTGGTACTCGGTTCCAGCATTAACGGATATCTTAATTCCATACCCAGACGGGTATAGGCATAGCTACCGTAATAACTACCACTGATACTGTTATTATCGTATCCACGCAGTGCAACATTCTCAGTGGCATAGGTAGAATAACCGGTCATACCGTCACCCCCTACATCAAATGTCTCAAAAGGTGACTTTTTATTTTTATTATAGTGTCCCAGAATACCCAGGTCCACACGGCTCATCAATACCAGACATTTACTTCCCGGTGTCAGCGGAGTATAGGTCTTGGATTTAAATTTCCATTTGTGATACTCTATCCAACGGTGCATCTTATTCTGATCCTCCGTAGAGTTAGGATCGTATTTGCTGTAATCCACTCCGTCAAACAACGAATAAGGAGGAGTGATCTGTGCAGACAACGAGAACTCAGAACCGTAACGGGGGAAGATCGGGTTATCGATCGAACTACGCGATAGCGAAATATTGATACTGATATTATTACAGTTACCATTCGTTACCGGGAAGTAGGCCCAGTCTTTCAATACATACCGCTGGTAAGAGAGCTCTCCCGAAAGCGTAAAGTAGTCATCCGGCCAGTTCAGACGTTTTCCCCAACCGGCAGCCACTCCATACATCTGGATCGACTTATCCGGATCGTAGAAGTTCTCATAATTGGTATACCCATAATCATATCCCATTCCGTAATAACTACCATACAACTGCGACTGATAGTTCTGTATCAGTGCCTGGTTGTAGTAACGGCTGTTAATATCCGTCTGTCTCGAATAGAAAGCAGAGAGCGAGAACGAGTTGGGCCGCTTTCCACCGAACCAGGGATCAAAGAAAGAGATACTGTAAGACTGGTAATATTTCGCATTGGTCTGTCCACTCAGCGTAAGCGTCTGTCCATCCCCCTGTGGAAGGATACCCCGGTAATTATCTCCCGGATGCAACAGGTTGGCCAGCGAGAAGTTGGTGAACTTCAGGCTCAGCTTACCGATCACCCCGGTCTGTCCCCAACCCGCGGAGAACTCGATCTGGTCATTCGCTTTGGATTCCAGGTTATAGGCAATATCCACCGTACCGTTGACCGGGTCGGGTTGAATATCCGGCTGTATATTTTCCGGGTTAAAGTACCCCATCTGCTGGATCTCACGCATAGAACGCATCAGGTCTTCTTTACTAAACAGATCGCCCGGACGTGTACGCAATTCACGACGCACCACATTCTCGTACAAACGATCATTCCCATTGATCTTGATCTTATTGATCGTAGCCTGACGCCCTTCGTAAATACGCATCTCCAGGTCAATGGAATCACCGATTATATTGACCTCAACCGGTTCCAGATTATAGAACAGATATCCGTTATTGTAATAAAGATTACCGATCGCATCCTCATCATTCATAGTACGGTCATCCAGCATCTTCTGGTTATATACATCCCCCGGCTTCATCCGGAGCCAGTAATTCAGCTGTTCGGTTGAATAAAGCGTATTACCCACCCAGCTAATGTTACGGATGTAGTACTTATCCCCCTCTTCAATCTCCAGGAACACATCTACCGTGTTCGAAGAGTAAGGACTTACACTATCCAGTACAATACGGGTATCGCGGTACCCCAGCTCATTGTATTTGGCAATGATGCGCTCTTTATCATCCTCGTAATTATCCGGCACAAATTTCTTGGTGCGGAACAGGTTCTTGAGTTTACCCTTTTCATTGGTCTTCTTCATCACCCGTTTGATCTTCGAGTCCGAAAGCGCTTCATTCCCCACAATCGTGATCTGGTGTACTTTTACTTTCTCCTTTTTATCTATATTAATATCTACAATCACCTGATTCTCATTTTGCGGATCGTCCCGCTGTACAATAATAACCTCGGCATTCTTAAACCCTTTGTCATCAAAATAGCGGGTGATCAGGGTTTTGGCACGATCTACCAGGTTGGGAGTGATCTGATTCCCTTTTACCAGTCCTAACCGCAATTCCAGATCTTCCCGTTCCGACTTCTTTACACCGTAATACCGTATCTCAGAAATACGGGGACGCTGCGTCAGATGGATCTTCAGGTAAATGCGGTCTCCCTCTATACGCTCCGCCGTGATCGAAACATTCGAGAACAATCCGTGTCTCCAGTACCTCTTTACCGCAGTGGTGATCTCATCACCCGGCACCGTGATCGTCTGTCCCACAGACAACCCGGAAAGCCCGATTAATACATAATCTTCATAATTGGCGATATTACTCACCTCAATACCTCCGATTGTATATTTTTTGGGAGTTCCCGAATAAAGAATGGTCGGTTTTTCAGGCTCTTCAGAAGTAAGTTCACTCTCCTGGATCACCTCTGCCTCTTGTGCCATCAACACAGTTGAATAACAAAAGAACAAGGTAAATGTTAACAATATGGAGATAAAGCGATTGTACATTTTGTATATTTTATATTTGTTCACTGGTTTTTCCAAAACGGCGTTCTCTCTGCTGGTAATCATATATAGCTCTATAAAACTCTTCTTCTTTAAAATCAGGCCAGTAAGTATCACAAAAATAGAGTTCGGAGTAAGCACACTGCCAGAGCAGGAAGTTACTCAGACGTATCTCTCCCCCTGTACGGATCAGCAGATCCGGATCGGGCATAGAGGCTGTAGTTAAAAAAGAGGAAATGGTACATTCATGGATATCGGCAAGCTGCAAGGTCTGCTCCCGGACCGCCTTTGCGATCCGTTTTACACTATCGGTTATCTCCCAGCGGGACGAATAGCTCAGAGCCAGCACCAGGGTCATCCCTGTGTTCTTTCCCGTATGGGCAATACACTCTTCCATCCGTTCCCTCACCTCAGGAGGTAACTTATCCCGCTCCCCGATCACATCAAAACGGATGTTGTTCTTCATAAAGATCTCCTCTTCCAGCGAATCCAGCAACAATTTCATCAGTGCTGCGATCTCTCCGGCAGGACGATTCCAGTTCTCTGTGGAAAATGTATAAAGAGTCAGGTAACGAAGTCCCAGCCGGGCAGCAGTTTCCGCAATGACCCGAACCGATCCTACACCGGCCTGGTGTCCGTAGCTTCTCTCTTTTCCCTGCCCTTTGGCCCACCGGCCGTTGCCATCCATAATAATGGCTACATGTTCCGGGATCTGTTTCTTATCCAGCAACTCCTTATATTCCATTTCCAGACTCATATACGTTAACTAAGATCCGGACTATTTTTTGGCAAAGCCTAACCGGTTTATACGACCTCTCCACACCTCATCCGGCTGATCCGAATTGAGAAAGCTGAAGAAGATCCAGATATACTGATCCGCATCCACTACATAAGAGAACTCTCCGCGACCATTAAACTCTTCCGGGAAGAGTGCCAGCGAAGTGACCGGATCCCAATACACCCCGGTGGATGAGGTATAAAAGTTAAGGAAACCATCCTCTCCCTTTCCACCGAAAGCATAGAACAGATCATTATACCAGATCATAGCTATATTCTCCAGCTTCGGACAAGTCCTTTTCGCTGTAGAGATAAAATTATCCCCCCCCACTTATACCCATCGTCCGAGAACCAGGTATAAGAGATCGTATCGTTAGCATTTATATTCTCTCCCATAATAAAGAGCTTGCTCTGGTTAATCGCATTGGTAGAGTAGACCGAAGAGATGCGGTCAAGCGGGAACTCCTTATCCACTTTATAGGTATCGCCCTCATCGTCCCAGGTAGTATAATCAGAGGTCACAGCAAAATAGTTACCATCCTGCCCGCTCCTTATACCGGCCAGCCTGTCCGGGAAACCGGCGATCAGGTAGATCACATTGCCGCTCAGATCCGAACGGCTCCAGTTAAGAGCATCCTGTGAAGTATATACGTCTCCATCCTCTGTGACCATATATAACACATCCAGATGCCTGATAAGGGAGGTTACATTGACCGTAGCAGGCAGGCCGTTAAGCGTTTTTTCACTCCAGGATCTGCCATCCCCTACAAATACACTTTCATGCGAATAGTAGAGATAAAATTCATTGTTCCAGATAACCGTCCGTTGTTTTCCCCGTACTTTATACTCATTCCGGGTAAAAGAGTGGGTCATTCTTTCCCACTCGATCGAATCGGGCTCCTGCTGGTGCACATTGATCCAGAGTTTATAATCTTTTTGTATGCTGTTCATCGGTAGAATATACGGTAAGTTGCAGGGGCTCTTCCCGGGTGTAAGAAGAAAAGTCCATCGAGTCTGGGAAACAGAAAAGCGTATCCGCTTCCGTATGTTTTACATAATACCCGTAATGAGTAAAAGAGGTTACCACCACTTTTTCCAGACTGGTCTCAAACGGTAAGGAGTCGGCATTGTAAATTAAGCCGTCGATCCGGTCAATGGTAAAAGGGTACGTTACTCCCCGGACCGTATCAATCCCAAAACTTCTGATAGTAGCGTCCGAGCTATATTCATAATCTACACCTGAACCCATGCAGGAAGAAACAAGCGCCGTTAAAGTCAGGCAACAACCAATGAATGATAAGAACTTTATTCTCATTGAAAAATATCGTTTATTTACAATCTGCAAAAATAGAAACAATTTTTTCTCTAACCGTTAACTCCGGGAAGATTTATATAAAATTATAGATAATAGAGCATATTTTATCGACGGAACACCTCTTATTTCCGAAGGAATCCTTCATGTTGACGAAGATATTTTTTGAAAGAACTACCGAAAAACCCGAACTCTTCCGCCAGATATTTATCACTCACTACCGGCGCCGGAACACCCTCTTCCAGAGAGACCGGAGCCGTTTCAACCACGATCTCATCCCACAGTTCCGCTTCCAGGAAGGAGTTCAGCACCTTCGCCCCCCCCTCCACCAGCAGAGAGGTGATGTTCCGGCTGTACAATTCAGCCAGGATCTCCCGGGGAATATTCCCTTCAAACGGTACCGTTACATACTCATTTTGTCCCTCCTGCTCCTTCTGCCGCGCTGTAAAAATAAGGGTAGGAGCCGTATGATCCAGCAACTTACACTCACTCCCGATCCTGAGATCACGGTCCAGACAGATCCTTACCGGGTTCTTCCCGCACCAGTTCCTGACCGTCAAAGAGGGATTATCCAACTGTGCCGTACGGGTACCTACCAGAATAGCATCATATTCCGAACGGAGTTTATGTACCAGCATACTGCTCAGCGGAGTAGAGAAACGATATGCCTCTCCCCCTTCCCGTTCCTTATCCAGGTAACCGTCCCGGGAACGAGCCCATTTCAACAAAATATAGGGCCTTTTCTCCGTATGAAAGGTCACAAACGTTTGGATCAGCCGGCGACACTTCCTCTCCAATACACCCGTGATCACCTCTACCCCTGCCTGACGCAACCGTTCAATCCCTTTACCGGCCACCTTTTCCGACGGATCCACACAACCGATCACCACCCGGGGGATCCGGTTGCGGAGGATCATATCCGCACAGGGAGGCGTCTTTCCGTGGTGGGAGCAAGGCTCCAGCGTGACATAGAGCGTAGCGTGTTCCAGCAACTCCTTCTCCTTTACCGAGTTTACCGCATTTACCTCCGCATGGGCCGTTCCACACCGCACGTGAAACCCTTCGCCGATAATACGATCCCGGTAAACGATCACCGAACCCACCATCGGATTAGGAGAAACCTCCTTCAATCCTCCCCGGGCCAGCTGCAGGGCTCGGGCCATATATTTTTCGTCATTTGTCATTTTTCATACTCTCCAATCATTAAAATTTCTACATTTGCAGAAAATGTATAGCATGCAAAATATAGTAACATCCCTTGTTACCGGATTAAAGGACCTCTATCCGGAAGAAGAGCTGAAAAGCTTTGCCCGCATTCTCTGCCGGGACCTTTTCAGGCTGGACACTTTGCAGATGTACAGTGGCAAAGATATCGAATTATTACCAAACCAACTCGAAACTCTGCATAATATTATGGACAGACTCCGCAGGTATGAGCCCATTCAATACATTACCGGTCTCACCTCCTTTCACGGACTCGAGTTCCGGGTGGCCCCCGGCGTATTGATCCCCCGCCCCGAGACCGAAGAGCTGGCAGACCTGATCATCCGGGAGCACAAAGAGCGATCCCCGGTTATCCTCGATATCGGTACCGGGGGCGGTTGCCTGGCCGTTACCCTGGCAGCCTATCTTAAAAAAGCCACCGTACATGCCTGGGATATTTCGGCCGAAGCCCTGCAAATAGCCCGGCACAATGCAGCGGCCAACAAATGCCAGGTACATTTCAAGCAGGTTGATATTCTGGATAAGAAACCGGCCGGAGAACAGTTTGATGTGATCGTAAGCAACCCTCCCTACGTAACCTACGGGGAAAAAGCCGGTATGAGTGCCAATGTACTGGAGTGGGAGCCCCACCAGGCCCTCTTTGTAGCCGATACCGATCCCCTCCTCTTTTACCGCACCATTGCCCTTTACGGCCGGGAAACCTTAACCCCGGGCGGTACACTCTACTTTGAAATTAATCACCAATATGGTACGGAGACCTGTACCCTGCTACAGGAGCTGAACTATACTGATGTAGAACTCCTTCACGATCTCTCCGGTAAAGAGAGATTTATAAAAGCAACGCTCTGAATATGGACGAAAAAGAACTCTACTTCCGTTGTTCCGCCTATTGTGCCACCGCAGAAAGATGTATATCCGAAGTTACGGAAAAACTTAAAAAATGGGAGGCCGACCCGGAACTCTCCCAACAGATCATCCAAAAACTGATCCAAGAGAACTACCTCAATGAGACCCGTTACAGCGAAGCCTTTGTACGCGATAAATACCGCTTTGCCAAATGGGGAAAGCGTAAGATCAGCCAGGCCCTTTATCAAAAAAAGATCCCGGAGCCCCTGATCCGGGAGGCCCTCGAAAAGATCGATCCCGATGAATACCTCGATATCTTAAAAGGGCTGCTCAAACAGAAAGAGAAAAGCGTCAAAGGCAAAACCGAATGGGAGAAAAAGAGCAAACTGATCCGTTTTGCAGCCGGGCGCGGCTTCGATATGAGCGATATCCAGAAATGTATCGGCTATGAAGAAGAGGCTGACTACCTGGATTGATCCCCTCCTCTCTCTGCTCTATCCCCACACCTGCTTAGTGTGCGAAGGCAGGATTAGCTCCCAGGAGAAAGTCCTCTGTACGGCCTGCAATATGCAGCTACCCCGGATCAGCAACTACCCCAAAGGGAGAGAAGAGCTCGAAAAACTATTCTGGGGAAAAGTAGAGATCCGGCGCGTCTCCTCCTGGTTCTATTATAGAAAAGGAAGCCGGTACCAATCCCTTATCTACCAACTGAAATACAACGGATACAAAGCATCCGGAGAGATACTGGGCAGCTATATGGCTACCGAACTCCAGGCAGAGAACTTTTTCGACGGCATCGATCTCCTGGTACCCGTTCCCCTCCACCCGCAAAAATTAAAAGAACGGGGCTATAACCAGAGCGAATGGATAGCCCGGGGTGTCAGCCGTGTAACGAATATCCCTGTATCCGCAGACATCCTGCACAAACACACCCCCACCCTCTCCCAAACCTCCAAAAGTGTATACGACCGCCATACCAATACGGCCGGTACCTTCGCTCTCTCTGATAAAGAACCCTTCAGAGGCAAACACATTCTTTTGATAGACGATGTACTGACCACCGGAGCCACCCTTACCGCCTGTAGCCGGATCCTGCTGGAAATTCCCGGCACCCAGGTAAGCATCCTTACTTTAGCCGCTGTGAATTAAGAAAGACCGCCTAAACATTTTATTTTGAAAAAATGTGTAAATGCATTTTCCATTCTCACCTGATTTCTTTATTTTTGTGCCATCATATAAGACAGTTAACGCAGTTATGAAAACTTTAGAGAGATTATTTGCTGAAAAATTGCTCAAGATAAAAGCAATTAAACTGCAACCGGCAAACCCGTTCACCTGGGCCTCCGGCTGGAAATCACCTTTTTATTGTGACAATCGGAAGATCTTGTCCTACCCCTCTCTCCGTAATTTCATGAAAATAGAGATTACACGTTTGATCTTAGAAAAATTCGGCCAGGTTGATGCCATCACAGGTGTTGCCACAGGTGCTATCCCGCAGGGGGCCCTGGTAGCAGATGCGCTCAATCTGCCTTTCGTATATGTACGTTCCACCCCGAAAGATCACGGATTGGAAAACCTGATCGAAGGAGAGTTACGTCCCGGCATGAAAGTTGTGGTAGTAGAAGACCTTGTCTCTACCGGAGGAAGCAGTCTGAAAGCCGTAGAGGCCATTCGCCGCGACGGTTGCGAAGTGATCGGTGTGGTGGCCGCCTTTACCTATAGTTTTCCCCAGGCAGTAAAAGCATTTAAGGATGCCAAAGTACCTTTGGTTACCCTGACCAACTACGAAGCAGTACTTGAGGTAGCCCTCCGCACGGAATATATCGACGAAGAGGATATCAAAACCCTGCAGGAGTGGAGAAAAGATCCCGCCAACTGGGACGCAGGTAAGTAATAAACATACAAATAAAATACGAAAGAACCATTCGGATACCCCTATCCGGATAGTTCTTTTTGTTTTATCTGACAAATTATAAAAGAAAAATGACCAAATTTGAAAGCAGTGTCAAAGAGATTGCCGCTTCTCAGCAGCAGGTGTATGATAAGTTATCCGATCTTTCCAACCTCGAAGGTATCCGGGATAAGATACCGGCAGATAAGATCAAGA
Source organism: Bacteroides sp. (assembly GCA_021203405.1). Classification (GTDB taxonomy): domain Bacteria; phylum Bacteroidota; class Bacteroidia; order Bacteroidales; family Bacteroidaceae; genus Bacteroides. The sequence goes on from JAJQBG010000244.1 coordinate 19,962, forward strand.
ACCTATCGTTCGATGTAGATTCACTGACCATCAACGCTGCCCCCGTAGGAGAGATCCGGTTACAGATCATCGAACGGGAAGCGCCGGAATGTATTAAGTTCGAAGCCGTTCAGTCGCCCCTTCCTTTCAATGTCTGGATAGAGATCACTCCGGTAGACGAGCAGCATTGTAAACTAAAGGTGACCCTGGGAGTAGAGATCAACCCCTTTATGAAAGGAATGCTCCAGAAACCCCTACAGGAAGGGCTGGAAAAGATGGTAGAGATGCTGGCAAGTATACCTTATTAATGTAAGAAAACTATGGCTCAGAAACTTTGGGAAAAAAATACGCAGATCAACAAAGAGATTGAAAAATTCACCGTCGGCAAAGACCGGGAGATGGACCTCTACTTAGCCAAACACGATGTACTCGGCTCTATGGCCCATATTACCATGCTCCGGGAGATCGGCCTGCTTACGGCAGAAGAGCTGGAAGTATTGCTGGCAGAACTCAGGAAGATCTATGCCGCCTGTGAGCGCGGGGAGTTTATCATCGAAGAAGGAGTAGAAGATGTTCACTCCCAGGTAGAACTCCTGCTCACCCGCCGTTTGGGCGAGACCGGTAAAAAGATACACAGCGGACGCTCCCGCAACGACCAGGTACTGCTCGACCTCAAACTCTTTACCCGTACCCAACTCAAAGAGGTAGCCGAAGCCGTAGAGACCCTCTTTAACGGCCTGATCCGTCAAAGCGAAAAGTACAAAGAAGTACTGATGCCCGGCTATACCCATTTACAGATCGCCATGCCCTCCTCCTTCGGGCTCTGGTTCGGAGCATATGCCGAAAGCCTGGTAGACGACCTCACCTTTTTACAGGCCGCCTATAAGATCTGCAACCGCAACCCCCTCGGTTCGGCAGCCGGATACGGATCCTCTTTCCCCCTGAACCGTACCCTTACTACCCGCCTGCTGGGCTTTGACTCCATGAACTACAACGTAGTATATGCCCAGATGGGACGCGGCAAAATGGAGAGGAATGTAGCTTTTGCCTTAGCCGGTATCGCCGGAACCCTTTCCAAACTCGCTTACGATGCCTGCCTGTTCAACAGCCAGAACTTTAATTTTATCAAGCTTCCGGACGAATGTACCACCGGTTCCAGCATTATGCCCCACAAAAAGAACCCCGATGTATTCGAACTTACCCGGGCCTGGTGCAACAAGATACAAAGCCTTCCCCAGCAGATCATGATGATCGCCAACAACCTCCCCTCGGGGTACTTCCGCGACCTTCAGATCATCAAAGAGATATTCCTGCCCGCTTTTGAAGAGCTGAAAGAGTGCATCCGCATGACCACCTATATCATTACCAAAATGAAGGTCAACGACCACATTCTGGACGACGATAAATACCTCTATATATTCAGTGTAGAAGAGGTGAACCGTCTGGTACAGGAGGGAATCCCCTTCCGGGATGCCTACAAAGAGGTAGGGCTCAACATTGAAAAGGGAGACTTTACCCATAATAAGCAGGTCCGTCACACCCACGAAGGCAGCATCGGCAACCTCTGCAACGAAAACCTGCAGCTGATGATGCAAAAAGTGATGGACGGATTTGACTTTGAGACCGTAGAAACTGCCGAAGCCGCCCTGCTGGCAGAGAGCAGTAGTTAACCATTCCTTTAAAACATACAGCCATGAAACATCTGCTACCAATCCTTTTTTTCCTGCTGACCGTAACGGCCTATGCCCAGGATTACGAGCAACCCGTTCCATTCAACGGCCTGGTTACCGATGTGCTCGGAAAGCCCCTTGCCAGAGTGACCATCACCCGCAGTTCTACCGGCGAAGTAACCCGCACCGATAAGAAAGGGCGGTTCGCGTTTGTAGATGTTCCGGCTGACGACACCCTTACTTTTTCCCTGCGCAAAGGCCGGGAAAGCTATACTGTTCCCGTAAACAACAAACGGAGCCTGAAAGTCATGATCCTGACTACCGGGGTAGATGCCCGGGAAGACCAGCAACTGGTCGATATAGGATATGGTTATATCAAATTAAAGAATAAAACCCAGGCCCGCAACGGTATTTCAGGAGATGAACTGCGCCACTCCGGCTATAGCAATCTCCTGCAGGCCCTTCAGGGAAGGATCCCCGGCCTCAATATCCAGACGAGCGGTAGGCCGGGCGACACCGGCGATATTAACATCCGGGGCGTGAAAAGCTTCTTTGCAAGTTCCACCCCACTCTTTGTAGTGGATGGTACTATTGTAGAGGACATCAGCCACATCAGTATATACGATGTAGAGTATGTAGAAGTGATGAAAGAGGCCGCCATCTACGGCTCACGCGGAGCCAACGGAGCGATCCTGATAAAAACCCGCACAGGAATAGAATAATTATGGCAAACAACCCATCCGAGAATCGTTACGAAAGTGGCATGGAATACCAGTATTGCGGACATTCCGGCCTGCTGCTGCCCCGTCTTTCATTAGGCTTGTGGCACAACTTCGGAGATACAGACGACTTTGATACCGCCACCGATATGCTGCAGTACGCCTTCGACCAGGGCATTACCCATTTCGACCTGGCCAATAACTACGGCCCTCCCCCCCGGATCGGCCGAAACCAACTTCGGAAAGATCTTTAAATGGAACTTCCGATCCTACCGGGACGAACTGATCATCTCCTCCAAAGCCGGACACCGGATGTGGCCCGGCCCCTACGGAGACGGCAGCTCCCGCAAAAACCTGATGGCCAGCATCCACCAGAGCCTCACCCGCACCGGATTAGAATATTTCGATATCTTCTACAGCCACCGTTACGACGGCATTACACCGGTCGAAGAGACAGCCCAGGCACTGATCGACATCGCCAAACAAGGAAAAGCCCTCTATATAGGCATCTCCAAATATCCCCCCGAAAAAGCACAGGTGATGTACGACATCCTCCGGAACCAGGGAGTACCCTGCGTGATCTACCAGGATCGTTACAGCCTCTTTACCCGGGCCGTAGAAGAAGCCTCCATTCCACTCGCACAAAAAAACGGAGCCGGCTTTATCGCCTTCTCCCCATTAGCTCAGGGATTACTCACCAAAAAATACCTCAAAGGAATCCCCGAAGACTCCTGGGCCGCCCGTCCCGGCGGTTTCTTACAGGTCGACCAGGTGACCCCGGAAAAGGTAGAAGCCGCCCGCCGGCTCAACGAACTGGCCCGGGAGCGAGGCAACACCCTGGCCGCTATGGCCATCGCCTGGGTACTCGATAACCCGTTGGTCACCTCTGTCATTATAGGCTCCAGCTCTGTAAAACAACTAAGCGACAATCTCTCTGCTTTACAGGTAGCCCCTTTACCGATGAAGAGAGAAACCAGATCCGGGAAATAGTCTCCTCTATCTCATAAAACCCGATGTAGAGACGCATATTTGCGTCTCATCCGAGTCCTATGGACGCCTTTTATACATCGGGATACAAATAGGAGGATGCAATAGGGATGTAGAGGAGACGTAAATATGCGTCTACAAAAACGATATCCTGGAAGGGAACCCCGCTTTTCCGGAGAAAACAAAAAATCTCCTCCGAATATTTGGCAAATAAAGTTATTCAGCCTATATTTGCAGCCGATAAACGCGAAAGTAGCTCAGTTGGTAGAGCATAACCTTGCCAAGGTTAGGGTCGCGGATTCGAATCCCGTCTTTCGCTCTCCTATCAGGATGCCCGGATGGTGGAATGGTAGACACGAAGGACTTAAAATCCTTTGGCTATAGTAGCTGTGCGGGTTCAAGTCCCGCTTCGGGTACCACAGCAAAAAAGGTGACTATGTTTAGTCACCTTTTTTATTTGTAATCGCCTCCACACACCGGTAAGGGCCTTAAGAATCGGATCAACATTAAAATCTGAGGGATTTTTAGGATCATCGTAAAAATTGAGAGGATTTTAATCCTAGAAGTTTCATGAACTCTTAAAATCTATCTGTAAGAGTAACCTTTTTTAATCCCCAAAGGGGATTAAAAAATGATCATAAAGGAATATTTCTAAAAATAGGCGTAGGATCAAAAGGGATCACCGTAAAAGTAAGCTATAGGCTGAATCAGTTATCATATTTTTTAGGTAAAGATAAAAATATTCATCTTATCCCTCAACTTTTTACGGTGATCCTAAGAATCCCCGGACAGGAATAGATCCGCTCCGGTTGTCTGTTGTCGTCGGCTTCCCAGTGTTTGTTGCACAACTACCGTTGCTTCCTTTTTGTCGTCGGCTTCACAGCCGGTGACTCTTCACCTTGCGGCTTCCTAGCCGCTCCTTGTACCGTGTGGGGGCTATGAAGCCCCTATAAGAACCCACCGGCTGTGAAGCCGGCAGGAACACATGTTTAAATCACTCTTATATCTTTATATAATTTAAAAAACGGCATTTTGGTAGCACGGTAGCACATAATCGTGATTTATAATCTATTAAGTGTGACAGGTACTTTTTGGGTGGTAGCACCCGATAGCACACCTCTCACCAACAAATATGCTCCCCTTTTTCACGTAGTTCACTTCTCTTATATAACCCATCCTTTTTCTTTTCTGAAAACTCCTTTATTAATATAGCATTAGACCCGGATCTAAGCACCTGTCCGACCCGGGTCTGAGCACCCGTTCCATCCGGGTCTCACTACTCCTCCGACCCGGGTGATACTAACTATTATCCAATAATTTACTAATATTCAACCACTTACTATCCAAAAAAAGATGCCTTTTTTTAATTTATCTATCCTATTTCTCCAACGGTGACAGGGATGCTATCGGGTGCTACCACCCCAAAAGCACCTGTCACACTTAATAACCTGATATTCAACAGATCGTGCTACCGTGCTACCCAAACAGAGAAAAACAAATTAATAGTATAAATG
>JAJQBG010000297.1 GCA_021203405.1 Bacteroides sp.
GAACTGAAATATAATCTGGAGGATAAACCTAAGCTGGGAAGCATGCTTCTATATGGTCTGCAATGGTGGGTGGTTATTGTACCGACTATTATTACCATGGGGTTAGTCGTAGGCAAACTGCGTTATGGTGCAGATATAGCTGCACAAACTTTTTATATGCAGAAACTCTTTTTTGTATTGGGGGTAACACTCCTGGGGCAAATTCTCTGGGGACATCGCTTACCGTTGGCGGTAGGGCCTGCTTCCATCCTGCTTATCGGGGTGCTGGCTTCTGTCTCTTCGGGTATACCGGCTATCTATACCGCCATTCTGACCGGTGGAGTCATTCTCACGCTGTTCTCGGTACTGGGACTTCTCCGCTATCTGCAGGTTATTTTTACAACCCGTGTCATCCTGGTAATTATGCTGCTTATTCCTCTGACCCTGGGGTCTACTATTATTAAACTTGTTTTCGGAGGAAGCGGTAGTGGAATACTGAATCTGCTTTTTGCCCTGGGATTGACTTTTGCCCTGGTAGTGGGGAATAAGCTCCTGCAAGGAGTATGGAAAGCGACTACACTGGTATGGGGGATCCTGGCAGGAACTTTTATCTATCCGTTGGTGGGAGGGACCCTGGCTACAACAGAGGGAGTCACAGGAATGATCTCTTCCGAAACACCTGGATGGTTTATCAGACCGGAGTTTGATGCGGGGGTGATCCTCTCTTTCCTGTTCTGTGTGTTGGTGTTGATCATTAACGAAGTGGGTTCTATCGAAGCGGTCGGTCATATTCTGAAAGCGGATGATATGGTAAAAAGGACCCGGAGGGGGGTGTTGGTAACCGGGTTATCCAATATTCTATCGGGATCTTTGGGAGTGTTGGGAGCGGTAGATTACTCTTCCAGTCCCGGGATCATTGCCGCTACCCGGTGTGCCTCCCGTTATCCTTTTATTCCGGCGGCTGTACTGCTGGTGATCTGTGCTTTTATTCCCTCCCTGGTGCGCCTGTTGCTTGGGATCCCTGATGTGGTGATGGGAGTGGTGCTGCTCTATGTAATGACCACCCAGTTCGCTGCCGGCCTGCAAATGGCAGTCCGGGATAAAGCTGTTACGCAGTTTGATGAGGGGGCCACCATCGGGCTCTCCCTGATGGTCGCTATGCTGATCTCTTTTATGCCTGCCGGATTCTCTTTACAGTTACCCGCCCTGCTGAGGCCGGTCCTTGGAAATGGTTTTGTTATGGGAGTGATCACTGTGCTTGTGCTGGAACATGTGGTATACCGTAAAAAGCAGACGAAAGGGATTATTTAAGGCCCCTGTCAATATTTCATAGGTATAAAGCTGTTTTTTTAATTCTTTTTTATCTAATTTTGTAGACTCAATCAAGAATCGTAAACAACACTATTATTTTAGCTATCACATAATGAAAAGAGACGATTTGATTTTCGACATTATCGAAAAAGAGCATCAGCGTCAGCTCAAAGGTATTGAGTTGATCGCATCCGAGAACTTTGTCAGTGACCAGGTTATGCAGGCAATGGGTTCCTGTTTAACTAATAAGTATGCCGAAGGGTATCCGGGCAAACGTTACTACGGGGGATGTGAAGTGGTAGATCAAAGCGAGCAGATTGCTATTGACCGCCTGAAAGAGATTTTCGGAGCAGAATGGGCAAATGTACAGCCACACTCGGGAGCACAGGCTAACGAAGCCGTATTCCTGGCTGTTCTTAAACCTGGTGATAAATTTATGGGTCTTAACCTTTCACACGGGGGGCACCTTTCACACGGTTCGGCAGTAAATACTTCAGGGCTTATCTATACACCCTGCGAATATAACCTCAATAAAGAGACAGGAAGAGTCGATTATGACCAGATGGAAGAGATCGCTCTCCGTGAGCAACCCAAACTAATCATTGGGGGTGGTTCTGCTTATTCCCGTGAATGGGATTATAAACGGATGCGCGAGATTGCCGATAAGGTGGGTGCTATCCTTGTGATCGATATGGCTCATCCGGCCGGTCTGATCGCAGCCGGTCTGCTGGATAATCCGGTTAAGCATGCGCATATTGTAACATCCACGACTCACAAGACGCTACGTGGTCCCCGGGGTGGTGTGATTATGATGGGTAAGGACTTCCCGAACCCGTGGGGCAAGACAACTCCGAAAGGGGAGGTCAAAATGATGTCCCAGTTACTGGATTCTGCTGTTTTTCCGGGTATACAGGGTGGACCGCTGGAGCATGTGATCGCAGCCAAAGCTGTCTCCTTCTATGAATGCCTGCAACCGGAATATAAAGAGTATCAGACACAGGTTAAAAAGAATGCTGCCGCATTGGCAGAAGCCCTGATCAGCCGTGGCTTTACTATTGTTTCGGGGGGTACGGATAACCATTCTATGCTGGTAGACCTGCGTGATAAATATCCGGATCTGACAGGTAAAGTGGCCGAAAAAGCCCTGGTGGCTGCCGATATCACTGTCAATAAGAACATGGTTCCTTTCGATAGCCGTTCTGCTTTCCAGACTTCAGGTATTCGTCTGGGTACTCCCGCAATTACTACCCGGGGGGCCAAAGAAGACCTGATGGCGGAGATCGCTGAAATGATTGAAACGGTACTCTCAAATATTGATAAGGAAGAAGTGATCGCTTCCGTACGCAAACGGGTGAATGAGACGATGAAAAATTATCCTTTATTTGCCTATTGATTTAGTAAATAGTTTATTTTATATATAGAAGAGGTGTTCCGGTTTTAAACCGGGATACCTCTTTTTTTAGGTCGGTAACCGGGATCTGACGGCTACCGGCCGGAAAACGATCCAATCTGTGATTTATCTGTTCAGGGTTATTCTTTTACCTTTGCCCGGAAAGGAAAGATTTTTATTTACCCTACTGCCTTATCTTACTTTTACTCCCTTTTATGTGGTAGTTACCGTCAAATAATGCCTTTTCTGAGCTTAGAATAACGATCTGACCATCAGGCATATGAAATATATTTATGTGGTAACTTTCAAGGAGAGTGGTAAAAAGTTATATTATACCAGTATAAATGCGCTTTATACAGCGCACAGACGGGACTACCTGGGTGTTTCCAAAAGCAGGATCGGAAGAGTGATCCCCCAGAAGTTCAGGTATGAGAACAGATTTGTAGTGATCGAGAAGCTTTCGGCTTATAATAAATCTGACGTTTTAAAGGGAGAGGATAAGAAGCAATAGGATAGAGGGAGTAAGAAGAATGGCGTAATAAAATTACTGGTACGCCGTTTTTTTGGTTGTTTAAACTTTTCCTTACCTTTGCCGCGTGTAAGTGAAGTGGCATTTAAAAGTGCCGGTAAAAACTGCAGGAGAGGTATCTGTAAACAGATACTTGTTTACTATAAAAGTATCCGAAGGGGAGGAATATCAGATGGCAGCCTGATTTTATCCTGTTTTCCGGTTTCGTTCCAGAGGATTACGCTATAATTGTGGATAATCTGAAGACAAGACTATTACATGGAATTTACAGATGAAGATTTATTGAGAGCGCTCGGCAAGAGGCCCTCTTACGACAAACAGTTACCGCAGTACATTGGTAAAACCTTGCAGGAGATCCGGGAAGCCTTCCCACGGCACGAAGTAATGCGGGTCAATACGAAGAAAGTTTTTCCATTGGATATAGTGGTAACGACTCCGGAGGGAACGCTGATGTTTATTTTTCAGGAGAGTGAAATATGCAGCAATGCCCTCTTCTTCTCCGATTCGGAGGATACCGATAGTTAAGGAACAGGTAGTTATAAAAGAGACGGGTATTTATAGTAGGGGTACTTAAAGTTCGTCTCCGTATGTAAAGCTCAGTAAGGAAAGGTTTTTTCTGCTGAGCTTTTGTGTGATATTTTTATATAAAAGATGCTTCACTTTGTTCAGCATGACAAGAAGATAACTGAAATTACTTTTGCTACATCCTCTTACTTTTTCTGCAACAGATCGTGCTCGACCCGGAATGACAACTCTTTCCGGGTATCAGTCAGCGAACTTCCTACCAACACCTTGTATTTCCCTGCATCCACTACCCACGCATTCTCTTTTTCGTGGAAAGAAGCCATACAGTGCACGGGAATATCCAGGTGAAGGGTTTCTGATTCTCCCGGATGCAGCTCCCGGGTCTTGGTAAAAGCTTTCAGCTCTTTGGCTGGTTTGGGTACCCCTTCTGTATGCGGAGCTGCCACGTATACCTGTACTACCTCTTTACCGCTTCTTCTTCCGTCGTTCCGTACAGTTACACATACTTTATACATGCCGTCTTCTTCGGTCAGCTCTTTATCAATGTAGCAGAACTTCGTATAAGATAACCCATATCCGAATGGATAGGAGACTTCTTTCTTATTTATTTCATAGTAGCGGTAACCTACAAAAATATCCTCTTCGTACAGGGTATAGTCTACATTTCGTTCGTTCCCTTTTTGAGTGTTCTCATTGGTCAGGTTATTGAGAACGGACTCCGGTTCTGCGTCGTGGTCGTACGGAAAATTCCGGGCCGAAGGTACATCCATATAGTGGACCGGAAAAGTCATGGTGAGTTTTCCGGATGGATTAACTGCTCCGCTCAGGATATCCGCTATTGCATTTCCCCCTTCCTGTCCACCCTGCCAGGCCAACAGGATCGCATCCGGTATCTCTTTCCAGGAAGCTGTTTCAATCACTCCCCCTATGTTGAGGATCACCACTGTTCTTTTTCCCTCTTTCCGGAAAACCTCTGTTACCACCTGTATCATCTTTTTCTCTTCCGGGGTCAGCAGGAAATCTCCCTCCAGTCGCCGGTCGATAAATTCACCCGAATTACGTCCGATAGTGATCACTGCTATATCGGTCTCTTGGGCCTTCTGGTGGATCAGGTCAAACTCCGGGATCCATTCCGGGATACGTTGTTGCGGGAGGAACTGCATGAACGGATGCTCACTTTTGGGTAGTTTTGCTTTTTCTGTTTTTCCGTAATCTTTATACAACTCCTGCAACTCTCTGTCTATTGTATAGCCTGCATTCTTTAATCCCTCTGTCACGGATACCGTATAAGCCTTATTCACATCGCCGCTACCTGTCCCTCCTGTAATAAGATCGTAAGAGGTGATTCCGAAAGCAGCGATCTTCTTTATCTCTTTCTTAAAAGGAAGAGCTTCATTTTCATTCCTGAGTAGAACCATTCCTTCGCAGGCTGCCTGGCGGGCTATTCCGGCATGGGCTTGCAGATCTGGTTTATCCGAGTATTTGTACCCTTTGAAGCGTGGTGTCTCCATGATTAGGCATAATATACGCTCTACATTTCTGTTTATATCCTTTATAGTTAGTTTTCCTCTTTCTACAGCCTCTATAATAGTATCCACCTGTTTCCGGGTGCCCGGCATCAGGAGATCGTTCCCTGCATGTACCTGTGTCGGGGTATTTTTTCCTCCGAACCAGTCTGTTACAACCGTTCCCCGGAATTTCCACTCTTTACGCAGGATACTGGTAAGCAGGGAGCGGCTTTCGGATGTATAGGTCCCGTTGAGAGAGTTGTAGGAGGACATCACTGTCCAGGGGGCACCCTCTTTTACTACTATTTCAAACCCTTTCAGGTAGATCTCCCGGAGTGCTCTTACAGATACCCGTGAATCGTTGCCCATGCGGTTGGTCTCCTGGTTATTGGCTACAAAATGTTTCACCGAGGTTCCCACTCCTTTTGTCTGGATCCCCTCTACCATAGCAGTGGCTATCTTACCGGATAGTAAAGGATCTTCCGAATAGTACTCAAAGTTACGCCCGCATAGCGGATTGCGTTGTATATTCAGGGCGGGGGCCAGTAATATATCGATTCCATACTCCAGCGCCTCTTCACCCATTGCTTCACCTACTTCTCTTACCAACGTCCGGTTCCAGGTAGAGGCTATCAGGGTACCTACCGGAAAGGCAGTACAGTAGAAGGTTTCCCGGCTATCTTTACGGATAGGAGAGATCCTTACCCCTGCGGGACCATCTGCCAGCACAATAGCCGGAATTCCCAGCCGGGGAATAGGAGAGGTGGTTCCGGCTGCTCCCGGAACAATGGAATCTGTTTCTCCCACTACCGCTGTATCTCCTTCAAAACCCTCCATGCCGGTGCCCACCAGCAGGGAGACCTTCTCTTCCAAAGTCATTGCTTTTATAAGTTCCTCCACAGAAGCCTTTCCAAGCTGGGGAACCGTAGTTGTCTGTATGTTGATCGTCTTTTCCATTACAGCTATAACAACCTCTCTTTTTTCTTGTTCGAGCCCTTTTGTCACCTGCCGGTTCCTTTCCGGAATATCCCGTAATTTAACTTTTTAATCTATTTCTAATCTACCTTTAATGAAGGTCTAACCCAATTTACAGGGTGATCAGGCCGGGGAGAAATACCTTTGCAATCGAAAGAACTTAGCGTATAAACTACTATGAGACGATATGGGCTGTTCCTTATTTTTCTAACCCTGTTTGTTCGGGCTTTTGCCCGGGAAAATACCCCTCTTTCTTTGACCCGGGCAGAGATTGAATACTATTTCCTGCAACATAACCTGGAGTTAATTGCCGGGGAGATGGATATTGCCATAGCGGATGCCGCTATAGTACAGGCCCGGTTGTGGGAAAATCCGGAACTCTCTCTGAGTGAAGTCAACCTGTGGAGTACCCGTTCGGGACGCGGGGAGGCTGCTATTCCTCCTCTTTTCGGCTCTTTTGGCAAAAATACCGAGTTTAGTGTAGAACTCAGCCAGCTGATACAAACCGCTAATAAGAGAGGAAAGCTGGTACGTATGGAAAAAGTCTCTCGGGAGATCGCTTTGGCTCAGTTTGAAGAGACCCTGCGTGGACTCAAAGCGGAACTTCATCATACCATTGATGAAATGCTCTATATACAGGATTACCGGGAGGTGGTTGCCGGACAGATCCGTTCGCTGACACAACTTACCCGGGCCTATAACCGGCAGGTAGAGCAGGGAAATCTGGCAAAAAGTGAACTACTGCGTCTGCAATCTGCCCTCTTTGAAGCAGAAAGTGAATGGATGGAAGTAGAGACTTCGTGGAATGCTTTGCAAAAAGAGATGCGCATATTGCTGAATTTCTTTCCCGACGTTGTAATTACGGTTGCAGAAGAGGACAAAGCGTACAGAGATCCTGAAACACTGACCCTTTCGGAACTTACCGACCTGGCTCTCAGTCACAGAGCGGATCTCAGAATGGCAGGATTGCAGATCCGTTATATGGAAAGATCGCTGGCTTTTGAACGGGCACAACGTATCCCCGATATTACCCTGAGTGCCGGATACGATCGTTACGGAGGGGTCTGGAAAGACTTTATTGGTTTTGGAGTAAGCGTAGACCTCCCTGTATTTAACCGTAACCAGGGTGCTATCCAGGCATCCCGGATCCAGATGGAGCAAAGCCGTATGGAGAACGACAGATACGAAAAGATCGTCCGGAACGAAGCGGCCGAGGCGCTGAGTAACTATACGCTTGCCTATGACTTTTACCACCGCATCGCCGGCACTTCTCTGTTTGAGCAGCTGGATGAAATGCTGGAGATCTATACCCGCAACCTGTTAGAAAGGAACATCAGTATGCTGGAGTATATCGATTTTACAGAAACATACAAAAGCAACAAAGAGAGCCTGCTCAGCGCCCGGAAAAAACTTTCGGGAGGGTTGCAGGAGTTACAATATACAGTAGGAACAGCTATAAAATAGAAGAATATGATCCCAAAAAATTACTCTATCCTTTTTTCTGGTTATGCCTCTCTCTCCTTACTGCCTGTACGGGTAGCAACCAAGAAGAGGCCGGCACGGCAGGTATCATTCATCCCGGTTTTCTTACCCAGGTAAAAACTGTAGGGGCCATTCTCTCCGGTCAGCAGACCGATATGACACTTACCGGAAAGGTGATCAGCGATCCTGATAAAACCATCCGGTATGTTCCACTGGTCAGTGAGGTGATAGAGCGAACCTGGTTCTCTCTGGGAGAACGGGTTAAAAAAGGGGAGAAACTAATGGATATACGCAGTACCGACCTGAGTGCCCTCGAAGCCGATCTTATAGGAGCTGAGGCAGATGCTGCTGTAGCCCGGCGGGAAGCAGAGAGTGCACGCTCCATGCATGCTGACGGAATCCTCTCCCAACGGGAATTGCTGGAGGTGGAGGCCAGGCTGAAACAGGCTGAAGCCCTTACTAACAAGCTCAAAGCCGATATCTCTGTCTTTGGTTCCAGTCGCGGGAACGGCCTTTTTACGGTAAGCAGCCCGATCGACGGATATATTATTGATAAATCCGTCGCTACCGGAAGCACCGTATCGGCGGAAGGAGAGCCTGCCTTTGCCATAGCTGACCTGAGTACCGTATGGATCATTGCCAATGTGTATGCCAGTAACCTCTCTTTTGTACGCGAGGGGATGGAAGCCGTTATTACCACCCTTTCTTATCCCGGCGAAGAGTTCCCGGGTACCATTACCACGCTGTCGCAGGTGTTTGATCCCGAAGATAAAGCCCTCAAAGCCCGTATTGTTATGGAGAATCCCGGGCTCCGGTTAAAGCCTGAAATGTCTGTGGTGATCACCCTGAAAGAGAAGTACACCGACCACAGGGTCACCGTACCTTCGGATGTAGTTATTTTCGATAACGATGCCTACTATGTGGTAGTCCGGGAGGCGGAGGATCACTTTACCATTCGCCGGGTAGTGCCTGCCGGTCATAGCGGTACTTCTACTTTTCTTGCTTCCGGACTCTCCGCAGGTGAACACGTGGTGGCCACCAATCCTCTGCTTATCTATTCAGAACTAAAAGGAAAATAAGGAATGCATAAATTTGTTGAAAACATTATAGCTTTTGCCCTGCGTAACCATATACTGGTTCTTTTCCTTACGGCTATCCTGCTGGTAGTAGGGGTGATCTGTTACAAGAGCACTCCTATCGAGGCTTATCCTGATGTGACTAATACCCGGGTGCAGATCATTGCACAATGGCCGGGACGGAGCGCGGAAGAGGTAGAGAAGTTTGTTACCCTGCCTGTGATGCAGCAACTCAATACCATTCCCCGCAAAACGGATGTACGTTCCACCTCCCTTTTCGGGCTTTCGGTAGTGACCGTTCTCTTTGAAGACGGGGTAGATGATTTCCTTGCCCAGCAGTATGCCTCTAACCGGATGCAGGATATTGACCTGCCGGAGGGAGTGGATCTCTCTATTGAGCCTCCTTCGGGAGCTACCGGTGAGATATTCCGTTATATTATTGAAAGTGACCTCCCTATCCGCGAAGTCTCTGCCATTCAGGAGTGGATGGTCGAACGTGAACTTCTTTCTGTTCCCGGAGTCGCTACCATTGCCAGCTTCGGAGGGGAAGAGAAGATGTTCGAGATCAAGGTAAATCCCGCAGAACTCAGCAACTACGATCTTTCTCCCCTTCAGGTCTATGAGGTTGTAGCCGGCAGCAACATCAACGTAGGGGGTGATATTATCCGGAAAGGGAGCCAGGCCTACGTGGTGCGGGGGATCGGCCTGCTCGAAACGATCGAAGATATAGAGAACATTCTTATTGAAGTAAAAGGAGAGAACCCCATCCGTGTAAGACAGGTCACTACTGTCAGTGTCTCCTCCAAACCCCGGCTCGGACAGGTAGGACTCAATGACCGGGATGATGTTATTCAGGGAATAGTGATCATGCTTCGCGGGCAGAATCCCGGTGAGGTGATTGCCCATCTTAAAGAGAAGATCGATGAACTGAATACCCGTATCCTTCCTCCGGGAGTACGTATCGTGCCCTTTATGGACCGGACTAAATTGGTGGATGCGACAGTGAGTACTGTGCTTAAGAATATGATCGAGGGTATACTCCTTGTCTCCCTGATCGTGTTTATTTTTCTCTTTAACTGGCGTACTACTCTTATTGTAGCTACTGTTATTCCGTTATCATTCCTCTTTGCCATTATTATGCTTCGCATACAGGGGCTTCCGGCCAATCTGATCTCTATGGGAGCCCTTGGATTTCGGGTTACTTCTAGAAGGCACGTTAGTCATTGTCGAAAGTGTCTTTGTCGCTATGGAACAACGTTCCCATGCCCTGGGAGCGCGATTTGAAAGTACCCTTAAAAGGGGGATGATCCGTAAAAGTGCCGGTAGCGTAGCCTCCCATATTTTCTTTGCACAGATCATTCTGGTAGTGGCGCTTTTCCCTATCTTCTCTTTTCAGAAGGTAGAGGGAAAAATGTTCTCTCCTTTGGCTTTTACCCTGGGGTATGCGCTATTAGGTTCACTCATCCTTTCGCTTACCTATGTGCCTGTTATGTGTAAAGTGTTGCTTAATAAGCCTGTTAAAGAGAAGGGCAATGTGATCAGCCGTTTTTTTACAACTAATCTCTACCGCTTTTATCAGTTTAGTTGCCGGCACCGTAAAGCAACGATCTTCGCTTTTATAGCGCTTCTTACTCTTTGCGGGGTGCGGTTTAGTTTCTGGGGTACCGAGTTTATTCCCAATATGAACGAAGGAGCGATCTATGTACGGGCCACCCTTCCCAATAGTGTTAACCTGGACGAGTCCGTTCGCATTACCCAAGAGATGAAAGAGAAACTCCGCGGGTTCGACGAAGTGGAGTTTGTGCTTACCCAGACTAGCCGCCCCAACGACGGAACAGATGCTACCGGCTTCTTTAACATTGAATTCCATACGGAGCTCAAGCCCGAAAAGCAGTGGAAACGAAAGATATCCAAGGAGGATCTTATTAAACAGATGCAGGATACCCTGAGCATCTATCCCGGGATTATCTTTGCTTTCAGCCAGCCTATTCAGGACAATGTGGAGGAGTATGTAGCTGGTGTAAAGAGTGCTTTAGTTATTAAGATATTCGGGCACGACCTGCACCAGCTGGAAGATCTGGCCGACCGTACTGCCGATGCCATTAAGGATATAGAGGGGATCGAAGATGTGAATGTTTTCCGCAGTATCGGGTTGCCTGAACTCCAGATCCGTCTGGAAGAGTCCCGTATGGCCGGTTACTCCGTCTCTATGGCCGATGCCCAGGCTGTGGTAGAGATGGCTATCGGTGGAAAAGCAGCCAGTACTTTTATGAAGAAGAGCGTACCTTCGATATTATGGTACGTTTCCAGCAAGAGTTCCGGGATAACGAAGATAAAATAGGGAATATCCTTATTCCCACTATGGATGGTAAACAGGTACCCCTGAAAGAAATTGCTGATATCACCTTTATTACTGGTCCTGCCTTTATTTATCGCGAAGGAAGCAGCCGTTATATCGGTGTCGGATTCAGTATCCGCGACCGCGACCTGGGTTCTGCCATTGCCGAGGCTCGGAGAAAAGTTTCAGAGCAGGTAGATCTGCCCGATGGCAACAAAATGGTGTGGGCGGGAGAGTTCGAGAGCCAGCAACGGGCTACTGCCCGCCTGATGGTGATCGTGCCCGCTGCCCTGCTGCTTATCCTCTTCCTGCTCTATATGAATTTCCGTACTGTAAAAGATACCCTGATCGCGGCCAGTGCCATGCCTTATGCCTTTATCGGAGGTTTCCTCTCCCTTTGGGCCACCGGTACGGTCTTTGGTATCTCTGCCGGTATCGGGTTTATCATCCTTTTCGGTATTGTATCGATTGACAGCATCCTGCTTACCAGCCTGATGAAAAGGAAGATGCAGCAGACCCGTAACCTGCGTATAGGCATTGATGAAGCTATTCACCAGCGTGTTCGCCCTGTACTGATGATTGCACTGATGGGCTCTATGGGGCTTTTGCCTGCTGCTCTTTCCAACGGTATGGGATCGGAAGTACAGAAACCTCTCGCTATTATGATCGTAGGAGGTATCGTTACCTGTATACTTCTTTCTTTTACTGTGCTTCCGCAGGTGTTTTATTTTGCTTATCGCAGGGAGAAGCATTTAAGAAAATAAATAGGGTTCTAAAAGGCTTCGCCGATATTGACGGCAAACCCGCTGGTGTGTTTACCTATGCCGAAATCGACCCGCAGGTTCAGGTTATTCTTGAATTCCCAGCGGATCCCGGTACCATACGAGGGTAGCAGATGGGAGATACGGAACTCCCGGAGGGAGGGGGGCTACTGTACCTCCTCCTGCAAAAAATACGCAACCGAGCCGTTTCCACAGGTGTTGCCGCAACTCTATCTGTCCGCTCATAATGTTACTATCCATGTATCTTCCCGAATAGTAGCCCCTCATTCGCCGGCTGCCACCCAACTCTTCCCGGAGGGTCCAGGGGGCATCTTTGGGGTTGAAGCGTCCATAGAGATCGAGGGCTATCAATCCGCCTGTCCATACTTTGCGGTAAAGATCGGCGATCACTGTGGTACGGAAAAGGGTACGGTGATAATTGTCGGTTGCCTGCGGGTAGACCACTTCCTGAAACAGCAGGTACATTCCTTGCCCGGGGTTGGGAATAAAGTCGCGGGTATCGTACTGCAGGGAAAATCCGATTCCGGTGTTGAGGTAGGAGAGAGATTGTCCGTCTAAGTAGGAAACATCATCTATTTTCCGGATGTGTTTATAGGTAAGGTCGAATATGCCGCCTATATAGAAATTACCTGTCATCCGGTGTATATACTGGGTATTTACCCGGACATCCTGGCGGGTATAGTGGGTAGAGGGATTTACGGAGGTGGTCCGGTAGCGGATTCCCCAGAGGGAAAGAGGTTCGTTAAAAAAAGAGTTCGTAATTGAGCCGGGAACGGTTTCCTTTGAAGTAGTTGTTTCCTGCCGCGCGGATACTGTAAACACCCCAGATGGATATATTGGCGGTGAGGGTGATGTCTGAGGGGGAGGCATGATAGAATCAGTGCGGTCGAGCCGGTAAAGCCCGGTTAGTATTCCTCCGATCCCAAAGCTGGCTTCCCGGCTGTAGGAGGGGGCGAGTGCAAAGCTCATATCGAACCTTTTTTTCGAAAGTCCGGTCTTCGCTTCCCATAAAGAGCTTTCGAAAGTATCCTGCTTTTTTCCCGGGGGTGTCCGGATCGACCGGATTGGATGGGGAGGAAAGCGGTAGTTCTACCTGTTCCTGGGTATGTACAGGAAGTGTGCAGAAGAGTAAAAGGAGTACGGGCAGTACGGCAAAGTTAGTTCGGGTTTTCATCTCTCAGGTAACATTTATTTCCCGGAGAATGTTTAATTTTCTTTCCTGAAGGCGGGAGAGAAAAGAATGACTATGATCTGAAAGAAGAGGCTGCTCTTAACCGGGAAAACAGAGGGTGATCCGTGTTCCTACGTTCACCTCCGAATGCAACAGGTAATCAATCCCGTTTTTGTGAAAGATGCGCAGTGCTAGTGATAAACCGATCCCGCTTCCCCGTATTTCGCCGGCATTGTCTACCCGGTGGAAAGGTTTACTGATCCTCTCTAACTGATCGGCCGGGATACCGATCCCTTTATCGGTAATATCGAGGCAGATCCCTTTCTCATTTTTATAAAGATCAAGAACCACACTTTCTCCCCGGGAGTACTTAATGGCGTTATCTATCAGGTTAAAGAGGGCGATCCAGAGTTGGGTGGGATCTTTTTTTACGGAGAGCAGTGCTTCGTCCCGGGGGGATATGTTCATATTTACCCGTATCCTGGATTGCGGGTAGATGTCTTTCATCTTGCTGATGATCTCCCAGATCACTTCGTCAATGCGGGAAGAGTTAACTGCCTCTCTTTCCTCTTTGAGGTCGGAGATAATAATAAGGGTCTCCAGTATCTTTTCCATCTGGGCGATCTGCCCGGTTAGCTTTTCTGCGAGCACCTGGTACTCCTGCGGAGTGCGGTCGCGTGTAGTAAAGAGGTCTATATTTCCCAGCATAGAGGCTAAGGGTGTTTTAAACTCGTGGGAAACATATTTTACAAAGTTCTTCTGGATGATCAGGGTATCTGCTATCTTGCTGAGGAGATGGTTAAAAGTATCTACCAGCTCGTGTAATTCGTCTTTGGTGCCGGGCGACTAGATCGGAACATTGAGATCGTGCGTAGAAATGTTGTTTACCTGCCGGGTTACTTCACTGAAAGGCCGGTAGGCCAGGCGGGCTACCCAACGGCTCAATAGTACAATGGCGAGCATACCGATAAAAAAGCCGGAATAAGGATCCATAGCAGGAGTTGTACCTGGTTTCCCAGGGCAGACCGGTCTTCTTTGGCAATAACCACAAAATCTCCCTGGTTGTCTGTGTAGAACATACCGTAACAGAAATCATTTTCTGTCTTAAAACTCATCTGTTTCACAGAACGTATTTTTTCTACAAAATGTCCGGGAACAGGATGTGAGGGCTCCCCGAAAACAATGATATTGTGTACATCGTATAGCTGGTAGACGACTCCTGCGTCTACCTCTTTGAATTGCTGTTTTACTTTTTCAAACTCTTTCTCGGTGAGTTCATCCTCTTCGAGGTAGAACCAGGCTGCTACCCAGGCTGTTTTCCGGAGGTTGTTATAGATAGATCGCTGCACCGTATGGGAATAAAGCTGGTATATAGAGATAGATACCAGGGCAAAAATGATCCCGAAGATCAGGGAGCAGTAGAGGCTTAAGCGGGTTTTTACTTTCATTGTTGGCCTGTCTTGTTATTCCGGGGTTTGTATCATGTAACCGCGCCCTTTGATTGTTTTGATCAGCTTGTGGTGTTCTTCGGTATCTATTTTATTACGCAGATAGGATATATAGACATCTACAATATTGGTATTGGGGTCGTAATTTACCCCCCAGATGTCACTGAGCAGTTGAGCACGCGACATTACTTTGCCTTTGTTCTCCAGCAATATTTTGAGTAGTTTAAACTCCTGCATGGTCAGGTTTATCTCGCGTTCTCCTCTTTTTACCAGGTGTTTTTCTACATCGAGAGTCAGATCATCACAACAGAGAATTTCTGAGGGTTCTTTATAGGAGGAGATCTTAGCCCGCCTTGTGAGAGCATTTACATAGGCGAGCAGTTCCCTGAAAAGGAAGGGTTTGGTCAGGTATCCGTCTGCTCCGTAATCCAGCGCTTTGATCTTATCTTCCGCATCACTCAATGCGCTGATGACCAGTACCGGGGTGTTGATCTTTTTATACCGGGTAAATTGTAACAACTCTATCCCATCTATATCCGGTAGCATAATATCGAGTAGGATTAAATCCCACTCTTTTTCCCCGATAAGCCGGCGTGCCTCTGTTCCGTTCTCTGCCAACACTACAGAGAACTCATTTTCTTCCAGTCCCTTTACTACAAATTCGCTGATGCGGCTGTTGTCTTCTACAATAAGTATATTCATATAATGTATACCTGTATAGCTGAGAAAAAGAATAGTGTTCTTTGCTCCGGGTTAAGGTGCCTTTTCCAGGAGAAAGAGCTGTTATTACGGAGATCCAGTTTTTTCAGCACGATCTGCTTTTACGGTAATCGATTAAATCTGCAATAGAGACTAATTTTAAACCGAAACGGGTAGCCAGTTCTTTGAGTTGCGGCAATCGTGCCATGGTTCCATCTTCATTCATTACCTCGATAATGGCTCCTGCCGGCTTTAAACCCGCCAGCCGGGCGAGGTCTACTGCGGCTTCTGTATGGCCGGGACGT
Source organism: Bacteroides sp. (assembly GCA_021203405.1). Lineage (GTDB taxonomy): Bacteria > Bacteroidota > Bacteroidia > Bacteroidales > Bacteroidaceae > Bacteroides. The sequence continues at coordinate 15,519 of JAJQBG010000297.1, forward strand.
ATAAGTACGCCCTCTTTCCGGGCTTTCAGGGGAAAAATATGTCCGGGACGGCCAAAGTCGGCAGCAGTGAACCGGCTGTCTGCCAGTGCGCGGATGGTGGCGGCGCGCTCTTTTGCCGCTACTCCTGTACTCATTTCCGGGCCCAGCAGATCTACTGATACGGTAGAGGGAGTACCGCAGAGAGAGGTGTTATCCGGTTCCATCATTGGCAGGCGTAACTCTTCGCATCGCTCTTCTGTAAGCGATACACACAATATGCCGCGTCCTTGTGTCAGCATAAAGTTTACTGTTTCCGGAGTGATCAATTGTGCGGCAACGACAAAATCTCCTTCGTTCTCGCGGTCTTCATCGTCTACTACAAGAACCGGTTTTCCTTTTCTTATCTCTTCCAGGGCCTCTTCTATACTATTCATTCGTTCTTTGGGAATTTAGAGCTGTGGGGTGGGAATTTTATATACTCGCTGCTGGTGTCTGCCTCCTTCAAAGGGGGTGGTCAGGAAAGCATCCAGTATCTTTTCTGCCTGCTCTACATGGATAAAACGGCCGGGCAGTACCAGTACATTGGCATCGTTGTGGCTTCTGGTAAGGGCTGCTATTTCTGGTATCCACGAAAGGGCTGCCCGTATTTTGCTGTGCTTATTCAGGGTAATGTTGATGCCGGTGCCGCTTCCGCACACGGCTATTCCCTGTTGGCAAACACCCTCTTCAATGGCTTCTGCGAGTTTGTGGGCATAATCCGGGTAATCGCAGCTTGCTGCACTGTGGGTTCCGTAATCTTTAAATAGTAGTCCTCTTTGTTGCAAAAGTGTTTTGAGTTGTTCTTTTAACTCATAGCCTGCGTGGTCTGATGCTAATCCAATCATTGTTTGTATTTGTCTGTTTATCGTTAAAGTTTTTTTCTTCTGTTTTAAATTGGGGACAAAGTTATAAAAACTTAGGATGAGATTATAGTAACAGAGGATACTTTTAATGGTCTGATAGCTGTTTTTGGGTATATCGGATGGGTATTATGTTTGTGAGGGTGTTGGTAATCCTCCGGGGAAAAATATCAGTGTAGTTTTCTGAGTAGCTCCGGATAGAGTTCTTCTTTTACCCATTTGAACCCGGGCTCCTTACTCAGGGCTTTCCGGTAATATATGGCTGCTTCGGTGAGATCATTACCGGCTTCTGCGTGTTGCCCCAGTAGTGTCAGCAGGTTGAGGTAGAACCAGTTTTTTCTGTTTCGTTTTTCTCTTCTATCAGAGAGATGGCGCGTTTATACAGGTTTATGGCCTCTTTTTGTTTCCTCCGATAATGCCCGGGGTGTAGTAAAGCAGGTTTGCTTTATCGGCTACTACCTGTACGTCCGTCGGATCCAACTTGTAAGCTTTGTTGATCTGCTTCATACTTTCCGGCCCCAGTGTAACGGCTTTTATTTTGTTAATGGCGATTTTAAAGCTGCCGTAGGATCCTTTAAAGGCGTGTGCGGCTCCGCTTTCGGGTCGTTCTTTCAGGACCTCTTTGATCAGCTTTTCTCCTTTTTCGATATAGGGTTTAGCTTCTTTGGTGCGCTCTTCGTTTAGCAGGAAGGCAATGTAGCCGTAATAGTAATGGATAAGTTCCAGTTGCTGGTCGGCAGAGCTGAAGGTGAGTCTCCATTTCGTCCAGCACCTGTTTCCAGTGATCCATATCACCGGTGATATAAGCCTGATAGATCTGCTCCCGGTAGGAGGTACGGGCGTATACGGTACTTATCTCCAGACCGGCCAGCAGTAGGATCAGGAGTAGATATTTCTTTCTTTCCATATAATTTTTTGTTTTTTCCGTCCGGCTAAAGCCTTAAGCAGAATGATCCATATTATAATTAGTTGCGGCAGTAGCAATAACAGGTTCAGTCCTGTTTGCTGTCGGCTTTTTATTGATATAAATATATGCATGAGTACCATTAACGCGATATAAATGGCCGACAGGCCGGGAGATAGGTAAAACCAGATCCATACCGGAGCTACGGTAATGGCTGTTACAAAGAGCAGAGCCAACAGGGGAATACCTCCCAGCATTTCTACTATATTTTTGGTGAAACCGTTGATTCCTTCCTGCAGTTCCCGGTACATGTGGCAATATATGTTTCCGGTACCCAGGAGGGTAGCTACCCGCAGCTTCTTCTTTTTAAAAAGTTTCATAATAGCCATATCTTCTACTGCTTTATCCCGGCAGACCCGGTGAGGTTCTGTCTCCCGGTAGGCTCTTGTTTCAAAAAGCATGCACTGACCATTGGCTGCCGTAAGGGATACCATTGGCGATATTCTTACTAAGATAAGGGGCAGGAGGCTCAGCAATATCCAGTTCATAACGGGTACTACGAGACGGCTCCCCCAGTCGGGCGTGAGTTGTTGGGGAAAGATAGAGAGTAAGGCTGTCTGATACTGCTCTGAACAGGCCAGTATCCGTTCCGGAAAATGTTTATCGACCTGTACATCGGCATCTAAAAAAAGTAACTTTCCTCCCCGGGCCTCTTTTGCTAGTTGGTAGCAGGCATAATTCTTGCCCAGCCATCCGGGAGGGGGAGGGGTACCCCGTATAATACGGAGTTCCGGAAGTGACGGGAGGTAAGAGGCAGCGATCTCTACCGTACGGTCTGTGGATTCATCATCATACACTATGATCTCTATATGTGGGTAGGAGAGTGAACCGAGATCGTGAAGCAGATGGCCGATATTCTTCTCTTCGTTCCGGGCCGGGATCAGAATGGATAATTTACGGGGGGGTAAAATCGGGATATCTTTTGGGTAGTGCCAGGGGAGAAATAAGATTGACCAGCGCCACACAAAAGCGGGCTGTTCCTAAAAAAAGAGTTTCCATCCTACCTGTTCCATGACTCGTATTGCTGTTTTTTGCAGGAGTTGATAAACTCATTATACAAGGATTCTATATTCTTTAACGAGGTACCGGGTTCGTACCGTATTACTTTCAAATAACAGGTAAGTGCAGGTTTGTAGAAGGAGAAGTAGTCAATGAGATTGGCATTGAGTACCAGCTAAACCGGTTTTTCCAGCCGTTTTAACAGATAACTAATTCCACTCTGGAATCTGTAGGGTTCTGTATAGAGGGTCTCTATCTTGCCTTGTGGAAACAGGAGCACCAGGTTGTTCCGGTTGCGTAGCAGTCCCAGTGTGTAACGTAAACTCTCCAGACTCTCTCGGGAGTTTTTCCGCACGGAGAAAGCTCCTCCTTTTCTTAGAATAGGATGTTTCAGCAGTTGTTCTTCCAGCATCATAACATGGAACTTCCGCCGGTAGAGTATCCGGTTGATCCGGTATTGAATAAAGCCGTCCCATTTTGAGAAGTGGTTGGCAAGTATTAATACCGGTAATTGGAGATCTGCCTGGTCTCCCCGGATCTCAATGGTCCGGAAAGCCTGCTCCAGTTTGTATCCGGCATAAAAGCTGCATACCTGTTTACCCAGGAAAGTATGATTGGCTTTGATCATAGGGGTAAGAGTGCGTGAAACAACAGGATCAGTATAAAGAAGAGAAGTTGTATGTAAAAGAGCATGCGCGCCGGATAGTTACCGGTAGGAATGCGGCATACGGAAAAACCTGTGTGGAATACAAGGGCCAGTAGGAACCATACGAGATAATTAGCGAGCGGGGGTTGCATAGAGGTAAAACACAACATCTGCATAAGGGGGGCTACTTGTTCCAACACCACGTCATACAGGACCATTAATCCGGCTCCTGTTGTAATAACTGCTACCGGGTTACGAAACAACCGCGAGGCAATATCGTGGGTGGAATAGGTGAGGTAGAGCCAGTTGAGCCCGATAATAAGGGGCGTTCCGTATAGTTTGGGTCCTAATCCTTCTCCGTACCGGTAATTGCCGAATATAATCCCGGTGTTAACTCCTGCCATCTCTACCAGGAAGGAAGAGAGGATAATAAAGGAAAACCATCCCAGGGTACGGTAGTTCCAGTTCCGGTGATAAAAGAGTATGATCCCGATAACTAACAGGAGTGACAGCGGTGTAAGCCACACAAACACTCCCCGGGTAGCGGGAATAAAAAAGAGTACCAGCCCTACCAGGTAAAACCGGATAAAGTTAAACGGCATCTCTCTCTGCGGTTAGTTTGAGCAACTTTTCGTTCATAGGGATTTTGCGATCTCTTCGTCTACAATTTTTGCACTGGCTAAGCAAAGCGGGATGCCACCACCCGGATGTACTGTTCCTCCTGCAAAAAAGAGATTGGATATACCGAATGCCTGATTGGGATGGCGTAGAAAAGCAGAGAACATGGAGTTGGATGAACTTTCATACAGGGCTCCCTGCATACTCAGGGTATTTCTTTTAATATCTACGGGCGTAGCTATTCTCTCCGTAATAATATGGGATTCTATATCGGTACTGAGCCGTTGGTTGATGATAGCAACGATCTGCCTGCGGGCCCGTGCTACCATCTCTTCCCACTGTTGTCCGTGATCGGCAGGTGCGTTGACCATAACAAACCAGTTCTCACATCCTTGCGGGGCATCTGTTCTGACTATTTTGGAACTGATAAAGATATAGACCGTGAGGTCATCTGCCAGTATTTTTTCCCGGAACAGGTGTTTGAATTCGCTCTTATAATCTTTTGAAAAGAGAATATTGTGTAGTTCCAGCTCCGGGAAGGTACGGTTGATACCCCAATAGAAGATAAGGGTGGAAGAGGAGGGTTCCATCCGGTTAACGATCTGTTTATAGGGATAGTCGTTCAACAAATGATTAATGGTGTAGCGTACATCTCCTGCTGATACCAGACAGTCTAAGGGTTCTACGCCCTGGTCGGTTATGACGCCTGTTACTCTCTTCTCTTCTACTTGGATTTTTTTAACGGGTGTATCTAACCGGAACTCTACTTTTAGTTTGAGTGCCAGTCTGTAAAGTGCATCCACAATGCTATACATACCCTGTTCCGGAAAGCAGGCGCCTATATTGTTCTCCAGGTGTGCGATCATATTAAGGGTAGCGGGACAGCGGTAAGGGCTTGAACCGTTATAGGTCGCATAGCGATCGAAGAGCTGAACCAGCCGGGTGTCCCGGAAAGCGCTCCGGTTGGCCTGATGCATGGTTCGCAGAAAATCTAATTTATAGAGTTTAAGGGCCACCTTTTTGAAAGGTGGGGTGTTAAAGTTAGAAAGCTTATGGAAATTGCTGAAAAGAAAGACGGGAGCTCCCAGCTCGTATATTTCCCGGGAGGCTTCGAGCCTTTTAAATACTGAGGAGGGTGCTTCGAAACCACCCTCCTGTAAGGCTGTCAGGAGTTCTTCTTTGTGCTGGTAAAAGTTAAGCCGGCTGCCATCGGGGAAAAACAGAGGCAGTTGGAGGTAAGGTTCCTGTAGGGAATCCAATCCGGCATCCGCTCTCCGGCCAGAGTAAAGAGTTCCTGAGCTAACTGAGGAAGGGTAAAGAGTGAGGGGCCTGTATCAAAACGAAAGCCTTCGCTTCTTATTTCAGCTATTTTTCCTCCGGGCACCCTGTTCTTTTCATATACAGTGATGTTTGCACCCCGGACTGCCAGTCGTATACTGATGGCCAGACCGCTGATACCTGAACCGATTACTCCGATCTTCATATCTTATTTTCTTTGTAAATTTGTTCCATAGAGGTTACTACTTTTTCAAAAATAATACGGAACCAGGCTGTATATTTTTCGGGATATTGCCTGAGCTCCTGCCGTATCTCTTCGGGGTATTTGTAACAGTAAGCTGCTACCTCTTCCGGATGAATGCGGGGAGGTGTATCACACCATCCCACCCATACATGATCAATTTCGTGCTCATACAGTCCATTTACAAAAGGGGCTTTGTAATGGAACCTGAAGAGATACTCTAATGGGGTTTCCAGTCCCATCTCAAACAGAAGCCGTCTTCGGGCTGCATAGACTGTTTTCTCTCCGGGGGCAGGATGGCTGCAACAACTATTTGTTCACAGTCCGGCTGAATGATACTTGCCCCAGGCTCGTTGCTGGAGCAGGAGTCTTCCTGCAGAATCGAACAAAAAGATTGAAAAAGCCCGGTGCAATTCACCCTTTTCATGGGCCTCCTGTTTCTCCATTGTTCCCAATGGTGTATCCTGCTCATCGACAAGGATCACTTCTTCAATATATTTTTGCATTTAAATAGGCTTGTCCGAAAAGCCATAGCTTTTCTCTGTTAGATACCCGGATCCGTTTTTGCATCAATACTTCGGCTGGTGTGCGTTCAATAAGCAGGGTTAGCCGCCGGTAGTATAGATAGGCTGTATAGACTCCCCAGCGGGAGGAGGGAGGAAGTTGCCGGATCCTTTTTTCGGCCTCCTGGTAATCCTCGAAAATATCATCTAATATTTGTTGTTTCGTATTATCATTGAAGCTTTTTACCTCCAGTAAAGGAAAATAGACCCGGTTGAGCTTTTGCACATCGTGCCGCATATCCCGCAGAAAGTTGATCTTCTGGAAAGCTGCTCCCAACCGCATGGCATAGGGCTTTAGTTCTGTATAACGTTTCTGGTCTCCTTCTACAAATACCTTCAGGCACATCAATCCTACTACCTCGGCAGAGCCATAGATACTCCTTAAAGTCTATTTCGTCGTAGGTACTCCGGTAAAGATCACTCCGCATGCTCCTGAGGAAAGCCTGTACCAGTTCATCATCAATGTGATACCGGCATACCGTATGCTGAAAAGCGTGTACGATCGGATTCAGACTGATCCCTTCACGCAGTGCCCGATAGTACTCTTCTTCCAGCTCATCCAGTAATTTAGCTTTGTTGCAGTGGTGGAAGGTATCCACTATCTCATCCGCCAGCCTTACAAAACCATAAACGCTGTAAACACCCTCCCGTATATTCTCTCCCAGGCACCGTACTCCGATGGAGAAGGAGGCGCTGTACATATCTGTCACCACCCGGCTTGTTCTAAAGCATACATCCCGAAACAGCTCATCCATATCTATATCTTTCTATCGTTTTTTATCTCTTAAACAGGAGGTTGCCAGTCCTGCTGCGATCTTTCCGGAGATGATAGCGGGTGGTACACCCGGCCCGGGTACCGTGAGTTGCCCTGTATAGAAGAGGTTCCGCACTCTCCGGTTCTCTATCTTGGGTTTTAAAAAAGCAGTCTGCATCAGTATATTTAACAGCCCGTAGGCATTCCCTTTATAAGCGTGGTAATCCCGCATAAAATCGGAAGGACCGTAACTCTTACAAAAGAGTATCGAATTACGTAATTCCTGCCCGGTAAGTCGTTCCATCTGGGTAATGATCTGCCGGAAATAAAACTCCCTGAGCTGCGGATTATCCTGCAGGCCGGAAGCTACCGGTATCAGGATAATAGCTTCCTCTTTACCCTCGGGTGCCAGTTCAGGATCGGTAATGGAAGGAAAACTTGCATAGAAGAGTGGGCGTGAAGGCCATCCGGGATCATCGTATATCTTCCAGGCATGTTGTTCAAAATCGGTATCGAAAAAGAGTGTATGGTGCGAAACATTTTTTAGTTTTTTATTAAAACCTACATAGAAGAGCATACCTGAGGGGGCCATCACCCGTTTTTTCCAGTAACTTTCCGGATAGTTGCGGTATTCATCTTCTAAGAGCGATTCTGTATGGTGATAATCTGCGCCGGATATGATCAACCATGCGGGGTAGCTTTGTCCGTTAATCCGGATACCGTTTACTTTCCGGTTGTGCACTACTATCTTTTCTACGGTAGCAGAGGTCATAAATGTAACCCCGGACTCTTCTGCCAGTTTTTTCATTCCTTGTGCCATCTGGTACATACCTCCCCGTACATGCCAGGTACCCAGCTTCATATCTGCATAGTTCATAAAGCGGTAGAACGAGGGGATATCCGAAGGTTTTGCCCCCAGAAAGAGTACCGGAAATTCCAGTATTTGTCGCAGCCTCTCTGTTTTGAGGTTCCGGTTTACGGTATAACTCAGGCTTGTTACAAACTGTAACACTCTTCCCAGGGTTTCGGGTATGATCAACTCCAGCGGTGATTTGCCGGGCCGGTGTACAACTTTATCCATGGCTACATGGTAATTGTATTCTGCCTCTTTCAGAAAACGGTCCAGGAACCGGCTGCTTCCCGGTTCGTACTGCTCAAATGTATCCTCTATGCCCTTAAAATCTGCCGGAAGTTTCACCGAATCTCTCCGGTCGAAATAGATCTCATAGCCCGGATCGAGCCGTATGAGCTGGTAAAAATCGGAACTCTTTTTACCAAAATCCCTGAAGAAATTTTCCATAACATCGGGCATCCAGTAAAAGGTGGGCCCCATATCAAATGAAAATCCATGGTGAGAGAACTGGCGTGCCCGCCCGCCTATTGTGTTGTTTTTCTCCACAACGGTCACGTCGAACCCCTCTTTTGCCATATAGCAGGCAGCCGAAAGGCCCGAAAAGCCGGAGCCGATAATAAATACTTTTTCCAAAAGGTGTGTTTTTATTCCGTTAATATTCTTACTTAAGTAACCGGAAAATGGTACTCTTTGTTTACGGAAAGGGAGGTTTTTTATCTCCCTGAAATGGGGTGATTGTAAATGTACAGGGAAGACAGGATAAGTAGGACGGGAAGTCTCTAAAATTCTTTTCTTAATCTTTCCAGAATTTCGAGTACGGCAGGACAGGTGGTGCTGTTTTTAATGGAGAGCGAATAGAGCTGGTAGAATTTCTTCCGATCGGTATGGGGGGTACTCCCGGCAGGCTTTGGGACGGTCTTCGTAGATGCAACAGTAATTATCTGTTCCCAAAAAGGGACAGGGCATGGATTTGAAAACATAATCGTTGTCCTCGTCGATCCTCAGGTATGTTTCTGCAACTTCAGAGGGTTTTTTACGTAAGGCCTGGGCCATTCGCTCTATGTCACGGTCGGTAATAAGCGGGCCTAAGCTACGGCAACAGTTCCCGCATTCCAGGCAGTCTGTCTCGTCGAATACTTCCTGGTGTATCCGGTGAATGACATCGTCCAGTTCGCGTTGCCTGTTCTTTTTGAGAGTCTTAAAAAACTGCTTGTTCTCTTTAGAGGCTCGCCGGGCTCTCTCCGAAAGGGTCTTTAAATCTATCTTTACCATATTTTTGTGCAAAGATAACCAATCTGTATGTTGTGAGGAGAGTCGTCGGTTGAAAATTTGAGGTGAAGCACAAAAGATATGCC
>JAJQBG010000323.1 GCA_021203405.1 Bacteroides sp.
CAAAAATAATCGAACATAAATTTGGATTTTAACACAGTATCTGATGGCTATGCCCAAAACAGTTGAAAAAAAAGAACGAATAAAGCAATAACAGAAAAGCCGATCGCATTCCCTGCGACCGGCTCTCCCTCGTTAGTAACAAACCTTTAACCTATAACGCTTAACTAATTATTTTAATTCAAATCCAACTTTTGATTTGATATCGGTAGCAGAGGCTGCTACCACAGCTTCAAATTTACCGGGTTCTGCCACCCACTCGTGACGGGTATCGTCAAAGAAACTCAGGGCATCTTTGGCAAGGGTGAAGGTAACCTCTTTGGTCTCGCCGGGGGCCAGCCTTACCTTACTGAATCCTTTTTCAGCTCTTTTACAGGACGAGGCAGGGAGGATTTCAGATCGCTGATATAGAGCTGTACCACTTCGGCACCCTCCCGGTTTCCGGTATTGGTCACGGGTATGGTGATAGTAAGGGTTTCATTCTCTCCCATTACCTTTTTATCGGCTACTGCTTTTCCATAACTGAAGGTGGTATAGCTTAATCCGTGTCCGAAGGGGAAGAGGGGTTTGATCTTCTCTTTATCGGCCCAGCGATATCCTACAAAAATGCTTTCGTTGTACTTTTCATCGACAATGTTGCTGCCGTCGTTCCGGGGAACTCCGGGGTACTCTCCTACTTTGTGGGCACCTACATCTTCCAGACGCACGGGGAAGGTAAAGGGTAGTTTACCGGATGGGTTGACATCGCCTACCAGTACGGAAGCAAGGGCGCTGCCGGCTTCGGTACCCAGGTACCAGGCCTGTACAATAGCGGGAACCTCTTTGACCCAAGGCATGGCTACGGCGTTACCGGAGACATTGACCACCACTAAGTTCTTATTGGCTTTGGCCAGGGCGGTAATCACTTCATCCTGTCCGTAGGGTAAACCGAGTTGGGTACGGTCGGCTCCTTCGGCATCCTGGTGATCGCTTTTATTGAGTCCTCCTATAAAGATGACATAATCGGCACTGCGGGCTACTTCTACTGCTTCGGCGATGAGCTGGGCGGCAGAACGGTTGTCGGTAAGGTCCTGACCGGAGAGTACGCCGTTGTATTCGCCGCCTACATCTCCTACATAGCCACGGGCGTAGATCACTTCGGCTCTGTTACCGACCCGGCTACGGATGCCATCCAGGGGTGAAAGTTCATATTTTACCTTCAGGGAGGAGCTTCCTCCTCCAACTGTCATCATCTTCACGGCGTTCTCACCGATAACAGCGATCTTTTTTACCTGGTCCAGATCGATAGGAAGTGTATTGTTCTGGTTTTGCAGCAGAACAATTCCCTCTTCACCGATCTTACGGGCGGCGGCAAAATGGGCTTCGGAACAGAAGGCACCGTAAGGACGGTTGTGGTCCATGGTGGTGCGGTAGGTGAGGCGGAGAATGCGTCTTACTTTATCGTCCAGCTCTTTGGTTCCTACTTTACCCTCTTTGATCAGGTTTAGGTAAGGGTTTGCCAGGTAATAAAAATCGTAGGCATTGCTGGCTCCTTCGGAGAGTCCGTCTGTCCAGCTTCCGAACTCCATATCGAGTCCGTTGAAGATGGCTTCCCAGGTGTTGTGGGTGCCTCCCTAGTCGGAGACCACTACTCCGTCAAAGCCCCATTCCCCTTTCAGGATGTCGTTCAGCAGATACTGGTTGTGACATCCCTGCTGGTTTTTATAGAGGTTATAGGAGCCCATCATAGCCCAGGCATTTCCCTCCTGTACGGCTGCTTTGAAAGCGGGGAGATAGATCTCATACAGGGCGCGGTCGTCTACAATTACATTGGTGGTGTGGCGGTTCTCCTCCTGGTTGTTCAGTGCATAGTGTTTTACACAGGCGGCCACACCGTTCTGCTGTACTCCCTGTATGTAGGGAACGACCATCCGGCCGGCCAGATAGGGGTCTTCCCCCATATATTCGAAGTTACGTCCGTTCAGGGGGGTACGATAGATGTTGATACCGGGCCCCAGCAGCATTAACTTGTTCCGGTAACGGGCTTCCTCGCCAATGCTCTGTCCATAGAGCAGGGAGATCTCAGGATCCCAGGAGGCGGCCAGGCAGGTAAGGGCGGGAAAAGCAACACAGGAGTCGTTGGTCCAGCCTGCCTGTTCCCACTCGTCCCAGAGTACTTCGGAACGAATGCCGTGGGGACCATCGGTGGTCCATACTTCGGGAATACCCAGGCGGGCTACTCCGGGGGAAGAGAATTTGGACTGGGCATGGACCATTCCAATCTTCTCTTCCAGTGTCATGCGTGTGAGGGCGTCTTCTACTCTTTCTTCAATGGGTTTACTATCGTCCAGATAGACGGGAATGGGTTGTGCCTGCGAAACGGCTCCGACAGACAGGGCCAGCATCCCCGAAAGAATCAATTTTTTCATGGTATCCTTATTTGATTTATTACTCATTTATTTGTAAGCCTAAGGAGCGGATATACCCCACCTGCGGCATACAGTTTTCACATTTACTGTTCTCTATAAAGTCCATTATCGCTTTCCGGGCTACCTCCTGTGAGGGGCGGGCTTCCCGGATCTCCTGATAACTGCCGCGGGGGGCTTCGGAGAAGGCGATCACCTGGTCCCAGTTCTCCGGTGTCCGGATCCCCATCAAACAGGAGTCGTCTTTCTTCTTATAGGGCCAGAAGGTCCAACCAATATTATTATCTTCCATCACTTTACAGAAGGTGGCCTGCCAGGCGTCGGTGTTATGGCCGATCTCGCCCATATACATGGGGAGGTTGACACTGTCACGGAAGCTGATATACTCCCGGATAGCTTCTGCGGTAGGATCGCCTCCGTACCGGTGGCAGGTGTACATGATGTTATCGTCGTAACTACCATCCCTGAAGGGTTTGAAGTTACTGTTCCACTGAGGTGCGCCGATCAGGATAATATGGTTGGGATCTACTTCGCGGATCACTTTAGAAACGCGGGCATAGAGAGGCTCCAGCTTAGCGTTGAGTTCGTCCTGGTTCTCAAAGTAGTGGGCAATGGGTTCGTTAATAAGCTCATACCCCAGGATAACCGGTTCGTGTTTATAGTAATCGGCTATCCTGCGCCAGATATCGCAAAAGAGTTGCTGGCTGGCTTCACTTTCGAGCAACCAGGGATAACCATAACTGTCGTCAATGTTATCGCCGGTCTGTCCGCCGGGTGCATCGTGCATATCCAGGATCAGCCAGAGGTTGTTATCCCGGCACCAGGTAACGACACTGTCTATCCGGGCAAAACCATCCTGGTTAGCGGTGAGCCCCATGTAATCCTCGTCTGTAAAGAGTTTATAGTGAAAAGGAAGACGGATGGTGTTCGATCCGGTAGAGGCGATAAACTCAATGTCTTTGCGGGTAATATAGTTATCTTTGAAGGCACGCCAGAATTCGGCTGTAAAATCGGGCCCTACCAGCTGGGAGAACATCTCGTTGATGAAACGGGGGGAGTTTGTTTTGCTAAAACCGAACATATAGCCTTCGGGGTTGAGCCAGTTACCCAGGTTGGTACCTTTAATAAAGAGCTTGCTGCCGTCGGGTTGGATCAGATCGGGACCTGCGATGCGCACAAAGGAGTCAGGAGCGGGCACAGCTTCGCGCTGTGCCCCACTCTGCTGACAGGACATAAGTACTAATACCCACGAAAATGCAAAAATTATCTTTTTCATACCTATTTTTATGATGGGGTTACAGTACTTCAAAGTCAGCAGAGAGTCCCTCCTGAGAGTTTGTTCCGATCCAGAGTCTGAAATCCCCGGGTTCTACTACCTTCTTCATATCGATGTTCCAGAAAGCAAGTTCGCTCACGGGCAGGGAGAAGGTAACGGTTCTTGTTTCGCCGGGTTCCAGGGTAATGCGCTGAAAACCTTTAAGCTCTTTGACCGGACGGGTGACGGAACCTACTTTATCCTGTACATAGAGTTGAACCACTTCGGTAGCGGTATAGCTGCCGGTGTTGGTAAGTTGTACACTGGCGGTCAGGGTACCGTTTGTTTTCAGGTTCGCTTCGGCAAGTTGCAGGTCGGTGTAGCTGAAGGTGGTATAGGATAATCCGTAACCAAAGGGGAACAAGGGATCAAACCCGGCATCCAGGTAGAAGGAGGTACATCCCAGGGAGGTTTGTCCGGCTTCTACGGGAATATCATTCAGCAATACTTCGTTACGGCCGGGGGACGTCCGGTGTTGTGCTGTGCATAATAGATGGGTACCTGTCCCACCATGTTGGGGAAGGTAACGGGGGTTTTACCGCTGGGAACCGATTTGCCAAAGAGCAGGTCGGCAATGGCGGGACCTCCCATCGTTCCGGGATGGAAGGAGTAGAGAACGGCAGCGGATGCTTCGATCTCCCGGCCAATGGTCAGGGGTCGTCCTGCCATAACTACGGTCACCAGGGGTTTGCCTGTTTTGGCCAGGGCGGCAATCAGTTCAGACTGGGCGCCTTGTAAGTTAATATCGGCCAGGGAGTGTGCTTCTCCGGAAAGAATGGACTCTTCACCGACAAAAGCGATCACGACATCGGCCCGGTTTGCTATTGCTACTGCTTTGCTGATACCTGCGGTTTGTTTGTCGCGGCTGTAGGCAAGGGTGGGTTCGTAAAGGATGTTGACCTGGTCACCATACATGTCACGCAGGGCAGCGAGTGGGGTTACAGTATGTTCTTTCTGACCATCAAAGACCCAGGTTCCCATCTGATCGTGGGGAGCGTCTGCCAATGGGCCTACTACGGCAATGGTGCGTACTTTACCGGTAAGGGGTAAGGTCTGTTTATCGTTCTTCAGCAGAATAGCGGATTGTTCGGCGGCCTCTTTGGTTTTGGCCAGGTGAGCATCCGCATATTTGACAGACTGGTCTGTGAGTACGTAGGGGTTATCGAAGAGTCCGAGGCGGAATTTGAGACGCAGGATATTACGGACTGCATCGTCAATAGTAGCTACGGAGACTTTTTTCTCTTTTACCAGTTCTTCGAGATGAGCGATAAAGGAGCCGCTTACCATCTCCATATCGACACCGGCATTAACGGACTTTTCGGCGGCCTCTTTGGCATCTTTACAGAAGCCGTGGGCGATCATTTCGGTAGCAGAGGCCCAGTCGGTTACGACCATGCCGTCGTACTTCCACTCGTCACGCAGAACGGTCCGCAGAATAAAGGGGTTGCCGGTGGCGGGTATACCGTCGTTATCGTTGAACGAGGTCATAAAGGTAGCGCATCCGGCTTTGGCTGCTGCTTCAAAGGGGGGAAAATAGACATCGCGCAGCAGGCGTTCGGGAATGAAGGTTGAATTATAGTCTTTACCGCCTTCGGCTGCTCCGTAGCCTACAAAGTGTTTGGCACAGGCGGCCATGGCGGTGGGATCGGATAAAGAATCTCCCTGGAAACCGCGTACCATGGCTACTCCCATCACGGAAGAGAGGTAGGGATCTTCTCCGCAGCTTTCGGCTATACGTCCCCAGCGGGGATCGCGGGAGATATCGATCATGGGGGCAAAGGTCCAGCGGATGCCGTCTGCGGTAGCTTCAATAGCGGCTACACGGGCGCCGGCTTCTACTATTTCGGGATTGAATGTGGCTGCCTGCCCCAGGGGAATGGGAAAGATGGTATTATAACCGTGGATCACATCCCGCGACATCAGGATGGGAATACCCAGGCGGGATTCTTTAACGGCGATCTCCTGCGCCTTGTTCACCACGGCAGGATCGGTAAGGTTGAGGAAGGAGCCTACTTTTCTCTCTTTGATCAGGCTGGTCATAGCCTCGTCAATCCCATCGAAGGGACTTAACTGGTTCATCTGGCCGATCTTTTCCTGAAGGGTCATTTTACCTAGGAGCTCTTCTACTCTATTTTCTATTTGTGTATCTTTACCCTTACCCGGCCTGTTGGGGGAACAGGAAAGGATCGTAGCGGCAAGAAGGCAACAGCATACTACTCTTGTCATACATTATTTTTTATACAGGTGAAAAAAGAGAAGATAGTTTACTTAAAAAGGGAAGGGGTATCAAAAGGGGGTAATGGTACATACGGGCGGTATCGCTCCGCCCGTATGCGGGATAAAAGGTGTTGGGTAAAATATCT